>DASRIR010000130.1:0-17358 GCA_035649875.1 Burkholderiales bacterium | reverse complement strand
GGAGCCCGACGCTGAACATGTGGTGCGCCCACACGAGCATCGAGTAGAACCCGATCGCAACGGTGGAGAACGCGATCGCCTTGTAACCGAAGATCGGCTTGCGCGAGAAGACAGGGATGACCTCCGAGATCACCCCCATCGCGGGCAGGATGATGATGTACACCTCGGGATGGCCGAAGAACCAGAAGATGTGCTGGAACAGCACCGGGTCGCCGCCGCCGGCCGGGTTGAAGAAGTGCGTGTCGAAGTGACGGTCGGTGAGCAGCATCGTCACCGCGCCGGCCAGCACCGGCATGACCGCAATCAGCAGGTAGGCGGTGATGAGCCAGGTCCACACGAACAGCGGCATCTTCATGAGCGTCATGCCCGGTGCGCGCATGTTGAGGATCGTGGTGATGATGTTGATCGACCCCATGATCGAGGACATGCCCAGGATGTGGACCGCGAAGATCGTCAGGTCCATGCTCATGCCCTGCTGGATGGTGAGCGGGGGATACAGCGTCCAACCCACGCCAGCGCCGCCGCCCGGCACCAGCTGCGCGATCACCAGCAGCAGCGCCGCCGGCGGCAGGAGCCAGAAGCTCCAGTTGTTCATCCGCGCGAACGCCATGTCCGGCGCGCCGATCAAGAGCGGGATCATCCAGTTCGCGAAGCCGACCGCCGCCGGCATGATCGCACCGAACACCATGATGAGCCCGTGCAGCGTGATCATCGAGTTGAAGAACTCCGGATCGACGACCTGCAGCCCCGGCTGGAACAACTCGGCGCGGATCGTCAGCGCCATCACCCCGCCGACGAGGAACATCGTGAACGAGAACAAGAGGTACAGCGTGCCGATGTCCTTGTGGTTGGTGGTCGTGATCCAGCGCATGACCCCCCCGTAGGGACCATGGTGATGGTCGTGGCCGTGGGCGTGGTCATGCCCGTGGCCGTGCGGGTGATCGTGATCGTGGACGACTGCGCTCATTGAGTTATTTCCTTCTTGCCTTGACTTCCGCCGGCTGGACGTCGGTCGCCTTGTTGCCCCAGGAATTGCGCGTATAGGTGATGACCGCAGCGATGTCGGTGTCGGATAGCTGACCCTTGAACGCCTGCATCGCGGTGTTCGGGCGCCCGTTGAGCACCGTGTCGATCGGCGCCGCTTCGGGGCCGGTGATGAACTTGGAGTTGGCGAGGGCCGGCGCCTTCATCGCCGGCATGCCCTGGCCCGAGGCCTGGTGGCAGGCGACGCAGTTCGCCGCATAGACCTTCTCGCCGCGCGCGACCAGCTCCTTCAGGTCCCAGGTCTTGCCGGGATCGTCGGCCGCCGCCGCCAGCGCCTTCTTCTGCTCGCCCACCCACTTGGAATAGTCCTCGGCCGAAACCACGCGCAGCACGATCGGCATGAAACCGTGTTCCTTGCCGCAGAGCTCCACGCACTGGCCGCGGTAGGTGCCGGGCGTCTCGGCGCGGAACCACGTGTCGCGCAGGAACCCCGGGATCGCGTCCTGCTTCGCGCCCATCGCGGGAATCCACCAGGCGTGCACCACGTCGGCGGCGGTGGTAATGATGCGCACCTTCTTGCCGATCGGCACCACCAGCTCGTTGTCGACTTCGAGCAGGTAGTGCTCGCCCTTGGGAGCCTTGCCCTCGACCTGATCGCGCGGCGTGGCCAGCGTCGACACGAAGCTGATGCCCTCGCCTTCGCCGCGCAGGTAGTCGTAGCCCCATTTCCACTGGTAGCCCGTGACCTTGATCGTAAGGTCCGGGGCGGAAGTGTCCTTCTGCGAGATCACCACCTTGGTGACCGGGATCGCGATCACGATGAGGATCAGCGCCGGGATCACGGTCCAGAGCAGCTCGACCGTCGTGTTCTCATGGAACTGCGCCGCCTTGTGGCCGACCGACTTGCGGTGCGCCCAGCAGGCGTAGAACATGAAGCCGAACACGCCGACGAAGATCACCACGATGATCCACATGATCACCTGGTGCAGCCAGTCGATCTCCTGGGCCATCTTCGACGCCGGGCTCTGGAAGTACCAGGCGACCGCGTGGGCAGTGCCGGACGCGGCGACGGCCGCGAGCCCGGTGATCAGCGAAACAAGACCCTTCATGTAAGCCTTCCCCGAATGAGCTTCTTTTCTAGTTCAGCCGCGAGCTCGGCGCGCGCCTCGGCGCCGAGGTGGCGGCCGATCTCTAGTTCTTCTTGCGCGTCGCGCAGCACGAGGCGCCCTTCTTCCATCGAAACCCTGGCGCCGTCCATCCGGTGCAGCGCGCTGCGTCCAGCCTCGGCGACCTCCACCGTGACGTGGCCCGACTCGACCTCGATGCGCTCGTAGTCCGCGGCGTGTCGCGCGTACAGCACGAACGCCGCGCCGAGCAGCAGGACTTCGAGCCCCGCGAACGGCAGGATCAGCCACGCGCCCACGGCGGCGAACCCTGCGCCGATCGCGAGCACCAGAACCGCGAGCGCCGCGAACACCTTCGCCAGACCGGCCGGGGACATCGAGCAGTTACGCTTCAGAGTCCGGCTGAAGTGGGGGGTGTCCACCGAAAAGCGGAAAGTAACACAACCGGATCGCGCGCCTCAAGGCATGCGCTTGAAAACACGAACTGTTTTGCCATCCGAAGCGCTCTTGCGGGCGTTCCACGCATGGCCGTACACGACTTCGAACGTTGCGCGCGAGCCGAGCCGCGCGCGCAGCCGCTCGGCAAGGCGGCGGCCCGCAAGGCCGCGCGGCCGGTCCGCGCGCGCGCTGGTCTGGCCGCTCGCGCGCAGGTCGACCAGAAGCGTTCTCTCCTTGTATTCGATCTGCAGCAGCTCCATGTCCATGACGGGCGCCGAGAAGCCGGCGGCGACCAGCATGTCGCCGAGGTCGTGCATATCGATGAAGGCATGCACCCGCGACTCGCCGGCCGCCGCGCGCAGCTCCTTCAAGGTGTCGGGACCTAATGTGCTGAACATCAGCAAGCCCTCGGGCACGAGCACGCGTGCGAACTCGCGGAATGCCGGCAGCGGATCCGAGAGCCAGTGCAGCGCCATGTTGCACCAGATGAAATCGACTGCGCCGGCGGCAATCGGCAGCCGGCCCAGGTCGCCGCACACGCGCGCAGGATTTCTCCCGAAAAGCTGCCTTTTTCCAGCGCGCAGCATCCCCGCCGAAAAATCCAAGGCGATGACCTCGGCGCCGGGATAACGCTTGCCCAGTGCGCGACGCGGGGGGCCGCTCGCGGCGTCGAGGATGCGCCGCGGCGCGATCTTGAAGTAGTCCAGGCGCTCGAGCATGCGCGCCGCGACCTCGCTTTCCAGCCGGGAGGACTCGTCGTAGGTGGCGGCGGCGCGCTCGAAGCGGCGGCGCGCGGCGCGCGGGTCAATTCCCGGAAAGGATTTTTTCAACTGCGGCGGCCACCGCGAGGATGCGCCGGTCGCTCATCGCCGTGCCGCAGACCATGAGCCCCACCGGCGCCGCGCCCGCAGCGTGGCACGGCAGCGAGGCGGCGCAGCCGTCGAGGAAGTTCACCAGCCCGACGATGCGCAGGATGCGCATGTTCCAGCGGAAGTAGGCCTCGTCGCTCGCGTCGACTTCCGCGATCGGCGGCGCGACGCACGGGATCGTCGGCAGCAGAAAGGCGTCGAAGGGCGCCATCAGCGCGTCGACCTCGCGCTGGAACTGCGCGCGCAGCAGGCCGAAGTCCACGTAGTCGGCCGCGCTCAAATCCTTGCCGAGGAGCACGCGCTTTGCCACGCGCGGGTCGTACTCGGCGAGCCGCTCCGCGTTCTTGCGATGGATCGCGTACGCCTCGGCGCCGGCGTAGCCGCCGCCCTTGAAGTATTCGCTCTGGCGATCGAATGCCGGAACCGGCGTTTCGGTGACCATTGCGCCCGCCCGCTTGAGCCGCTCCAACGCTCGTTGGAAACTCTCTTCGACCTCGCGGTCGAGACCGTCGCGCACCTCGGTCTTCGGTACGAGAAGCCGCAACCCCTTCCCCGTCAGCTCCGGCAGCGGCTCGACCGGCTCGCCGGCGAGGATCGCGTCGTAGGCCGCGCAACAGGCGACTGAATTGGCGAGCGGCCCGACGGAATCGAGCGTATAGGAAAGCGGAAACGCGCCCTCGCGTGGCACGCGCCGGGTGGTGGGCTTGAAGCCGGTGACACCGCAGAACGCCGCGGGGACGCGGATCGAGCCGCGCGTGTCCGAGCCGAGCGCCATCACGCACATTCCGTCGGCCTGGGCGACGCCGGCGCCGGAGGACGAGCCGCCGGGAATCCTGCCCGTCTTGCGGTCCCACGGATTCCTCGGCGTGCCGTAGTGGGGGTTGATGCCGGTCGTGCCGAACGCGAATTCGACCATGTTGGTCCGGCCGACGAACACCGCGCCGGCCGCGCGCAAGCGCGCCACGGCGGCCGCATCGTGCTCCGCCTTGATCTCGAGAACCTTCGATCCGGCGCGGGTGACGTCCCCGGCGACGTCGTACAGATCCTTCAGGGACACCGGCAATCCGTCGACCGGCGAGCGGCGCACCCCGCCCTTGCGCAGCCGGTCGGAGAAGTCCGCTTCGGCGAGCGCGCTTTCGGTGTACACCTTGATAAAAGCGCGCTTGCCTTCGCCGCCCGGGTCGCCGATGCGCTCGAGCGCCTGCTCCGTGAGACGGCGGCTCGTGGTGCGGCCCGCGGCCAGATCGGCGGCAAGCTGCGCTACAGTCCACATGACTGGAAGATAGCATGCGGAAAATGTTCGGGCGGCTGTTCGGCGGCGTCTGTTTCCTATGCCGCGGCGCCGCCCGCGAGCTGATCTGCGCTGCCTGCGATGCCGACCTGCCTCGCCTTTCGCCTATGCGCTGCCCGCGCTGCGCGCTCGAATCGCCGCGCGGCGAGACCTGCGGCCGCTGCCTGAGCGAGGCGCCGCACTACGACGCCACGGTCGCCGCGCTGGCGTACGAGTTTCCCGCCGACGCGCTGGTGCACGCGCTCAAGTTCCGTGGCGAGCTCGCGCTCGCGGGCTTGCTTGGCGCGATGCTCTGCCAAAGGATCTCGAGCCATGAGATCGATTGCGTGGTGCCGGTGCCGCTCTCGGAGAGCCGCTTGCGTGAGCGCGGCTACAACCACGCCGTGGAGATCGCGCGCCATGTCGCGCGCGCGAAGCTCGACCTCGCGCTCTGCATGCGCAGCCGCGACACCCCGCCGCAGATGGAATTGCCCTATGCCGAGCGGCGGCGCAACGTGCGCGGCGCCTTCCGCTGCACCCGAGCGCTCGCGGGGCAGAGCATCGCGGTGGTCGACGATGTGATGACCACCGGCGCAACCCTGAACGAAGTGGCCGCAGTCCTCAAAGGCGCCGGCGCCACGCGCGTGGTCAACTGGGTGGTGGCGCGCACCTTCCCGGCCGACTGATGTTCCACATCGTCCTCGTGCATCCCGAGATCCCGCCGAACACCGGCAACGTGATCCGCCTCGCCGCGAACACCGGTTCGCGCCTGCACCTCGTCGAGCCGCTCGGCTTTACCATGGACGACCGCCAGCTCAAGCGCGCCGGGCTCGACTACCACGAGTTTGCCCACGTGCTGGTTCACCCGAGCTACGAAGACCTGAAGAAAACCCTGAACGGCCGGCGCATGTTTGCGCTCAGCACGCGCGGCCGGCGCAACTATGCCGAGGTGGAATTCCGCGTCGGCGACGCGTTCGTGTTCGGCGCGGAAACGAAGGGCCTCACCCAGAACCTGCTCGACGAATTTCCCCCCGCGATGCAGCTCCGGCTGCCGATGCTCGCCGGCAACCGCAGCGTCAACCTATCGAACGCCGTGGCGGTCGTCGTGTTCGAAGCCTGGCGCCAGATCGGCTTCCTCGGCGCCGGTTCATAGCGCGGCGCGGCCACCGACTCCGGCGCCGGCGGCAAGGGTCGGCGCGAACTAGAACCCCGGTATCCGCCATCGCGCGCGCCTGACGGCGGGCTGACGGGTGGTCAGCGCTCGCGCTTGGGATCGCGCGAGAGGAGCTGCTCAACAGCCGCCTTGGGCGCTAGCGTGCCCTGCAGAACCGCATTTACGGCGTCGGTTACCGGCATGTCGACGTTGCGCGCTTTGGCGAGCTTCGCGACCTCGCGCGCGGTGTAGACCCCCTCCGCGACGTGCCCCAGAGAAGCAAGTATCGCGTCCAGCTTTTTCCCGGTCGAAAGTTCCAATCCGACCCGCCGGTTACGCGATAGGTCGCCGGTCGCGGTGAGGATCAAGTCGCCTGCGCCGGTCAGGCCGAAGATGGTTTCGGCGTGGCCGCCCATCGCGGCGCCGAGGCGCGCGATCTCCGCCAGGCCGCGCGTGATGAGCGCGGCGCGCGCGTTATGGCCGAGGCCCAGGCCGTCGGAGATGCCGGCGGCGATCGCCATCACGTTCTTTACCGCACCGCCGATCTCCACCCCGATCAGGTCCGCGCTGTAGTAAACGCGCATCCTGCCGCCATGCAGCAGCGCCGCGGCCTCGCGCGCAAAGCCGGCGTCCCGCGCGGCGAGCGTGAGCGCGCATGGCAGCCCGCGCGCCACCTCTTCCGCGAAAGACGGCCCTGAGAGCGCGCCGAACCGCGCGCCGGCGCCGAGGGTCTGCTCGGCAACCTGGTGCGGTAGGAGGCTCGTGCCCTGCTCGAAGCCCTTGCAAAGCCACACGAGCGCGCTTTGCGGGCTGATTCGCGTCACGACGTCCCTTAGCCCGGACACCGGCGTCGCGGCGAGAAACAGATCGGCGCGCTCCGCATCGGCGAAACGGGCGGTGATGTTCACCGCGTTCGGAATCTCGAAGCCGCGCAGATAACGCTCGTTGCGGCGCGTGCGCGCGAGCGTTTCGGCCTGCGCGGGGTCGCGCGCCCAGAGCGTGACTTCGAGGCGCCCGGCGAGCACCGAAGCAATCGAGGTGCCCCAGGCGCCCGCGCCGAGCACCGCGACGTGCTTCACCGGGCGAGTTCGATCTTCGGCGCGTCCGCGCTTGGCTGCTGCTGTTCCTGCTGCAGGCGCTGCATGTACAGCGCCTCGAACGAGACCGGCGCGAGCAGCACTGGCGGGAAGCCGCCGCGGCTCACGAGATCCGAGATCGCCTCGCGCAGATAGGGGAAGAGGATCGTCGGGCAGGCGATGCCGAGGAGCGGCTTCAGCTCGTCGGCGGGAACGTTGCGCAGCTGGAAGATGCCCGCCTGCACGACTTCGGCGAGGAACAGGGTCTTGTCGCCGACCTTGGCGGTGACCGTAGCGCTCACCGAGGCCTCGTAATAGGCGTCGGCGAACGGCGTCGCGCCGGTGTCGATGCGCACTTCGAGCTGCGGCTGCGCCTGCTGCGTGAAGATCTGCGGCGCGTTCGGGATTTCGAGCGACACGTCCTTCACGTAGATCTTCTCGATCTGGAACGTCGCCTGGGGGGCCTGCGCTTCGCTCATGGATTCACCTTGAGTAGAGGATCGAGCTTGCCCTGCCGCTCGAGGGCGTAGAGATCGTCGCAGCCGCCGATGTGGCGCTCGCCGATCCAGATTTGCGGCACCGTGTACCGGCCGCTCTTATGCTTCATCTCGGCGCGCCGCGCCGGTTCCAGGTCGACGCGGACCTTCTCGATCTCGGCGCCTTTCGCGAGCAGCAGCCGCTCCGCGGACTGGCAGAACGGGCACGCCGCGGTGGCGTACATCAAGACCTTGGCCATTACTTTTCCACCGGCAGGCCGGCCTGCTGCCAGGCCTTGAGGCCGCCGGTCAGGTTGACCACGCGCGTGTAGCCCTGCTTGCGCAGCGCCGCCACGGCTTTCGACGCGCGCTCGCTGCCGTCACAGTAGACGATGAGCGGGCGCTCCTTGCGCTTCGCGATCTCGCCGCCGTCGCCCAGCCGCGACATCGGCATGTTCTTCGCGCCGAGGATATGGCCGCCGCCGTATTCGCCCGGCTCGCGCACGTCGACCACCAGCGCGTCCTCGCGGTTGATGAGATGCGTCGCTTCCGACGTATTGACCCAGGGACCGCCCGCGCTGCGGCGAAAGAGCGGCCAGAGCAGCATCGCGCCGGACACGAAGGCGACGACGAACAGCAGGAGGTTGTTGCGCACGAAATCCACGGGGGCGGTCATTATAATGAAGCGCATGCCGAAGCTCGTGCTGTTGCGTCACGGCGAGTCCGACTGGAACCGGGAGAACCGCTTCACCGGCTGGACCGACGTCGATCTCTCCACCCAGGGCAGCGCCGAAGCGCGCGGCGCCGGCAAGCTGCTCAAGTCCGAGGGCTACGCCTTTGACCTCGCTTTCACGTCGGTGCTCAAGCGGGCGATCCGCACGCTGTGGATCGCGCTCGACGAGCTCGGCCAGATGTGGCTGCCGGTGGAAAAAAGCTGGCGGCTGAACGAGCGCCATTACGGCGCGTTGCAGGGGCTCAACAAGGCCGAGATGGCGGCGAAGTTCGGCGAGCAGCAGGTGCTCGTCTGGCGCCGCAGCTACGACACGCCGCCGCCCGAGCTCAAGTCCGACGATCCTCGCTACGAGGGCCGGGATCCGCGCTATGCCGGAATCAAGGTGCCGCTGACCGAGTGCCTCAAGGACACCGTGGCCCGCGTCGTGCCCTATTGGCAGGGGACGATCGCGCCCGAGGTGCGTACCGGCAAGCGCGTGCTGGTCGCCGCGCACGGCAACTCGCTGCGTGCGCTGGTCAAGCACCTGGACAATGTCTCGGATGAGAAAATCGTCGGCCTGAACATTCCAACGGGCATACCGCTCGTGTACGAGCTCGATGATTCGCTCAAGCCCCAACGCCATTACTACCTGGGCGATCCGGACGAAGTGGCGCGCCGCGTAGCTTCGGTCGCCTCACAAGGGAAAGTGAAGGTCTGACCGGCGTCGCGCTTCTCGTGCTCGGCCTCGCGGCCGCCCCGGCCTGGGGAGCGACTCAAGAAGAAAACCTGAAAGCGCTGCGCGGGCGCATCGAGGCCCTCAACCGCGATCTGGAGAGAAAGGAAGGCTCGCAACGCGAAGCGCGCGACGCGCTGCGCAGTTCGGAGCGCGCGATCTCGGAAGCGAACCGCGCGCTCGCGCGCCTCGCCGCCGAGGCGCGCGAGGTGCGCGCCGAAGCCGCGAAAATCGGCGAGCAGCGTCGCGCGTTGCAGGCGCAGGTCGCGAGCCGCGAGGCGGCGATCGAGCGCATGCTGGTCGCATGGGCCGCGGGCGGCGTCCCCGATCCGCTGCGCGTGGCGCTCTCCGGCAACGATCCGGCCGAGCTCGGTCGCAAATTGCACTACCTCGGGCATCTGTCGCGCGCCGCGGCCGGCCTCCTCGCCGAGCAGCGCGCGGCGATCGCCGAGCTCGAGCGGCTCGCGCGCGAGGCGACGAGCCGCGCCGAGCGCCTGCGCGGCATCGAGCAGGCGAGCCGCGCCGATCGTGACAAAGTCCTCAGGGAGCGCCAGGAGCGCCGGCGCGTGCTGCAAAGCCTCGCCGTCGATATCCGCAAGAATCGTAAGGAAATACGCGTGCTGAAGGCCGACGAGGCGCGCCTCGCACGCATCGTCGAGGCGATCGGGCGCGGTGATTTTTTGTCCGCGAAAGGCGCGTTTTCCGCCCTGCGCGGTAAGCTCGCTCTGCCGGTTCGGGGGGAACTGACCCAGCGCTTCGGCACTCCAAGGGGAGCGGCGGGGACGGAGGCAAAAGGCGTGTTCATCCGCGCTCCGCAGGGACAGGCGGTGCGCTCGATCGCCAGGGGCCAGGTGGTCTATGCCGACTGGATGCGCGGTTTCGGCAATCTGCTTATCGTGGACCACGGCGAGAGCTACCTCTCGATCTACGCCAACAACGATTCCCTGCTGAAAGAGCTGGGCGACGTGGTGGCACCGGGGGAGCCGATCGCCCTGACCGGATCGAGCGGTGGCAACGAGCAAACGGGCTTATACTTTGAAATGCGGCACTTGGGCCGCGCCTTTGACCCGCTGTCCTGGGTCAAGCTGAAATAAAGCGAGCAACATGCACACCAGGCTTCGCAACATCGGATTCATGGTCGTCGGCGCGGTCGCCGGCGTATTGATCAGCCTGAATTTCCAGGCCATCGCCGACCGCGCGACGCGCACTTCGCTCCCGATCGAGGAGCTGCGCGCGTTCACCGACGTATTCGGCGCCATCAAGACCAACTACGTCGAGCCGGTCGAGGACAAGAAGCTCATCACCGAAGCGATCAACGGCATGCTCACGGGCCTCGACCCGCATTCGTCGTACCTCGACGCCGAGGCGTTCCGCGAGCTGCAGGTCGGCACCCAGGGCCAGTTCGGCGGCCTGGGCATCGAGGTCGGCATGGAGGACGGCTTCGTCAAAGTGATCTCGCCGATCGAGGACACGCCGGCGCACAAGGCCGGCATCAAGCCCGGCGACCTGATCATCAAGCTCGACGACACGCCGGTGAAGGGCATGACGCTGAACGACGCCGTGAAGAAGATGCGCGGCAAGCCGAATACGCAGATCACGCTCACCATCACGCGCAAGGGCGAGACCGCGCCGATGATCGTGACCATCACCCGCGCCATCATCCGCGTGCAGAGCGTCAAGTCGAAGATGATGGAACCGGGCTACGCCTGGGTCCGCGTGTCGCAATTCCAGGAAGCGACCGCCGAGCACCTGGTGAAGCACCTCGACGGCCTGTTCAAGCAGGGCCAGGTCAAGGGCCTGGTGCTCGATCTGCGCAACGACCCCGGCGGCCTGCTGCACGGCGCGGTCGCGATCTCCTCCGCGTTCCTGCCGGCGAAGTCGCTGATCGTGTCGACCGACGGCCGTGCCGAAGACGCGCGCAAGAAGTTCTACGCCAACCCCGAGGACTACGCGCGCCGCGGCGACGATGTGCTGCGCAACCTGCCGGCAGCGGCGAAGAACGTCCCGATGGTGGTTCTGGTCAACGGCGGCTCCGCCTCCGCCTCCGAGATCGTCGCCGGCGCGCTGCAGGACCACAAGCGCGCGAAGGTCATGGGCACGCAGACCTTCGGCAAGGGCTCGGTGCAGACCATCATGCCGCTCGGCAACAACACCGCGATCAAGCTCACCACCGCGCGCTACTACACGCCCGGCGGGCGCTCGATCCAGGCGCTCGGCATCACGCCCGACATCCTGGTCGAGGACCCGAGCGACACGCTGGTGCGCGTGCGCGAGGCCGACCTGCAGCGCCACCTCGAGAACGGCAAGCTGCCGGAGAAGAAGGAATCGACGGTGACACGCACCAAGCCGCCCGCCACGCCCGCCGAGGTCAAGCCGACCGAGCTCGGCTCGAAGGAAGACTTCCAGCTCACGCAGGCGATCGCCTTCCTCAAGGGCGAGCCGGTGAAGAGCCAGGCGCCGACCGTGGCGCAAACCAAGCCGAACTGAACGACCAGCAGCTTCTCCGGTATAGCCGCCACATCCTGCTCCCCGAGATCGGGATCGAGGGGCAGGAGAAGCTGCGCGCCGCGCGTGCGCTGATCGTCGGCGCCGGCGGCCTTGGCTGCCCGGCGGCGCTCTACCTCGCCGCGGCCGGTATCGGCCGCCTCACCCTCGCCGACTCCGACAAGGTCGATCTCACCAACCTGCAGCGACAGATCCTCTACCGCACCGAGTCGGTCGGCGCAATAAAGGTCGAGGCCGCGCGGGCGGCGCTGAACGCGGTGAATCCCGATGTCGCGGTCGCGCCGCTCCACCAGCGGGTGCAGGATTTCTCCGCCTTGGTCGCCGAAGCCGATGTCGCCCTCGACTGCTCGGACAACTTTGCGACCCGGCACGCGCTCAATCGCGCCTGCGTGCAGCATCGGCGGCCGCTGGTTTCCGGCGCGGCGATCCGCTTCGACGGCCAGCTCATGGTGTTCGACCTGCGCAAGCCGCAAGCCGCTTGCTACGCCTGCCTCTTTCCGGAAGACGCCGAGGTCGAAGAGGTGCAGTGCTCGACGATGGGTGTATTCGCCCCGCTGACTGGCATCGTGGGCTCGGCGCAGGCGCTCGAAGCCCTGAAGCTGATCGTGGGGATTGGAGAGCAAGCGGCAAGCCGCGTGCAGAACATCGACGCAAAGTCAGGCGAATGGCGCAGCGCCAGGGTGCCGCGCGACGCCGAATGCAGGGTGTGTCGCTGATCCCTTAGGAGAGCAAGTAGCGCCGCTGGGCGCTGAAGTTCTCGGTCGGCTTCTTCGCGAAGCCGCTTTTCGCGTACTGATGCAGGCAGCCGAGCGCGTAGCGCAGTAGCGCGCCCGCCCGTCCGGCAGCGTCGCCGTCGGAGGCCACGCGTAGCGACTGCTTGAGGGTCGACTCGAAGCGCTCGAAGAACTGGTTCATGCGCGCCTGGAGCCGCTCGTGCTCGCCGACCAAGGCATCGCCGGTCATGACCCGCACCATGCCGGGGTTCTTCTCGGCGAAGGCGAGCAGCATCTCAACGAGCTTCTCGCATTGCTGGCGGCCGTCGGCCTCGTCCTCGCTGATCTTGTTGGCGAGAGTAAAGACCGAGCTCTCAATGAACTCGATCAGCCCCTCGTACATCTGCGCCTTCGAAGCGAAGTGGCGGTAGAGCGCGGCCTCGGAAACGCCGAGCTTCTCGGCGAGCGCGGCGGTGGTGATGCGCTCCCACTTCGGCGCCTCGAGCATCTGCGCGAGGGCTTTCAGGATCTCGAGCCGGCGTTCGCCTTTGGCGCGGGGCATTAAGGCCTGATTCTACGCGGCAGTTCCGTGACCGAGGATATGCGCAAATCCACAAACGGCACGCGGCGCCCGACCGGGCTCACCCAGATGGTGGACATGCCCAGGCGGTGCGCGGCGCGCAGGTTGCCGAGCAGGTCGTCGATGAATGCGCAGCGGTGCGGATCGAGGCGATGCTTGCGCAACAGGACATGGAAGGCGCTCGCCGCAGGCTTGCCGCGGTAGCGCGCGTCCTCGATGGTATAGACCGCGTCGAAGTAGCGCCCGATGCCGATCACCCGCAGCACCTCCTCGACGTAGTGGCGCGGCGCGTTCGACAGGACGAGCTTGCGCCCGCCCAGCCGGTCCAGGGCATGGCGCAACGCGTTCTCGTGCTCGACCATGTCGGCGAGCTCCGGAAAGGCGTGCGTCTCCCGCAGGAAGCGCGCGGGATGCTCGCCATGATGGCGCATCAACCCGTCGAGGGTGGTGCCGTAGCGGCGCCAGAAGCCTTCGCGCATGGCGTTGGCGCCCGCCTGATCGACGCCGTAGTAGCGCTGCAGATACTGATTGATCTTCTCGTGCATCGACGGGAAGATGCGCGCGCGCGCGTTGTGCAGCGTGTTGTCGAGGTCGAAAATCCAGACCCGCCGCGAGGGCGGCAGCCTCGCGATGCGCACCCGCTATTTGCTGCGGATCAGAGTACCGACGCCCTGGTCGGTCAGCACTTCGAGCAGCAGGGCGTGGGGAACACGGCCGTCGATGATGTGCACGCTTTTCACGCCGCTGCGCGCGGCGTCGAGCGCCGAGCCGATCTTCGGCAGCATGCCGCCGGAGATCACGCCCTTCGCCACCAGGTCGTCGATCTTCTTCGGGGTCAGGCCGGTCAGCAGCTTGCCGTTCTTGTCGAGCACGCCCGGGGTATTCGTGAGCACGACCAGCTTCTCGGCGCGCAGCACCTCGGCCAGCTTGCCCGCGACCAGGTCGGCGTTGATGTTGTAGGTCGTGCCATCGCGCCCGGTACCGATCGGCGCGACGACCGGGATGAAGCCACCCTTCTCCAGCGCCTCGATCACCGCAGGGTCGATCGACTCGATCTCGCCCACTTGGCCGAGGTCGACCTTGCCGTTGTCGCTGGAAGCGAGCGTCAGCTTGCGCGCGTGGATGAACGCGCCGTCCTGGCCGGTGAGGCCCACCGCCTTGCCGCCGGCCTGATTGATCAGCTCCACCACTTCCTTGTTGACCTGGCCGCCGAGCACCATCTCCACCACGTCCATGGTCTCGGCGTCGGTCACGCGCATGCCCTGGACGAACTCTCCCTTCTTGCCCAGCCGGGCAAGCAGCTGCTCGATCTGCGGCCCGCCGCCGTGCACCACGACCGGGTTCATGCCGACCAGCTTGAGCAGCACCACGTCCCGCGCGAAGGAGCTTTTCAGCACCTCGTCGGTCATGGCGTTGCCGCCGTACTTGATGACGATCGTGCGGCCGTGGAAGCGCTGGATGTAGGGCAGCGCCTCGGCCAGGATGCGCGCCTTCTCGGCGGCTTCCGGTGAATGGTTGAAAGGGGCGTTCATTGAACGCCCCCTATGCTACAGAAAAACCTACTGGATCGTGACCTGCTTGCGCGCCGCGGCTGCTTTCTTGGGCAGGGTGAGCTCGAGCACGCCGTCGCGGAACTTGGCTTCGGCCTTGGCCTCGTCCACTTCCTGCGGCAGCGTGAAGCTGCGCGATACCTTGCCGTAGCTGCGCTCGGTGTGGAGCACGCGCTCGTCCTGCGACACCTCTTTCTCGCGCTTCACCTGCGCCGCGAGGGTGACCTCGGCGCCGTCGATTGTGACCTGGATGTCGTCCTTCTTGACCCCGGGCAGCTCGGCGGTGACGGTATAGGCGCCGTTCTTCTCGGCGATGTCCACCTTCATGCGCGGCAGCGCTTCGCCGCGGCCGTCGTAGGAAACCGGGCGCACGAAGAAGCCCTTGAACAGGTCATCGACCAGCTCGTTGAAGGGGTCGAAACGGGTAATGTTGGCCATGTTGCGTCTCCTTGCTAAGTCGTACCGGAAAGGTAGGGACACGCCGGGGCATTTCAAGCCCCTTGTAAAATCCAAGGCAGCCCCCATGGACGACTTTCGCTCCCGCATCCAACGCGAGCGGAGCTACCTTCTGCGGTACGCGAGCCTGCAGCTGCGCGACGCGCACGCGGCGGAGGATGCGGTGCAGGAGACGCTGGTCGCCGCGCTCGCCGGCGAGGCGAGTTTCCAGGGCCGCGCGAACCTGCGCACGTGGCTCACCGCGATCCTCAAGCACAAGATCATCGATTCCATCCGGCGCCAGAGCCGCGACGCGCTCCCGGCGGGCGCGGATGCCGACGAGCTCGACGCGCTCTTCGCCGCGGATGGGCACTGGGTCGATCCGCCCGGGGCGTGGTCGGATCCCGACGCCTCGCTCGAGCAGAAGCGTTTCTTTGCCGCGCTCGAAGCCTGCCTCGAGCGGCTGCCGCAAAAGACCGCGCAGGCCTTCCTGATGCGCGAGCACCTCGGCCTGGAAACCGGGGAGATCTGTAAGGAACTCGCCGTCACCCCGACGCACTGCTGGGTGCTGCTGTATCGCGCGCGCATGGCGTTGCGCGAGTGCCTCGAAAAGGAATGGTTCGGAAAGCGATGATGCTTTCGTGCAAAGAAGCGAGTCGCCTCGTGTCCGAGGGCCTTGACCGCCGGCTGCCGCTTGGCCGGCGCGTGGCCTTGCGCATGCACCTCGCGATCTGCGACGGCTGCACCAACTTCAAGAAGCAGATGGATTTCCTGCGCCGGGCCGTGCGCCAGCTTGGATCAAAAGCCTCTTGAGCAATGCGCGCGCTGCGGCGCGCCCTTCCGCTGTGGCAAGGACGAGGCCGACTGCTGGTGCGCGAGCCTGCCGCCGCTGACCCCGGTTGCGGGCCGCGCGTGCCTATGCCGCGCATGCCTCGAACAAGAGCTCAAAGAACGAACCTAGCCAAGTCCTCGTTCTTCGCGAGATCTGCCAGGCGCGCGTCGACGTAGGCCGCGTCGATCGTCACCGTGCCCGGCCCTCGCTTGCCGGCTTCGAAGGAAATCTCCTCCAGCAGCTTCTCCAGCACGGTGTAGAGCCGCCGCGCGCCGATGTTCTCGGTCTTCTCGTTCACCTGGAAGGCGAGCTCGGCGATGCGCCGGATCGCCTGCGGGCGGAAGTCGACGGTCATGCCTTCGGTGGCGAGCAGCGACTGGTACTGCTTCACCTGGCTGGCGTCGGTCGACACCAGGATGCGCTCGAAGTCGTCCACCGAGAGCGGGTCGAGCTCGACGCGGATCGGGAAGCGGCCCTGCAGTTCCGGGATGAGATCGGAGGGCTTGGCGAGGTGGAACGCGCCCGAGGCGATGAACAGGATGTGGTCGGTCTTCACCATGCCGTAGCGCGTCGAGACCGTGGTGCCCTCGACGAGCGGCAGAAGATCGCGCTGCACGCCCTGGCGCGAGACGTCGGCGCCCGCCATCTCGCCGCGGCTGGTGATCTTGTCGATCTCGTCGAGGAACACGATGCCGTTCTGCTCGGCGTTCGCCAGCGCGCGCGCCTTGAGCTCGTCGTCGTTCACCAGGCGCGCCGCTTCCTCCTCGGTGACGATCTGCGCCGCCTCGCGGATCTTCATGCGCCGCAGGCGCCGCCGGCCGCCGCCCAGCCCCGAAAGCATGCCCTGGATCTGCGAGGTGAGCTCCTCCATTCCCGGCGGCGCGAGGATCTCCATCTGCGGCTGGCTGAGCGCCACTTCGATGTCGATCTCGCGCTCGTCGAGCTCGCCTTCGCGCAGCTTCTTGCGGAAGTTCTGGCGGGTGGGGTTGTCGGCGTCGCCTGCCCTCTGCCCGACCAGCACGTCGAGAATCCGGTCTTCGGCCGCATCCTGCGCCCGCGTGCGCACGCGGCGCATCGCCTGCTCGCGCGTCTGCTTGAGGCTGATCTCGACCAGGTCGCGCACGATCGTGTCGACGTCGCGCCCGACGTAGCCCACCTCGGTGAACTTGGTCGCCTCGACCTTGATGAAGGGCGCGTCCGCGAGCCGCGCGAGGCGCCGCGCGATCTCGGTCTTGCCCACGCCGGTGGGCCCGATCATCAGGATGTTCTTCGGCGTGATCTCGGTGCGCATCGGCTCGGCGACCTGCTGGCGGCGCCAGCGATTTCTCAGCGCGATGGCCACCGCGCGCTTCGCCCGGCCCTGCCCGACGATGTACTTGTCGAGCTCGTGCACGATCTCCTGCGGCGTCATGACGGAAACGAGGCCGCTCACTCCAGGCTTTCGATCGATCTCTGCTGATTCGTGTAGATGCAGATGTCACCGGCAATCGCGAGCGCCTTGTCGACGATCTCCCGGGGGGAAGCTTGCGTGTTCTCCAGCAAGGCCCGCGCCGCCGCCTGCGCATAGGGCCCGCCCGAGCCGATCGCTAGGATGCCGTACTCGGGCTCGAGCACGTCGCCCGAGCCGGTGATGATGAGCGAGCGCTCCTTGTCGGCGACCGCGAGCATTGCCTCCAAGCGGCGCAGCACGCGGTCGGTGCGCCAGTCCTTGGCGAGCTCGACCGCCGAGCGCATCAGGTTGCCCTGGTGCTTGTCGAGCTTGGATTCGAAGCGCTCGAAGAGCGTGAACGCATCGGCGGTGCCGCCTGCGAAGCCGGCGAGGATGCGGTCCTGGTAGAGGCGGCGCACCTTGCGCGCGCCGCCCTTCACCACGACCTGGCCGAGCGTCACCTGCCCGTCGCCGCCCAG
>DASRIR010000129.1:0-2075 GCA_035649875.1 Burkholderiales bacterium | reverse complement strand
ACCAGCGCGAGCGGGCCGTGCTTGAGCTCGCCCGCCGCGTAGGCCTCGGCGTGGATGTACGAAATCTCCTTCAGCTTGAGCGCGCCCTCCATGGCGATCGGGTAATGCACCCCGCGCCCGAGGAACAGCGCGTGCTCGCATTGCGCGAACTTCGCCGCCCACGCCGCCATCTCGGGCTCGGTGCGCAGCGCGTCGGTGACCGCCGCCGGAAGCTCGCGCACCCGGTCGACGATCTGCGCCTGCTGGTGCGGCAGGATGCGCCCGCGGATGCCCGCCAGCTTCACCGCGAGCAGCAGCAGCGCGGTGAGCTGCGAGGTGAACGCCTTGGTCGAGGCGACGCCGATCTCGGGCCCGGCGCGCGTCAGCAAGCGCAGCGCCGCCTTGCGCGCGAGCGCCGACTCCGGCACGTTGCAGACCGCGAGCGTGGTGCGCTGCCCGAGGCTGCTGGCGTGCTCGAGCGCGGCCAGCGTGTCGGCGGTCTCGCCCGACTGCGAGATCGCGATCACCAGCGCGCGCGGGTTCGGCACCGTCTCGCGGTAGCGGTATTCGCTCGCGATCTCGACCGTGCACGGAATTCCGGCGATGCTTTCCATCCAGTAGCGCGCCACCATGCCCGCGTGGTAGCTGGTGCCGCAGGCGAGGATCAGCACGGCATCGACGCTCCTGAGCAGCGTGTCGTCGGCGAGTTGCTCCTGCAAAGTCGCATACACGGCCGCCGGCTGCTCGAAGATCTCCTTCTGCATGTAATGCCGGTAGCTGCCGAGCTCCATCGCGTCCGCGGCGAGCTGGCTGACATGCAGCGGCCGCTGCACCACGTGGCCGCGCGCGTCCACGATGCGCAGCGCCTGCAGCGTGAGCTCGGCGCAGTCGCCCTCCTCGAGGTACACGATGTTGCGCGTGACCTGGAGCAGGGCGGAAGCGTCGGAGGCCGCGAAGTTCTCGTTCTCGCCGATGCCGAGCAGCAGCGGCGCGCCCATGCGCGCGACGACCAGGCGCGAGGGGTCGTCGGCGCCGATCACCGCGATGGCGTACGCGCCTTTGAGATCCTGCACCGCTTTTCGCGTGGCCTCGAACAGGCCCGGGGCTGAATACGAATGGATCAGGTGCGCGATCACTTCCGTATCGGTGTCCGAGGTGAACTCGTAGCCCGCGGCCTGGAGCCGCGCGCGAATCAGCGCGTGGTTCTCGATGATGCCGTTGTGCACGACCGAGATGCCGCCGCTGACGTGCGGGTGGGCGTTGCGCTCGGAGGGCACGCCGTGCGTGGCCCAGCGCGTGTGGCCGATGCCGATCTGCCCCTGCAGACCGAGCGCGAGTCTTGCCAGCTCGGCAACGCGCCCGGTGCTGCGAACACGCTCGAGCCCGCTATTGATGACGGCCACCCCGGCGGAGTCGTAGCCGCGGTACTCCAGGCGACGCAGGCCCTCCAGCAGGATCGGGACGACGTTGCGCCGCGCTACCGCGGCGACGATTCCGCACATGCCGGTTTTCCTTGCAGGAACGAGAGCGCGCCGGCGGTGACCACGGCGGCCGGGACGGCCGCGGCGAGGTCCGCCATGCACGCGCCGAGGAACATCACCGCGCCGGGCACCAGCCAGGCACGGTTGCCGTCGGTGGCGATCCACAGCACGAGCGTGAGCGCCGCGTATGCAAGGAAATTCCACAGCGTGTCCCAGGGCTGCGCCAGGGTGTACGCCGTGCTGCCGAGGAGCACGATCAGCAGCGCGATCGCCGCCGCGGGGAGCAGATACCAGGGTTGTTCAATACGCATTCTTGTCCTTTCCGAGGACCACCACCACCGTCTTCAGGATGATCTGCAGGTCGAGCAGCAGCGACCAGTTGCGCAGGTAGGCGAGGTCGTAGTCGATGCGCGCCTTCATCTTCTCGACGGTGTCGGTCTCGCCGCGCAGGCCGTTCACCTGGGCGAGGCCGGTGATGCCGGGCTTCACCTTGTGGCGGATCATGTAGCCGCGGATCAGCTTGCGGTAGAGCTCGTTGTGCGCGACCGCGTGCGGGCGCGGGCCGACCACGCTCATGCGCCCCTGCAGCACGTTGATGAACTGCGGCAGCTCGTC
>DASRIR010000128.1:0-10507 GCA_035649875.1 Burkholderiales bacterium | reverse complement strand
CATGTACCAGCCGCCGTTCACGTCGATCGTGGCGCCCGAGACGTAACCGCCGGCCTCCGAGCAAAGCATCGCCACCACGCCGGCGATGTCGTCGGGCTTTCCCGCGCGCTGCAAAGGTAAGGAATTGATAAAGGCCGGCGTGGCGTTTCCCCACTCGGCGGCCGCGATGCGCGGCGTCTTGATGAATCCCGGGGCGATCGCGTTCACCGTGATGCCGTGTGGGCCGAGCTCAAGCGCGAGCGTCTTGGTCAGGCCGATGATCCCGCCCTTCGCCGCGGCGTAGTGCACGCCGACGCGGTCGCTGCCGCGGCGCGCCGCGATCGAGGCGAAATTGACGACGCGGCCGAACCTGCGCGCCTTCATGCGCGGCGCGAACTCGCGGCACACGAGGAACGCCGTCGTCAGGTTCGCGGCGATCACCGCGTTCCAGTCCTTCTCTTTCACATCCTCGAGCGCGATCGCGCCCGGAATCGCCGGCAGCGTCTCGCTTCGCGTCGGAGCCGCCGGTCCGCCCGCGACGTTGATCAGGAAGTCCGGCGTGCCGGCTTGCGCCGAAAGCTTCTCGACGTCGTCGGCGTCGGTCAGATCCGCGGCAATCAAGCCACCGGCGGGATGAATATCCGTTGCCAGCACTTCGATGCCTTCGTGCTTGAGCCTTTGGACAATCGAGGCCCCGATGCCGCTCGCGGCGCCGGTGACGAGCGCCCGGCGGCCCTTCAGGCCCTCAAGCGGCATACGAAGCGCCGTTGGCGTCGACCGTCACGCCCGTCATGTACGAAGTGTCGTCGGTGCAAAGCGCGACGATGAGCGCGGCGCATTCATCCACGGTGCCGACCCTTCCCATCGGAATGGTCGCGAGCGGTCCTTCGGGTCCGCGCTCCTTTCCGGTAAGCGCCATCACGCGCTTCAGCCTGCCGCTCGCGATCACGCCCGGCGCGACGCAGTTCACGCGCACGCCGAACGGCCCGAGCTCGAGCGCGAGCTGGCGCGTGAGGCCCATGACGCCGGCCTTGGCCACCGCGTAGGGCCCGCTCGAGCCTTCGGAGCCCGGCGGAATGCCTCTGCGCGCCGCGACCGAAGCGACGTTGACGACCGCGCCGCCCTGTTTCTTCAGGTGCGGCGCGGCCGCGCGCGCGCAGTAGAACACCGAGTCGAGGTTGGCGGCGACGATGGTGCGCCAGTCGTCGAGCGAGCAGTTGGTGAGGCCGCGGAAGCCGAGCGGCGGCGAGGCGAGCAGGTCCTTGCGCGTGATGCCCCAGCTGCCGCCGACGCAGTTGACGAGGACATCGAGCCTTCGGAACCGGGAGATGACCGCGTCCATCGCGGCCTGGACCGAATCCGGATCCGAAACGTCGCACCGAAGGCAGGTGCACTGGCGCAGCGACGGGAAGCCTTCCTCGTACAGGTCGGCGACCACGACCTGCATGCCCTCCTTCAGTAGCCGCAGCGCGACCTCGTGGCCAATGCTGTCGGGCTTGGCAGCACCGGTAACCATCGCAACTTTCATTTGACCACTCTGTTTCTCAGGATGCCGATGCCCTCGACTTCCAGCTCGACCACGTCGCCGGGCTTCAGGAACTTCATGTGCTCGAGGCCACAGCCGTTGCCCACCGTGCCGGAGCCGAAGAACTCGCCCGAATGCAGGGTCTCCGAGCGCGACGCATGCGCGATGCAGTCCTCGAACTTCCAGTGCATGTCGCGCGAGTTGCCGCGGCCCCACTCCTCGCCGTTCACCCGCACCGCCATCTCCAGGCGATAGGCATCGCCCAGCTCGTCGGCGGTGACCAGGCACGGGCCCATGGCGTTGGCGTTGTCGAAGTCCTTGCCCTTGCCGGGGCCGAGCTGGCCGGCCATTTCCCGGGCCTGCTCGTCGCGCGCCGAGAAGTCGTTGAAGATGGTGTAGCCGAAGATGTGCTCGCGCGCCCGCGCCTGCGGGATGTCCTTGCCGGGCTTGCCGATGTAGCAGCCGAACTCCAGCTCGAAATCCAGGCGCTCGGTGTAGGCCGGCCAGGGCACCTCGGCATCCGGGCCGCACACCGAGAAGCGGCTCGGGTGATAGAAGATCGGCCGCTCGTACCATGCCTGCGGCGGATTCTTCCCAATGGCGCGGAAGGCTTGCAGCAGATGCTTCTCGAAACAGAGGAAATCTCGCATCTGGGGCGGATGGGGGATCGGCGCGAGCAGGGTGACGTTGCCCACGCCGAGCACGGTGGGCGAGCGCTTGATCGATTCGTGGGCACGGTCCAGCGCGTTCTGGCCGCCCTCGACGATCTCGAGCACGCTGGCGAAGCCCGGCAGGGCCGCGACCTTGCGCCCGCCGTCGATCAGGGCACCCGGCACGGAGTCGCGCCCCGCTCTGCCCGCCGCGAGCCGAAACGTCACGAGTTTCACGCTGCGTTTGATAATACACTCCGCGAAGATGGATCCAACGCATCCGAGGAGGGATGAATGCGCCAGTTCAACGAAGACACGCTGACCAACGAAGTCGTCGCGCGGCTGAAGAAGACCAAGAATCCGCGCCTGCGGGAAATCATGACCAGCCTGGTGAAGCACGCGCACGCGTTCGCGCGCGAAGTGCATCTCACCGAGGAGGAGTGGTTCGAGGGCATCAAGTTCCTGACCGCGGTCGGCGCCAAGTGCGACGGCAAGCGCCAGGAGTTCATCCTGCTCTCCGACGTGCTGGGGCTCTCGATGATGGTGGTGGCGCTGAACCACAAGACCGCGCCCGGCGCCACCGAGGCCACGGTGCTCGGGCCATTCTTCGCGCACGGCGCGAAGGAGTACGGCTACGGCGCCGACCTGCGCCAAGGCGCGACGATGAAGGGCGACGATGTGTGGGTGAGCGGCCGGGTGCTGTCGGTGGACGGCAAGCCGATCCCCAACGCCCAGCTCGACATCTGGCAGGCGAAGGCCGACGGCATCTACGACCTGCAGACCGAGGGCGAATTCGAGCTGCGCGGCCGCGTCAAGGCGAACGAGAAAGGCGAGTACGCGTTCGCGAGCTACAAGCCGAAGTTCTACAGCATCCCGATCGACGGCCCTGTCGGCGACATGGTGCGCGCCACGACCAACAACCACATGCGCCCGGCGCACATGCACGCCATCGTTTCGGCGCCCGGCTACCAGCAGGTGATTACCCACGTCTTCGTCGAGGGCGATCCGCATCTCGACGGCGACGCGGTCTACGCGGTGAAGGACTCGCTCGTGGGCAAGTACAAGAAGGTGAACAACCCCGAGCAGGCGAAGAAGCTCGGGCTGTCCAGCCCGTTCCTCAAGCTCGAATGGGATTTCAAGCTCTCGCCCGACCGCAAGGGAGTCAAGGCGCGCAAGAAAGTCGCCGCCAGCGACGCGGTCGCATGATCTGGCGCGTGCGGCGCGTGCTCACGGGCCACGACGGCCAGGGGCGCTCGACCTTCATCGCCGATGGCGAGGCGCCGAACGTGAAGGAGATGCCGCACTTTCCCGGGCTCGCGCTCACCGACCTCTGGGAAACGAAAGGCGCGCCCGCTTCGAACGCCGGCGATGCCGACGCCGCCGACCGCCCGGTGCGCCTTGAGCCGCCCCGGAACGGCACTATCCTGCGCATCGTCGAGTTCCCGCCCGATGCCACGCGCCCGAAAGGCGCGGACGGCAGCGCCGGGTTCAAGGCGATCGGCGCCTCGCACGCGCAGGACAAGCGCTCGGCCGATCCGATGATGCACAAGACCTCGACGGTCGACTACATCATCGTGCTGAAAGGCGAGATCCACGCGATCATGGAGACCGGCGAGAAGCTGCTGCGCGCGGGCGACATCCTCGTGCAGCGCGGCACCAACCACTCGTGGAGCGTGCGCGGCGCCGAGCCGTGCATCGTCGCGGCGGTGCTGGTGAGCGCGAAGCCGGCGGCTACTGCAGGATCCGCTCGACCACGGCGACCTCGATCGGCTTCACGAGGTGGTCCTCGAAGCCGGCGTCGGCCGACTTCCGGCGCGCTTCGTCGCCCGAGCGGCCGGTAATCGCGAACATGCGCGCGGCCGGGAAGGCCGCGCGGAAGCGGCGCACCGCCTCATAGCCGTCCATGTACGGCATGCCTATGTCGAGGAACACGAACTCGGGGTTGAACTCCTTCGCCAGCGTGAGCGCATAGAGCGCGTTGGTGGCGCATTCGACCCGGTGCCCCGACTCGCGCAGCAACAGCGCCAGCATTCGGATCTGGTCGGGATCGTCGTCCACGACCAGCACGCGTCTTTTCGTCATAGAAAGACTTGTCCATCGGTTGTGTCAGTTTGAACGGACCGCGGATTCCTCGAGCTCGAGGCCCGCGCCGATGAGGCGCGTCACGCGCTCCTCCAGCGCCTCTTCGATCCGGCGGGGCTCGGTGACGTCCTGGATCAGTACCACCGCGCCCACCAGCTTCTCGTCGAGGCCGCGCAGCGGCGCGGCCGAGGCGATCACGGTCACGCTCGAGCCGTCGAGGCATCGGACCGCCATCGGCTCGCCGTGCGATGTCTCGCCATTCTGCAGCGCGCGGGCGAGCGGCCCTTTGCCGTCGCGGATCATGGCGCCGGCGCTGTCCCACCAGCCGACCATCTCGCCGTAGGCGCCCGCATCCATCTGCTCGGCGCAGCGGAAGATGCGCGCCACCTCTTGGGTGGTCTGGCAGATGCGGCCCTCGACGTCGGCGATCATGACCCCCACGCGCAGGCTTTCGAGCATGCTCGAGAGCTTGCGCCCGACGCGCAGCAGCTCTTCCGACTCGCGGATGTGGCGCTCGCGCGCGCGCAGAAGCTTCTCGCGCGTGCGGAACGACGCATAGATGCCGATCTTCATCTTGAGGATCGCGGGGTCGAAGGGCTTGCTGAAGTAGTCGAGCCCGCCGGCCTCGTAGCCCCTACGGATGAACGGGTCTTCGTTGAACACCGCGGTGACAAAAATGATCGGAATCTCGCCCCCGGCGGGGGTTTTCTTGATCTCTCGCGCGGCCTGGAAGCCGTCCATCTCCGGCATCTGCACGTCCATGAGGATGACGTCGACGTGCGGCACCTTTTGCACCATCGCGATGCCCTCCGCTCCGGAGTTCGCGAACACCAGGTTGTAGTCCGCGCCCAGCAGCGCTTCCAGCGCTACCTGGTTGGCGCGCTTGTCATCGACGACGAGCACCGTGGGCTTGCCGATCATCGCTGTTTGCCGCGCAAGAGCCGTGCCACGGCGGGGCCCGTTTCACACGGGATGCCTGCTCAGGCAATCCCGGAACAAGCCCTTTGCCTCGAGACGCGCGAAATCCATGAAGGCGCGCGCCACGCCCGTTAGGCGCCGGCCGACCGGATAGACAAAATGCCAGTGGCTTTCGAGTGGGAATCCGACGACGTCCAAGCAAACGAGCCGCCGGAGCGCGGAGTCCATGCCGAGCGCATAGCGCGGCAGGATCGAGATGCCGAGGCCGGCGAGGATCGCCTCGCGCAACGCCTCGTCGGAGCCGAGCTCCATGCGGATCCTCGGCGCGAACCCGTGGCGCGCGAACAGGCGCAGCGCGATCCTGCGCGTGGCCGAGCCGGTCTCGCGCATCAGGAAAGGCTCGGCCGCCAGCCTCTCGAAGGCGATGTCGCTTTCGCGCGCGAGCGGATGATCGGCGCGCGCGAGGACGACCAGCGGGTTCGGCACCACCGCCTGCGCCACCACTTCGCGCTCTTCCGGCGGCTCGACCACCATGCAGAGGTCATGGTCGTTCAGGGCGAGCCGATCGCACACCTGCAGCGAAGCGTCCACGCCCGGATGGCGCTCGAGGAAAGCGTCGAGCAGCCGCGCGCTGAAGTAGTGCGCGGTGGACGGCACCGCGAGGTCCAGGCGCCCGCACGCCGCGCCGCGCAGCTCGCTCAGGCTCAGTTCCATGTTGGAGAGCGCGCGGAACACTTCGCCGCAACCGGCGTACACGCGCTCGCCGGCTTCAGTGAGGCAGATCTGCTTGCCGGTGTATTCGAACAGCGCGAGGCCGACGGTCTCGGCGAGCTTCTTGATCTGCACCGAGGTCGTCGCCTGCGCCATGTGCAGCTGCTCGGCCGCACGCGTCAGGCTGCCGAGGCGCGTGGCGGCCTCGAACGCGCGCATCTGCGCGAGCGTCCCGTGCTTGAGATAACGTCGAATGTCCGGCGGCGGTTGCATCGCGTCGCTCCTCGAGTAAGTCCTTCGCCTCTTCGGCAAAGGTCTCGCTCGCATCGCGTTGGCGGATGCCGACGCGACCGGGGCCAAGGCCCGTTTTGACGATCGCGCCGAGACGGCCGGGGAGGCCGCCGAGCTACTCCCCTTTGGGGGTAACCGGAAACACTAATAGCATTTCCCCGGCTGCCTTACAAGACGGCCCAGCCATTACGAAACGTAATGGCCGCCTTCCGAAAACTTCGATTTCGGCCGGTTCCGCGCCGCCGCATAGTTCTCGCGTCACGACATGGAGGCTCCTATGCGGGATCAATACGCCCACGCCAAGCCGCTCAGCGACGTCGCCGCGGCGCTTCAGGCGCACCTCGAGAACGGGTTGAGCTCGCGCGAAGCGCGCGAGCGCCTGCAGAAGTTCGGGCCGAACGAGCTCACCGAGAAGCCCAAGCCGGGCTTCCTCGCCCTGCTCTGGGACCAGTTCAACAACTACCTGGTGATCATCCTGATCATCGCCGCGCTGATCGCGCTCGCGCTCGGCGAGTGGGTCGACTCGATCGCGATCATGTGCATCGTGGTGCTGAACGCGATCGTCGGCGTGATCCAGGAATCGAAGGCCGAGCAGGCGCTCGCCGCGCTCAAGAAGATGTCGGCGCCGAACGCGCAGGTGATCCGTGACGGCCATCCGCTCACGGTCCCGGGCCGCGAGCTCGTGCCTGGCGACGTCGTGGCGCTGGAAGCCGGCAACTACGTGCCCGCCGACATGCGCCTCATCTCGAGCGTCAACCTGAAGGTCGAAGAGGCCTCGCTCACCGGGGAATCGGTGCCGGTGGAAAAGAACGCGGCCGCCGTCCTCGACCAGGAGATCCCGCTCGGCGACCGCAAGAACTCCGCGTTCATGAGCACCATGGTGACCTACGGCCGCGGGCGCGGGCTGGTCACCGGCACGGGCATGAACACCCAGATCGGCATGATCGCCGAGATGATCCAGTCTTACGAGGACGAGGACACGCCGCTGCAGCAGAAGCTCCAGCAGCTCGGCAAGGTTCTGGGCACCGCGTGCATCGCGATCTGCGCGGTCGTGCTGGTCTACGGCCTGTTCCGCGACACTCGGCTCACCGAGGTGTTCAGCATCGGCTTCATGAACTATCTGCAAAGCGAGCAGAAGGACATCATCAACTTGTTCATGACCGCCGTGAGCCTGGCGATCGCCGCGGTGCCCGAAGGCCTGCCGGCGATCGTCACCATCTGCCTCGCGCTCGGCATGCAGCAGATGATCAAGCGCAACGCGCTCATCCGGAAGCTGCCGGCGGTGGAAACGCTGGGCTGCGCGACGGTGATCTGCTCCGACAAGACCGGCACGCTCACCCAGAACCAGATGACCGTGGTCCAGGGCTGGACCGCCGGCAAACGCTTCAAGGTCACCGGCGAAGGCTACAACCCAACCGGGCAATTTCTCCTCGAGGACAAGGCGTTCGATGCCTCGCAGGATGCCGATGCGGCGCTTCTTCTCAAAGGCTCGTTGCTCTGCAACGATGCGCTGCTCGACGAGGGACGCATCATCGGCGACCCGACCGAGGGCGCGATGGCCGTGGTGGCGATGAAGGCCGGCTTCCAGCGCGCCGAGCTGGAAAAGACCATGCCTCGCGTGCAGGAGATCCCCTTCGACTCGGACCGCAAGCGCATGACCACGATCCACACCATCGAGGGCACGCCCCTGGCATTCGTCAAGGGCGCGCCGGACGTGGTGCTGGACTTGTGCACGCACATTCAGCGCGAGGGAGCGCCGGTGCGCCTCGACCAGGAAACGCGGCGGGAAGTGCTCGACCAGAACCGCGACCTGGCGAGCCACGCGCTGCGGGTGCTGGCGGTCGCGTGCCGTCCGCTCGACTCGGTGCCCGGCAACCCGACGCCCGAGACGCTCGAGCGCGAGCTCACCTTCGTCGGCCTGCTGGGCATGATCGACCCGGCGCGTCCCGAGGTGATCGATGCCGTCCGGGTGGCGAACGGCGCCGGCCTGAGGAGCGTGATGGTGACCGGCGACCACAAGGACACCGCCGAGGCGATCGCGCGCGAGATCGGCATCCTGACGCCGGGCGGCGTGGTGCTCACCGGCCCGGAGATCGAGCGCATGACCGACGCCGAGCTCGCGGCGCGGGTCGACAAGCTCCAGGTCTGCTGCCGCGTCTCGCCGCAGCACAAGACGCGGATCGTCGACGCGATGAAGGCCAATGGCCATGTCGCCGCGATGACCGGCGACGGCGTGAACGACGCGCCGGCGCTCAAGCGCGCCAACATCGGCGTCGCCATGGGCATCACCGGCACCGACGTCTCCAAGCAGACCGCCGACATGGTGCTCACCGACGACAACTTCGCGAGCATCGTCGCCGCGATCGAGCAGGGACGCATCATCTACTCGAACATCCGCAAGTTCGTGTACTTCCTGCTCGCCTGCAACGTGGGCGAGATCCTGATCATCTTCGGCGCCATGCTGTTCGGCATGCCGATCCCGCTGCGCCCGGTGCACCTGCTGTGGCTCAACCTGGTGAGCGACGGCGCGCCCGCGCTCGCGCTCGGCATGGAAAAGGGCGACAAGGACATCATGAAGCACGCGCCGCGGCCGCCCAAGGAGCCGGTGATCAACCGCGACATGGCGATCGGCATCGGCGTGATCGCGCTGGTCGACGCCCTCGCCATCCTGACGGTGTTCTACTTCGGGCTGCAGCGCTACCCGGGCCACCTCGAGGCCGCGCAGACCCTCGCCTTCGTCACGCTGTGCGTCTCCGAGCTGGTGCGCGCCTTCACTGCGCGCTCGGAATACCACTCGATCTTCTCGATCGGCTTCTTCTCGAACAAGTGGATGGTGTGGGCGGTGAGCGCGTCGCTGCTGCTCGTGCTGCTCGTGGTCTACGTGCCGTTCCTGCAGCCGTTCTTCGACACCGTGCCGCCCACGCTCGACGACTGGCTGATGATGCTGCCCTTCTTCTTCGCCTCGGCGATCGCGATGGAGCTGCTGAAGCTTTATTTCCGCAGCCGCTCGCAGAAGGGGGCCGAACAACAACGGCCGGCGCCCGCCCTCGTGCCCGATGCTTCAGGAGCAAACATGGCCAAAGTCCTCGTCCCGGTGGACGGCACGCGCAACAGCGAATTCGCCGTGCGCCACGTGGTGCGTCAGTTCATGAACAACACCGCGATGGAGATCCATCTTCTCAACGTGCAGGCGCCGCTCTCGAGCTATGTCACGCGCTTCCTGAGCCGCAAGAACGTGCGCGACTACCATCAAGACGAGGCCGAGAAGGCCTTGCGGCCGACACGCCAGATCCTGGACGGGTATGGCGTGCCGTACGCGGTGCACATCGAGATCGGCGAGCGCGCCGAGGTCATCACCGGGGTGGCGCACCGTTTGCATTGCGACCACATCGTGATGAGCGCCGCGCGCAAGAATTCGCTTACGCGCCTGGTCGAGAACTCGACCACCAACCGCGTACTCGAGCTGACCTCGGTGCCGGTCGAGATCATCGCCGGCGACAGCGTGTCGCGCTGGGAGCGCTACGGCATTCCGGCCGGACTGGGCACCCTGATCGCGCTGCTCTTCGCCGCCGCAGCGGACTGACGCGTGAGCCGCTACCATAGCGCCGATGAGCGAAACGGTCGGCGTGATTGGTCTCGGCATCATGGGCTCGGCCATGTCCGCCAATCTCGTCAAGGCGGGCTTCGAGGTGCGCGGCTATGACATCTTGCCGGCGCGTCGTGCCTTCCTCAGACGGTCGGGCGGCAAGCCCGCTGCATCGCCCGCCGGCGTCAAGGCCCCGGTCATCATCACCTCGCTGCCGAGCGCCGAAGCGCTGCACGCGATCGCCGGCCAGCTGAAAAGCAAATGCATCGTGGTCGAGACGAGCACGCTGCCGATCGAAGAGAAGCTGAAGGCGCGCGCTACGCTGAAGCGAAAGGGCATCGTGCTCCTCGACTGCCCGCTGTCCGGCACCGGCGCGCAGGCGAAGACCGGCGACCTCGTGGTATTCGCGAGCGGGGAACGTAAGGCCTTCGAGACGGCGAAATCGACCTTTCCGGGTTTCTCGAGGGCGCATCACTACCTCGGCGAATTCGGCAACGGCAGCAAGATGAAGTACGTCGCGAACCTGATGGTGGCGATCCACAACGTGTCGGCGGCCGAAGCGTTCGTGCTCGGGATGAAGGCGGGGCTGCCGCCCAAGCTGATCTACGACGTGCAGGCGAACGGCGCGGGCACCTCGCGCATGTTCCAGGTGCGCGGCCCGATGATGGTCGCCGGGCGCTACCGGGAAGTGACGATGAAGAACGAGGTCTGGCAGAAGGACATGAAGATCATCGGCGAGTTCGCCGCCCGGCTCGGCGTGCCGAC
>DASRIR010000127.1:0-18962 GCA_035649875.1 Burkholderiales bacterium | reverse complement strand
TGAGAGAAAAGTCTCCAGTCCGCTTCGAGCTCGTGGCGGTGAATCTCGACCAGAAGCAGCCCGGCTTCCCGGCGCACGTGCTGCCGGAGTACCTCGAGTCGCGCGGCGTGCCATTCCGCATCGAGGAGCAGGACACCTACTCGGTGGTGAAGCGCGTGATTCCCGAGGGCAAGACGATGTGCTCGCTCTGCTCGCGGCTGCGGCGCGGCGTGCTCTACCGGGTGGCCGCCGAGCTCGGCGCGACCAAGATCGCGCTCGGGCACCACCGCGACGACATCCTCGCCACGTTCTTCCTGAATCTCTTCCACGGCGGCCAACTCAAGGCGATGCCGGCGAAGCTCGTTTCGGACGACGGAAAGCACGTCGTGATCCGGCCGCTCGCGTACGTGGCGGAGGCCGACCTCGCGGCCTACGCCGAGGCGAGGCGCTTCCCCATCATCCCGTGCACCCTGTGCGGCTCGCAGGACAACCTGCAGCGCAAGCAGATCGGCGAGATGCTGCGCGACTGGGAGCGGCGCCAGCCCGGGCGGGTCGAATCGATCGTCCGCGCCCTGAGCGAGGTCCGGCCCTCGCACCTCCTCGACCGCAAGCTGTTCGATTTCAAGAATTTGAAGTGACTCGGCCCGGATCTGCCACCGTTGGCACGGTATTGCGCCTCGGTTCTGTCATCCGGCGGTGGCTACAATGCGTTCATTAGCCGAGAACATGACACGCCCCGTCGCTAGGTTCGTTAGCCGCTCAAGCCTGATCGGGCTCCTGGCCCTCGCCGGGGCTTCCGTGACTGCCGACAACGCCGAGCGGGCCCCGGAAGCCGTCGAAACCCTGGAGCCGGTCGTCCAGGTCTGGGGCGCACGCAGCCGCGGCGCCAAGGGGATTTTCGGCGTGCACACCTGGGTGGCGGTCAAGCCCTACGGCGCGGCCGAATACACGGTCTACGAAGTGGTCGGCTGGCGCCTGCGCTGGTCGGACACCGCTGTCGTGATCCGCACACGCGCGCCGACTCACTGGTTCGGCGCCGAAGGCGAGCTCTACGCCGAGAAGCGCGGCGCCGGGGTCGGCGAGCTGATCGCCCGCATCGACAAGGCCGCGCGCGAGTATCCCTACGCCAAGACCTACACCGTCTGGCCGGGGCCCAATTCCAACACCTTTACCGCCTGGATCGCGCGCGCGGTGCCTGAGCTCGAAGTCGACCTTCCGGCCACCGCGATCGGCAAGGACTATCTGGGCGCGACCATGGTTTCGACCGCGCCGAGCGGCAAGGGCTTCCAGTTCTCGCTGCGCGGGCTGCTCGGCGTGGCGGCGAGCGGCGTGGACGGCTTCGAGCTGAACCTGCTGAGCCTCAACTTCGGCGTGAGCTCCTCCGGCATCAAGCTGCCCATCGTCGGGCGCATCGGCACGCCACGGATCGCGGTCGGACTGCCGATCGAGGAAGCCGCGGCGCCCTAGCTCGTTTTGACGTAGCTCGCTTCGAGGCAGACGTTCAGCACCGCCTGCCGCTTTTCCTCCTTTACGAACTTCAGGGCTTTCTCCAGCGCGGGCAAGAGTTGTGAGGGCTCGCTTACCCGCTCGCCGTGGCCGCCGCTCGCCCGCACCACGTGCTCGAAGCGCGGCGAGGGCTCGAGCGTGGCAAAGGGCGGCTCTTTCTCCGCCGAGGCGTAGCCCTTCGGGTAGGTCGAGAGCGTGGAGCGGTGAACTGCCGCCCAGCGCGCATTGTTGGCGATGATGAAGAGCACCGGCAGGTGCATCGCTTCCGACACGTAGTGCGTCGCGGTCGGGTTGCCGAACATGTAGGCGCCGTCGCCGAGGGCGCAGATCACGGTCTTTTCGGGTGAGGCGAGCTTGGCGCCGAGCGCGGCTCCCATTCCCCAGCCGAGGCCGCCGGCCGACGGGTTGCCGAAGTAGCGGCCCGGCTCCTTGATCATCATTTCCTCGAGTACCGTCGGGTACTCGTTGACGAGAATGGTGCGCTCGTCGAGCAGCTGGTTGACGCAAGCCGACAGCCACTTGCCGGTGATCGCCGCCGGCATCGGCTCGACGCCCGCGCGCGCCTTCTTCCGGATCTCGTCGGACAAGGCCGAGACGGCCCGCTTGCGCTCCTCGATCTGCTTCAACGACACCGCCTGCTTCTGCGCGGCGCGCCATAGCGCCTGCAGGGTGGGCGCGACTGCGCCGGTCAGCGCTATGTCGGCGCGGAACCCGCGCAGCGGGTAGGCGGCGAACAGCGGATCGGGACCGATATGGATCACCTTGGCTTCGGGCTTGGGCTTGCCCTCCCTCGGGATCCAGGGCACGTCGCACTCGACCACCAGCACGACATCCGCTTCCTTGAGCAGCGCGTGCGGATCCCAGCCGCAATGCATCGGATGTTCGGTAGAGAGCGCAAGGTGGCGCGGGCGGTAGTGCACCACCGGCACGGCGAGCGCGGTGGCGAGCTGCTCGACCGCACGCGCCGACTCCAGCGTGCGTCCGCCGCTCGCGGTGATGAGCAGCGGGTTCTGGGCAGCGCCGAGGAGCTTCGCGGCTTCCTCGAGCATCTCGGGATCGGCGGCCGGCGCGGATGCGGGAGCAATGGTCGAAGTTTCGCTGAACTTTTGGTCAAAACCGGAAGCGAGAATCTCGCGCGGCAACGTCACGTACACCGGCCCCTGGGGCTCGCTCTTCGCGATGGCGAGCGCGCGATCGATCACGGTCTCGACCTGCTCGGCGTGGCGCAGCTCGTAGTCCCACTTCATGAACTCGCGCAGCATGCCGCCCTGGTCGAAATGCTCCTGCGCCCAGTGGATGTAGTTGTTGCGCGCCGCGGTAAGCGCGCCCGATTCGGTGATCGGCGTGCGACCCGCGGTGAACAGGATCGGCACGTTCTGGCGCGAGGCGTTGATCAGTCCGTTGATCGAGTTCGCGGTGCCGACACCGACGTGCACCATCATCGCCTGCGGCCGGCCGGTCACCATGGCGTAGCCGTGCGCCATCGCGACGCCCATGTTTTCGTGCGGCACGATCACGATCTGCGGCAGGCGCCAGCCGAGCTTCTGGCCCTTGGCGCAGGCCTCGACCAGCGGCGCGAAGTCGGTGCCGCCGTTCGCGAACAGGTATTCGATGCCGCGCGCGGCGAGCAGGCCGAGCCAGGCGTCGGCCGCGGTTTCCGGCTTGAAGGTCACGGGGTGGTCGGGCTTCATAGGGGAATCTTAATCCTTAGCCATGCCTCGCCGGGCGTGCGTTCCACCACGGCGCCGTCGCGTAGCGGATTCATGGTGTAGGTGAGGTGGCAGAGCTCGCGCACGCGCGAGAGCACCGAGGGACGGAAGATCGGCGCGTTGATCCCATCGCAGCGCGCCGACTTGACGAGCAGTCCATTGGTGCCCTGCGCCTGCAGATAGGCGCCGAGCGGCTGCGTAAAGGCATAGCTCGTGCGCTCGACCAGGCGCGGCTCGGCCGCCTCCTTGCCGCGCAGGTCGATGAGGATCGCGTCGCAGCGCACCGTGAAGACTCGCCTTTCATTGACGATCCATCTGTCCTCCCCCGCGAAGCTGTCCACGAGAAACCGGTGGCGGTGATAGGCCGTCTCGTACACGGTGGTCTCGAGCTCGAGCGACCCGTACCAGACGCCGTACGCGAGCCCGGCTGAGAACCGCGTACCCTGGCCGTTGAAATTGGCGAACGGGTAGGTGATGACGCTTCCATAGTCGAACGGCCGCGTGATCAGCGGCGCCTCGCTCGGGATGCGTCCCGCACCCTCCGCGGCGATGGCGACGGCCTGATCGCGGGCATCCGGCGAGAGATCGTCGAACAGATCCTGCGAGACCCGGATGGTCTGGATATTGCGCACCAGGTCGCCGTGGTAGTCGGCGACCTCGCGGACCAGGTTCTCGTACACCTACCGGCCGCGCTCGAAGTCCAGGTAGCGGCGCACGGCGAGCAGCCCCTCGAAGCCCTGCTTCATGATTTCGAGCGGCGCGCGGCTGCCGAAGCGGCTGTTCGGCGCGCTTACCCAGCGGTAGGCGAGGTCCCGGTCGTGCGGGAACATGATGCGCAACGCCTTGTGGATGCCGAGCAGATGGCCGGCGCGCGCCAGCAGGTCGGCGCTGTCGCCGAAGGGCTCGCCCCGACGGTAGCGCGCGATGGTCGAGCGCGAGTGCGCCGAAAGGCCGAGAAGCGCGGCCCGGTCATTTGGCGAGAGCTGCCAGTGGTCGAGCAGGGCGACGACCATCCTCGCCAGGCGCTCGCGGCTCGCCCGGCTGCGCAGATCGACCTGAGGGGCTGGTTCGGCCAATTCCTATATCGTACGAAATGAGTATCAATTGGTACACCAAGTCGGCAGATTGTCAAGTCGCATTTGACAGGCTAATCTTCTCGCCAATGAACTGCGCGGAGCGACTGGTCGAACTGTTCGGCAGCCAGGCCGAGGTCGCGAGGGCGTTCCAGCTCGACCGCGCAGTGGTCCATAACTGGGTGAAGACCGGCTACGTGCCCGCGCGCTGGGCGGGCGAAGTCGAGCGCGTCACCCAGGGCCGCGTCAGCGCGGTGGAAGTCATCAACGAAGCGAGCGTAAAAAATCCGGTACGGGTCAAATCGCGCCCCGCGCCGTTCGGAATCTTCTCAGAGGAAAACATGAGCCAGTTCGCCCCTGCCAAGCGCATCCAGTCCTTCCATCCGCCGCAGCGCACCTTGATGGGCCCGGGCCCGACGGAGATCCACCCCCGCGTGCTCACCACCATGAGCCAGCCCGCGATCGGCTACCTCGACCCGATCTTTGTCGAGATGATGGAGGAGCTGAAGTCGCTGCTGCGCTACGTCTACCAGACGAAGAACGGGCTCACGTTCCCGCTGTCGGGGCCGGGCTCGGTCGGCATGGAATACTGCTTTGTCAACCTGGTGGCGCCGGGCGACAAGGTCGTCGTGTGCCAGAACGGCGTGTTCGGCGGCCGCATGCTCGAGAACGCCATCCGCGTCGGCGGCAACCCGGTGGTCGTCGAGGACAAGTGGGGCGAGCCGGTCGATCCGCAGAAGCTCGAGGACGCCCTGAAGAAAAACAAGGACGCGAAGGTCGTGGCGTTCGTGCAAGCCGAGACCTCGACCGGCTGCCAGTCGGACGCCAAGCTCCTCACGCAGATCGCGCACAAGCACGACGCGCTGGTGATCGTCGACGCCGTCACCTCGCTCGGCGGCTCGCCAGTCAAGGTCGACGAATGGGAGATCGACGCGATCTATTCCGCGAGCCAGAAGTGCCTGTCGTGCACACCCGGGCTCTCGCCGGTGTCGTTCTCCGACCGCGTGGTCGAGCACGTGAAGAAGCGCAAGGACAAGATCCACAGCTGGTTCATGGACATGAACCTGCTCTTCAACTACTGGACGGCCGGCACGCGCACCTACCACCACACCGCGCCGACCAACTCGCTGTTTGCCCTGCACGAGGCGCTGCTCCTCATCCGCGAGGAAGGCCTGGAGAATTCCTGGGCGCGCCATCACCGCCACCACGTCGCGCTGAAGGCCGGCCTCGAAGCCATCGGCATGCGCTTTTTGGTCAATGTAAAACATCAGTTGCCACAGATGAACGCCGTCTACTGCCCCGAGGGCGTGGACGAGGCGGCGGTACGCAAGACGCTGCTCGACGAGTTCGGCCTCGAGATCGGCGCCGCGCTCGGCCCGCTCAAGGGCAAGATGTGGCGCTTCGGGCTGATGGGCTACAGCTGCCGCCCGGACAACGTGATGCTGTGCCTCACCGCGCTGTCGTCGGTGCTCTCCGACATGGGCGTGGCGGTGCACGTCGGCGACGCGGAAGCGGCGGCGCACGGCGCGTACGCGCAGATGCACGTGAAGGACGCGCAGCGGAAGAAGCGTGCCGCGTAGCAGTGGAATACACGATCGAGGCCGATGACGAGTTCCTGCGGGTCACGGTCAGCGGCCGCGAGACCGATCGGCCGCCCTCGGAGATCTGCGCCGCGGTTTTCGCCGAGAGCCGCAAGCGCGGACGCGACCGCATCCTGATCGAGCTCGACCAGCGCTTCCCGCTTTCGCCCGGCAACCAGTTCGCCCTGGTGATGAAGCTGCCGGAGATCGGTTTTACCCCGCAGCACAGGATCGCCCTCGTGCACCGCACGCCGGAGATGCAGGACGCCAACCAGTTCATCAATCTGGTGGGCCGGAACCACGGCGTGATGGTGCGCAATTTTCCGGGGGTGGAGCGCGCGAAAGCCTGGCTCCGCGGGGAAGCGGACGCGTAGGCTTTAGGGGGTGGATACCCTCACGCATGCGCTGTCGGGAGCGCTGCTTGCGCGCGCCACCGCTTCCAAACAGGCACCGCCGCGCTCGATTCCGCGGCGCGTAGCGGCCGGCTTTTTCGCCTGCGCCGCGCCCGATCTCGACTTCGTCGTCGGCTTCGCCGGCCCGGTCGAGTACCTGCTCACGCACCGCGGCGTCACTCATTCGTTCATCCTGCTGCCCGCGTGGGCGCTGCTCTACTCATGGATCCTCGCCAAGCTCCTGCGCGAGCCCGGCGGCTGGCGAGCGCTCTACGGCGTGACCGCGCTCGCGCTTTTCGCGCATGTCGTCGGCGACCTGATCACCAGTTTCGGCACCATCGTTTTCGCACCCGTATCCGACTGGCGGGCCGCGATCGGCACGACCTTCATCATCGACCTCTGGTTCAGCGGCATCATCGTCGCGGGCCTGATTTTCTCCGTCGTGTTCCACCGCAGCCGAATTCCCGCCGTGGCGGCAAGCGTGGTGCTGGCCGGCTATGTCGGCTTCCAGTACGTCCAGCGGCAGCACGCACTGGATTTCGGCGAAGCCCATGCGAGATCGCTCGGGCTTCAGAGCGCCCGGGTCACGGTGCATCCCCGGCCGGTGTCGCCGTTCAACTGGACGGTGTTCGTGAGCGATGACGAGGTGCACCGCTTCGCGCACGTGAACCTGGTGCGCAAGGAGCCGCGGCGCTACCAGCCGGGCGACGGCTTCGTCGCGCGCGTCGATTCGCCCTACATGCCGCTAGCGCAGGCGATCTGGGTCAGGCGGGCGCGCTACGGCGAGACCGAGCAGGCGCTGATCAAGGGCGCGTGGAATTCCGCGCCGCTCGCCTTCTTCCGCTGGTTCGCCGACTTGCCGGCCTTCGACGGCATGGGCGAAGGCTCGGCCTGTGTATGGTTCACCGACCTGCGGTTCCTGACGCCGGGGCGCGAGACGATGCCGTTCCGCTACCGGGTGTGCCGCGAGCGGCCGGACGCGCCGTGGCGCCTGGCTATCTCGTAGCCTGAGTCTTGAGCTGGCGCAGGAAGCGGTCGGCGAGCTGCGCCTGGCCGGAATAGGTGTCGAGCACCGGCTGCATCTTCTCGCCGATGGAGTCGAGGCGCTCGCCGGGCGCCGGGTGGGTCTTGAACATGAGCGCCACCGCGGAGTCCTGCGCGCTCATCGCCTGGAGCGTCTGCAGCACCGAGGGCAGGCCGTAGGCGTCGTAGCCGGCGCGCGCGGCGATCACGATGCCGAGCCGATCGGCCTCGAACTCGTCGGACTTGTCCAGGCCCCGGCTGTAGAGCTCGGTACCCAGGGAAATCAGCTTGTCGCGCGCGGGGCCGGCGCGGTCGCGGAGGGCCACCGACGCCGCGTCGCCCGCGAGCGCGGTCTGCGCGCCCTTCTGGATCGCCTTGAGATGGTGCTTGCGCAGCACGTGCACGATCTCGTGCCCGAGCACGCCGGCGAGCTCGGCCTCGCTGCGCATCTTCTCGAGCAGCCCGCGCGTGATGAAGATGGTGCCGCCGGGAACCGCGAACGCGTTGACGTTCGAGTGGTCGAGCACGCCGAACTGCCAGGGCAGGTCGGGGCGCTCGGTCTGCGCCGCGAGCCAGCGTCCCACCTGGTTCACGTAGCGTTGCAGCGCGGGATTGGGCACGAGCGGCGCGGCGCCGACCAGGCGCGAGGCGACGTCCTTGCCGATCGCGATCTCCTCGGGCTCGTCGATCTCCTTCACCGCCTTGCCGACGTTCTTCACCGTGTCGACCATCTTGTTGATGTCGAGGCTGGGCAGCCGGAACTGGGCCTGTGCAACGGAAGTTGCCGCGAGGAGCACCACCGCAATGATTGCTCTCATTTCGGATACTCCACGCTCTTGGCGGCGAGCTTGCCCTGCGTCGCGAACTTGGCCGCGCTGTCACGGTCGGCGGCGAACTGGTCGAGCTTCGCGAGCTCGGCCGGGTTGGGCTGCGCGTTGGCGAGCTGCTCGGCATCGAGGCCGCGCACCCCGGTCGTGACCTGAGTGCCACTTGTGCCGGTGCGCGCGAGGTTGAACATCTGGGTCAGGCCGCTCGCGCCGGGCTTGGCGGCCGCGGGCTCGCCGAAGCGCAGCGCGAGCATGCGCACCCATCCCTCGCCGCTCGCCGCCTTGACTCGCGTCCAGCCGCTCTTGCGCTCGAGCGCGTCCACCGCGGTGTTCTCGGGCAGCGCCGCGATGGTGGCGGAGTCGCTGGCGGGCTCCTTCTTGAGGTCGGTCGCGCGGATCACGGTGGCAGGTTCCGCCCAGCAAAGAATTGGCAGCGCGAGAATCAGGCTGAGAAATCGTTTCACTTGCGTCGCGGTTCGAATAGTTCCACTTCTTGTGCGCGTCCCTTCACTTTATAGGAACCCGCGCTGGCAAAGTCAAACCCATCACGGCACATCTCCATGGTGTCGCGCGACACAAGGATCCGCCGCCGCGCGTCCTTGGTGAGGCCCTCGATGCGGCTCGCGAGGTTCACGGTGTCGCCGATCGCGGTGTACTCGAGCCGGCGGGTCTGCGAGCCCATCAGGCCCACCACGGCGGGCCCGGAGTGCAGGCCGATGCCGACGTCGAAGCCGGTGTGCTCAGCGCCGAGCTCGCGCTTGAAGGCCTGCAGCGTATCCGCCATGTCCAGGGCGCACGCGACGGCGTGGCGCGCGTGCTCCGGGTCGTCGAGCGGTGCGCCCCACATCGCCATGATGCAGTCGCCGATGAACTTGTCGAGCGAGCCGCCGTGGCGGAACACGACGTCGACCTGGAGCGAGAAATAGCGGTTGAGAAGCGCGATCACTTCCTCGGGGCTGCGCGTCTCCGAGAGCGTGGTGAAGCCGCGGATGTCGGAGAAAAGCAGCGTCACGTCGCGCCGCCCGGTCTCGATCCCGCCGCGCTCGACCAGCTGCCGCGCGACGTGGGGATGGGTGAAGCGCGAGAACTGGGCAATCGCCTGCTGGCGTTCCCGGCGCACCCGCAGGTACTCGCCGAGCGCGGCCGCGGCATAGAAGGTCCACGCGGCCGCCAGCGGCGTCAGGACCGGCCAGAGCACCAGCCGGCCGACCAGGAGCCACTGCGCGGCGAGAAGCAGGGCGGTCGCCACTGCGAGCGCTGCGCCGATGGCGCGTACTTCAAGGCCGCGCTGGAAAGCGACGTAGAGCAGCGCGAGCAGCCCGATTCCCAGGCCTGCCGCCCACCACGCCGGGAGGTAGCGCATGTGCCGGCCGTTCTTGAGGTTCTCGATCGCCGTGCCGAGGATCTCGGCGCCGGGGTGCAGGCTGTGCATCGGCGTCACCCGCAGATCCTGGAGCCCCGTGGCCGCAGTCCCGACGATCACGATCTTGTCGGCGAACTCGGCGGCGGGGCGCTTCTTCGCCGAGCGGCCGAACTCCTCGTAGAGATCGGAGAACGAGACCCGCGGGAAGCCGTGCGCCGTGCCGCGCCAGGCGAGCACCATCCGGTCCTGATCCGGTACCGGAAAGCCCAGGTCGAACGCCACGCGCGCGGGCAGCGAGGGGATCTGCCATCCGGCGAAGCTTTCGCGCAGCAGGTACTGGCGGCCCACGCCGTCGGCATCGTCCTTGAAGGTGATCAGGCCGGCGCGCCCATGCGCTTCCCGCGGCAGGACGAGCGGCGGTACCAGCGCGATCTTGGCCTCGGGATCGGCATTCTTCGAGCGGATCAGCCCGAAGTCCGCCGCGAAGTCGCCGATGCGGATGCCTTTGCTGTCGCTTGCTTCCGGCAGGCGCAGGAACGCGAAGTAGGTGTTGGCGTGCCGCGCGGCGCTCTTGCCGAACTCCTCGTCGTCCTGCGGACGGAAGCGGTCGCGCTCGACGAACATCATGTCGAACACGATGGCGAGCGGCTTCTGCGCCGCAAGGCCCTCGATCAGGTCGGCGTACACCACGCGCGGCCACGGCCAGCGCCCGGCCTCGTTCTCCATCTCGGCCAGGCTCTTCTCGTCGATATCGACCAGCACGATGTCGGCATCCGGTGCGAGCGTCGCGGCGTGCATCTTGACGAAGCTGTCGAGCAGCCGGTTCTCCAGCGGCCTCATCCATTCCAGCAGGAACAGCTCGAGCGCGAGCACCGCCGCCACGCCGAGCGCGAGTAGCGGCAGGCTGCGCCTCATCGACCCGACAGCACTTCGGTCAAGGCGTGGAACAGGTCCACACTCGCGTCAATCTCGTCGCGGTTGATTGAGACGCTCTCCACGTTGATACCCAGCGGAATCTGGCTCGCATACGCGCCATCGAGGATACGCCGCAGATTGTCGCGGCAGATCTCGATCGATTTGGCGAGCGGGCTCGCGGCGCCGAGGATCGCGCGCTCGGTCTCCTGCGGCACGTTGACGCCGAGCCAGCGCATGAAGGCGAGCGTCTTCTCCCTCCCGCAAGGGGCGAAAGTGAAGATCACGCGCCGGGGCGCGGCGCCGGCGCCCCGGCAGTCGCGCAGGTAATCGGCGAGCAGGCGTTGCGTCGGGGCCGCCTGGTAGACGGTCTGCGAGACGAAATAGCCGCAGCCCTCCAGGCCCTTGGCGAGCAGCCGCGCGGCCTCGCTGCGCTCCGCGTCATGGCGCTCGGTGATCACTACGCCGCCGACCACGAAATCCCGGGTTTCCGCGGCGATGCGAATGGCTCGCGACAAGGGCATCGGATAGCGCACCGCGGACGCAGGACGGCCCACGATGGAAAGAAACTCCAGTCTGCGTCTGGATTCGCCCAGCCATGCACGCCAGCGCGCCTCGTCCATGGTGCCGAGCGCCTTGTAGACGATTGCCGGCAGCTTGAAGAACTTCGCGTACTCGCGCGGATCGACGGTGCCGACGAAAGGGAAGGGGCGCGGGACGTGCGTGCGCCCGGTCTCGTCCTGGATGTCGTAGAGCACCACGCCGTCGAGGGGCAGGCCGGCGAGGCGCGCGGCGAGCTTGTCGGCGGCGGCGGCGACGTTCTCCGCGCTGGTGCCCAGCCGCGGCGGCGTGGTGCCGTAGAGCAGGACCGTCTGCCCGGGGTCAGGCAGCTTTGCCTTGAGATCCATCCACGTAAGGCTTGAGCGCTGCGTACACCGCGCGGTTCACCGGGGCGTCGAGCCCCGCCTGCGTGCTCATATGCGCGACCGCGCCGCAGAGCCAGGGCGCCTCCAGTTTGCCGCCGGCCTCGAGGTCGTGCGCCATCGAAGCGCGCATTTCCGCCGGCAGGGTTTGCGCGAACGCGAGCCGGCTATCGACGTAGTCGTCGGCGACTGCCACACCGCGCGCCTTCGCCAGGCGCCAGGTCTCGCGCATCGCCTGCTCGAACAGCCACGAGAGCTCCGGGTCCGAGCGCACCACGCCGAGCGGCGCGCGCGACACCGCGGTCGCGCTGCTCACCCCGACCAGGAAGATGAACTTCTGCCAGATCACGCGCACGATGTCGTCGGACAGCTTCGCGTTGATGCCCGCGCCCTGGCAGGCGGCGAGGAACGCTTCCGCCGGCGCACGTTGCGCGGGCGTCAGCGCGCCGAACTCGAGCCCGGCCATGGTGCCGATGTGCTCGATCACGCCGGGCGCGGCGATGCGCGTGGCGATGTACGCGGAGCCACCCATGATGCTTCCTTCGGGCAGCACTTTCTTCAAGCGTTGCACCGACTCGACGCCGTTCTGGAACGGAATGACAACGGTGTTCTTGCCGACGATCGGCCGCAGGCGCTGCGCCGCGCTCTCGGTGTCCCACAGCTTGACCGCGAACAGGACGACGTCGACGGGCTCGGTCTGCGCCGGGTCCTCGAACACTTTGACCGCAAGCTGCGCGGCGCCGAGCGGGCTCTTGAGCGTGAGGCCCCGCCCCTTCAGCGCGGCGAGATGCTTGCCGCGCGCGAAGAACGCGACGTCATGACCGGCCTGCTGCAGGCGGGCGCCGAAATAGCCGCCGACGCCGCCCGCCCCCATGGCGGCGATGCGCATGGCTAATACCTGTAGTGGTCGCTCTTGTAGGGACCTTCTTTGGGCAACCCCACGTAGCGCGCTTGCTCGTCGCTCATCTCGGTGAGCATGGCGCTGAGCTTGGAAAGCTGCAGGCGCGCCACCTTCTCGTCGAGCTGCTTGGGCAGGATATAGACGCCGATCGGGTACTTGGCGCTGTTGCCATAGAGCTCGATCTGCGCCAGCACCTGGTTCGCGAACGACGAGCTCATCACGTACGAGGGATGGCCGGTCGCGCAGCCGAGATTCACCAGGCGGCCTTCGGCGAGCAGGATGATCCGCTTGCCGTCCGGGAAGATGATGTGGTCGACCTGCGGCTTGATGTTCTCCCAGGTGTACTGCTTGAGCGCCGCGACGTCGATCTCGTTGTCGAAGTGGCCGATGTTGCACACGATGGCGTTGTTCTTCATCCGCTGCATGTGGGCGTGCGTGATCACCTTGTAGTTGCCGGTGGCGGTGACGAAGATGTCGGCCTTGTCGGCGGCGTACTCCATGGTGACGACCCTGTAGCCTTCCATCGCCGCCTGCAGCGCGCAGATCGGATCGATCTCGGTGACCCAGACCTGGGCCTGCAGCCCGCGCAGCGCCTGCGCCGAGCCCTTGCCGACCTCGCCGTAGCCGCACACCACCGCCACCTTGCCGGCGATCATCACGTCGGTGGCGCGCTTGATGCCGTCGACCAGCGACTCGCGGCAGCCGTAGATGTTGTCGAACTTGGACTTGGTGACCGAGTCGTTGACGTTGATCGCGGGGAAGAGCAGGCGCTTTTCCTTCGCCATCTGGTAGAGGCGATGCACGCCGGTCGTGGTCTCCTCGGTCACGCCCTTGATGTCTTTTGCGGCCTGCTCGTACCAGCCCGCCTTGCGCTTCTTGATGGAGGCAAACAAGGAAACCTCTTCCTCGCTCGTGGGGTTGGAGAGCAGACCGGGATCCTTCTGCGCGCGCGGGCCGAGATGGACCAGCAGGGTCGCGTCGCCGCCGTCGTCGAGGATCATGTTCGGCCCTTTGCCTTCGCCGAACTCGAAGATCTTGTGGGTGAACTCCCAGTACTCGTCGAGCGTCTCGCCCTTGTAGGCGAACACGGGCGTGCCGCTCGCGGCAATCGCGGCGGCGGCGTGGTCCTGCGTGGAGAAGATGTTGCACGAGGCCCAGCGCACCTCGGCGCCGAGCGCCTTGAGCGTCTCGATCAGCACCGCGGTCTGGATCGTCATGTGCAGCGAGCCGGCGATGCGCGCGCCCTTCAGCGGCTGCCGCGCCGCAAACTCCTTGCGGATCGCCATCAGCGCGGGCATCTCGGACTCGGCGATCGCGATCTCCTTGCGTCCCCAGTCGGCGAGCGCGAGGTCGGCCACTTTGAAATCGGTGAACTTCGAATCGATCTTCATCGGGTCTCCAAAAGCAAAAAGCGCTCGCACCGTTTCCGATGCGAGCGCCGTTGAATTATGCTGAGCCTGATCCCCGCCTCGTGTTGCGAGTGGCGGGGAACGCAACGCTCCTCAGCGGCTCGAATTATACCCTGTTCAACCATGGCTAATCACTGCATCCTTCGCCCATGCCGGAGCGAAAGCCCCCGTCGTTCTACGCCAGCGTCGCGTTCCTGAAGATCCAGGATTTTGCTCGCCGTCCGGCAACCGAGCAGGCGCGGCTGCGCGCGCAGCTGCAGGCGGTCGTGGCGGTGACCGCGGCGGAGATTCCGCCGGCGAGCCGTGTGATGCTCGACGCCGCGGACGGCGCGGCGATCGTGGTGCTCGACGATCCGCGCGCAGCGCTTCGTCTCGCCGAGCGCGCACTGACCGCGGTGGCGGTCGGCCTGCCGCTTTCCGCCGGGCTCAACTTCGGCGCGCTGCAGGTCGCCGGCCGCAAGAGCGGCGAAGGCATGACCGGCGACGGCATCGCGGTCGCCGCCTCGGTGGCGGCGTTCGCCGGCGCCTCGCGCATCCTCGCCTCGCGCGCGTTCCGCGACGCGATCGCCGAGGCCGCCCCCGGCGGCGAGGCGGTGCTCGCCCCCGCCGGGACGTTCAACGATCCCGGCCTGCGCGCGCACGAGCTCTACACGCCGAACAGCCGCGCGCTCGGCCGGCGCAGCCGGCGCTACACCGCGGTCGCAGTTGTCCTGGCCGTGGTCCTCATCGGCGGCGGCATTGCGGTGCGCTCCGCGTCGCCGGACCAGCAGCCGTTCGTGGACGCGGTGCTCGAGCGCACCGAGCCCTACTGGCGCGAGCTGGTCCAAAGAGTGAGTTACTGAGCGTTGCGCACCTGATGGCCAAGACGGCGAAGAAGATCGGCCGCTACAAGGTCCTCGGCGAGCTGGGCCGCGGCGCGATGGGCGTGGTCTACAAGGCCGAGGACCCGAACCTCGACCGCACGGTCGCGCTCAAGACCATCAGCTTGGACAAGGACACCGAGGGGCGCGCCGAGTACCAGAAGCGCTTCTTCCTCGAGGCGAAGGCCGCGGGCAAGCTGAACCACGCGAATATCGTCACCACCTACGATTTCGGCGAGGTCGACGGCATGGCGTACCTTGCGATGGAGCTGATGGAAGGCACCGACCTGCGCAAGCGCGTGCAGCAGGGGCCGATTCCGCCGGTCGAGGCGGTCGAGATCGGCTGCCAGGTGGCCGAGGGCCTCGCCTACGCACACCAGCGCGGCATCGTGCACCGGGACATCAAGCCCGCCAACATCATGCTGCCCGAGCGCGGGCCGGCGAAGATCATGGACTTCGGCCTCGCGCGCATGCGACTCGCCGACCACAAGACGAGCACCGGCATCGTGCTCGGCACGCCGCGCTACATGTCGCCGGAGCAGATCTCCGGCCAGCCGGTCGACCACCGCTCCGATATCTTCTCGCTCGGCATCGTGCTGTGGGAGATGCTCACCGGAAAACGGCTGTTCAGCGGCACCGAGATCGCGCAGGTGAGCCACAGCATTACCTACGACGAGCACGAGCCGCCCACGCGGGTCAATCCCGAGTTGCCGGCGATGCTCGACTTCGTGGTGGCGCGCGCGCTGAAGAAGGACCCGGCGGTGCGCTACCAGGACGCCGACGAGATGGCGGCGGACCTGCACACCTGCCTCGCCGAGATGCGCGCGCGCGACGGCACGGCCGACGAGCCGGGCGAGGGCAGCAAGACGGCGAAGCTCAATGCGGACGGCGAGCCGACCGTGATCGGCCCCGCCGCCGCAGCGATCGTCACCGATACGCGCCTGCCGGTGTCGCGCCACTTCGATTCCACCGCGGCGCTGCGGCGGCTCGGCAAGTCCTGGCGCACCGGCCGCGCGCCGCGCCCCGTCGGACTGATTCGCAGAATCATCAGCGATGCGCCGCCGCGGCGCCTGTTCGTCGCGACCGTGATCGCGGCTGCGGCCGGTGGCTTTATCGCGTTTATCTAGGCCAGCGCGGCTTTCACCCGTCCCGGTGTAAACGGAAGATCGCGCACGCGCTTGCCGGTCACGCTGGCAATGGCGTTGGCGATCGCGGCCGCTGCCGGCCCCTGCGATCCTTCGCCCACTCCCAGGGAAGGCTGATTGGGCTGGTTGAGGATCACGACGTCGACCTGCGGCACCTCGTCGAAGCGCAGGATCGGGTAGTCGGCCCACGAGCGTGTCTTCACCCGCGTGCGGTCGAAGCCCACCGCTTCCTTCAGGGTCCAGCTTGCCGACTGTATGAAGCCGCCCTCGATCTGGTTGATCACGCCGTCGGGGTTCACCGCCTGGCCTACGTCCACCGCCGACACCGCGCGCACCACCCGAACCTGCCCCGTAGATCGGTTGACGCTCACCTCGGCCGCGACGGCGCAGTAGCACCCGAGGTTCTTGTACCTCGAATAGGCAAACCCCCAGCCGTTCTCGCTCGGAGCGAGTTTTCGCAGCGGGGACGGGCCGGCCTTCCAGCCAGCGCGCGCAGCGGTCGCTTCGATCACTGCGCGCGCCCTCGGATCCTTCATGTGGCGCAGCCGGAACTCCACCGGGTCGGCGCCCGCCGCGGCGGCCAGCTCGTCCATGAACGACTCGGCCGCGAACACGTTGGCATAACCGCCGAGCGTGCGCAGCGCGGAGGTTCTGAGCGGCGAATCGACGATGAAATGCTTCAATACCTTGACGTTGGGAAAGTCGTAGCCGGGAACCGCGTTGCGGTCGGCGCCGCCCGAGGGCAGCGGCACGTCGCCCACCGGCGCCGCGCCCACCGGCTTGGCGAGATGGCGCGCGGCGAGGGTGTGCGTGCCCTTGGACTGGCCTGGCCGCGTGCTGTGCGGATGGCTCCAGACCTCGTGCGCCCATTCGACGATATTTCCCTGCGCGTCGAGCGCCGCGCCGAGCTTCATCACCATCGCGGAGCCGTAGGGTTCCCACATGAACTCGTCGTCGCGCATCCATTGCAGCTTGACCGGCCGGCCCGAAGTGGCGCGCGCGAGCAGCGCCGCGTCGAGCGCCACGTCGTCCGCGCCGTTGTGCCCGTAGCAGCCGGCGCCTTCCGCGTGCGTGCAGCGCACCGCCGCCGGCTCGAGGCCGAACGCGTTCGCGAGGTCGCCGCGCAGCGGATAGACGCCCTGGCTGTGAGTCCACACGCGCAGCTTGCCGCTGTCCCATTGGGCGACGGCACAGGAGGGACCGAGCGAGCCGTGCGCCTGGAACGGGCGCGTGTAGCGCGCTTCCAGCGTTTTCGCGGGCGCGGCTGCGGCGCCGGTCTTGTCGAGCATGGTCTGCGCCGGCACGCCGAGCTTGACCATGTGCTCGTAGAGCGCGTCGCCCGCCGGCGGCAGGGTGGCGTTTTCCTTCCAGACCGCGCTCTTCGCGAGCGCCGCGCGCGCCTTGATCGCCTGCTCCTCGCGCTCGGCGGCCACGGCGACGAAGTTGCCGTCGCGCACCACTGCGACGACGCCGGGCATTTGCTTTACCGCGGCTTCATTCAGAGAAGCGAGCGTTGCTCCCGGCGAGGGCGGACGCACCACGCGACCGAACACCATGCCGGGCAGGCGGATGTCCTGCACATAGGCCGCGCCGCCGGTGAACTTGCGCGGGATGTCCTGGCGCGGAATGCTCTTGCCGACCCATTTGTATTCCGCGGGCGGCTTGGGCTTGGCGCCGCCGCTCGCTTCCTTCTTGAGGTCGATCTCGCCGGCGAGGGCCCAGTAAGTGATTTCCTTGCCGCCACCGACCACTACCCCATCCGTTACTTTCAATTCCTGGGTGCCGAGCTTGGCCGCGGCGGCAGAGAGCAGGATCTCGCGCGCCTCGGCGCAGGCGAAGCGTACCGCGGTGCCGCTGTTCTCCACCGACAGGCTGCCCGCGGTCTGGCCCTCGTTCGGCGTGAGCACGGTGTCGCCGTGCACCATGCGGATGCGCTTGAGCTCGACGTCGAGCTCGTCGGCGGCGATCTGCGCGAGCGCGGTGCCGATGCCCTGGCCGAGCTCGATCTTGCCGGTGAAGATCGTCACCGTGCCGTCGGTGTCGATGCGCAGCCATGCGTTCAGCATGCGGTTGTTGTTCAGGCTTCCCGGCAAGCGCGCCGGAGCGGCCTGGGAAAATGCATCGCCGATGGAAAACGAGATCACCAGCGCACCGCTCGCCTTCAGAAAATCGCGCCGCGTCGTCATGACTGCATCTCCTTCGCGGCCTTCTGCACCGCGCGCACGATGCGGTTGTGCGAGGCGCAGCGGCACAGGTGAGCGTTCAACGCCTTGCGGATCTCGTCGTTGGTCGGGCGCGGGTTGCGCGCGAGCAGCGCCTTGGCCGACATCACCATGCCGTTGCCGCAATAGCCGCACTGGCAGGCCTGCTCCTCGATGAAGGCCTTCTGCAGCGGGTGCAGCTTCTGCTCCGTGCCGAGGCCCTCGATGGTCTCGACCGCGCCTTTCACGGTGGAGACCGGCGTCACGCACGAGCGCACCGCCCGGCCGTCGACCAGCACGGTGCAGGCGCCGCATTGCGCGAGCCCGCAGCCGAACTTGGGTCCGTTCAGTTCCAGGTCGTTGCGCAGGATGTACAGCAGGGGCGTATCAGGGTCGGCCGATACGTCGCGCGCCGTTCCGTTCACGCGCAGGGTGAAATTGGCCATGGCTCCTCTCCTCTAGGGCGGGGCCATCCTAGACCTATTCCTCGAAGGTGATAAGCCCCATCCCGGTGGTCATCGGCGCGTAGTAGTGGCGATGCACGCGCTTCGCTTTCGGCGAGAGCGCGCCGCGCATGGTGAGCCACATGATCAGCTCGACCGCCTCGGCCCCGGCTTCTTCCATGATCTTGTGGTGTGACAGGCCGGTCAGGGCGTCGGGATCCGCCTCCAGCTGGTCGAGAAACCATTGATCGAATTTCTCATTCATGAAGCCGAAGCGGCGGCCTTGCAACTGGTGCGACATGCCGCCGGTGCCCAGCACCACCACCCTGCGATCTCCGGGGAAGCTTTCAACAGCTTGACGCAGCGCCTGCCCGAGCTTGAAGCAGCGCCGCGCGGTCGGCAGCGGATGCTGGATCACGTTTACCTGCAGCGGAACGCTCTTCACCGGCCAGCGTGCCTTTCCCTCCCTGTCTACCGTGTGTGGAAAGCAGAGATTCATCGGCACGAGGAAGCCGTGCTCTACCCCCATCTCCTGGCATACGGTCAGATCGAATTCCTGGCCGATGAGCTGTTCACAGAGATGGATCGAAAACTCGGCGTCCCCCGGCACCTCCGGCAGCGGGCGCGTGCCGAAGCCCTCGTCGGCGATCGCATAGCGCTCGGCCGCGCCGAGCGCGAAAGTCGGGTACTGGTCGAAGGTGAACTCGGCGACGTGG
>DASRIR010000126.1:0-2590 GCA_035649875.1 Burkholderiales bacterium | reverse complement strand
GGGAGGTCGGCGAGGCGCAGGGCGCGCAGCGCCAGGAAGCCGGAAAACGCAACGAAGAATGTGACCAGCGTCACGCCGCCGAGCGCGAGGTGCAGCGGCACCGCCCCGCTCAGCCATAGCAGCAGCGAAAGCGGCAGGGCGAGGACGAGCGTCGTGGCGACGGTTCTTTTCATCTTGGGCGCACGGCAAGCTATTATGCGCAAAAGAAAATGCTTCCGCAGGCGATGCGCTTCGTGGTCACGGGGGGAGTCAACACTGCGTTCGGCTATGGCATCTACGCGGCGTGCATCTACCTGGGCGCGGGCTACGCGCTCGCATCGGGCGTATCGATCGTGTGCGGGGTGCTGTTCAGCTACAAGACGACCAGCGCCATGGTGTTCGGCCGCGGCTATCGCGGCTCGCTCGCGCGCTACCTCGGCAGCTATGTCATCGTGTATGCCGCCAGCGTGCTGATGCTCAGGACCATGGACGCGTACGGCATCAATCCTTACCTCGCGGGCCTGCTGGTGGCGGCGCCGTGCGCCGTGCTGTCCTTCGCGCTGCTCAAGCTGTTCGTGTTCCGTACGGAGCGTCATGCACCTGTCGATCGTCATTCCGGTCTATAACAGCGAGCGCATCGTGGCGGAGCTGGTGCGGCGCATCGCGCAGGCCGTGAAGTGCGAATACGAGCTCATCCTGGTCAACGACGGCAGCGCCGACCGCTCCTGGCAGATGATCGAGCAGGCCTGCGACGGGTACCCCGCGGTACGCGGCATCAATCTGCGCATCAACACCGGGCAGCACAACGCCATCATGGCCGGCCTGCGCGCCGCGCGCGGCGAGCTGATCGTGGTGATGGACGACGACCTGCAGCACGCACCCGAGGACATCGGCAAGCTGCAGGCGAAGATCGGCGAAGGCTATGACCTGAGTTACGCCACCTTCCGGCGGCCGCAGCACGCGCTGTGGAAGACCGCCGGCAGCGCCTTCCGCGATCTGACCGTGCACGCCCTGCTCGGCGTGCCGCGCGGCATTCGCATCTCCTCCTTCAAGGCGATGAAGGCCGACATCGCGCGCGAGATCACGCGCTACGAGGGCCCCTTCCCCTACGTCGACGGGCTGGCGCTGATGGTGACGCGCAGCGTGGCGAACGTCGAGCTCGAGCATCATCCGCGGCTCGACGGCCGGGGACATTACAGCCTGCGCCAGTCGCTCTCGCTGTGGGCCAAGGTGGCGATGAACTTCTCGGTGGTGCCGCTGCGCGTCGCCTCGTGGCTGGGCCTCGGCTTCGCCGCGATCGGCTTCCTCTACGCCGTTGCCCTGGTCGCGCAGCAGTTGTTTTTCGAGCGCATCGAGGTGCCGGGATGGGCATCGATCGTCATCGCGATCCTGATCGTGGGCGGGGTGCAGCTGCTCGCGCTCGGCGCGATCGGCGAGTACCTCGGGCGCGCCTACCTGCACATGACGGCGAAACCGCAATACGTGGTCAAGTCCACCAGAGGCTTCGAGCGCAAGCCCGGCCAGCCTTGAGCGCCGCACCCACGGTCTCGGTCTGCATCCCCACTTACCGCGGCGCAGCGCACATCGCCGAGACCATCGAGTCGGCGCTGGCGCAAAGCTTCGCGGACTTCGAGCTGGTCATCGTCGACGACGCCTCGCCGGACGAGACCGGGCAGATCGTGGCGCGCTATCGCGACCCGCGCCTGCGCTACGTGCGGGAGCCCAACGCCGGGGTGGAAGAAAACTGGAACCGCTGCCTGCGGCTCGCGCGCGGGCGCTATTTCAAGCTCCTGCCGCACGATGACCTGATCGCGCCGGATTGCCTGGCGCGCCAGGTCGCGGTGCTCGAGGCCGACCCCGAAGAGCGCCTGGCGCTGGTGTTCTGCGCGCGCCGCATCATCGACGGCCGTTCGCGCGCCCTCATGACGCGCCGCTATTCGCGGCGCCGCCGCGGCGTGATCGCGGGTCGCGAAGCGGTCCGCAACTGCATCCGCAGCGGCGCCAACCTGCTCGGCGAGCCCGGCGGCGTGCTGTTTCGTACCGCGCTCGCCCGGCGAGTGGGTGCGTTCGACGCGCGCCTGCGCCTCGTCACGGACCTCGACTACTGGGTGCGCCTCCTGGTCCACGGTGATGCCTTCTATCTGCCGGAGAGGCTGGTGTCGTTCCGCGTATCGCGGGGCGCGTGGAGTGTAGCGATCGGCGCGACACAGGCCGCGGAATTCCTGGCGTTCATCGAAAAAGTACGCGCCGAGCCGGCGTTCGGCCTGAGCGCCCTGGACCTCGCGCGCGGGCGGCTGCTGGCCCGGTTGAATACCGTGGCGAAGCTGTTCTTCTACCGGCTGGTGCTGAGGTAGACCGCCACCTTACCGTCGCGGAACACGGCGAGATCACGCTGCGGATCCCAGATCGGCCCGCGCTCGCCGCTGACCACGTACCACCGCACTCCGAGCGCCGCGAGCCTTGCCAGCGCGGCTGGCGCCTGTCTCTCGCGCGCCACCGCATCGAGCGCGGCCTGCCGCTCCTGCGCCACCCATTGGCGCTCGCCGCCACTCGCCAGGTGGAGATACGGCCGCGCGATGTAAGCCGGCATGCCGCTCAAGGCGGTGAGCTC
>DASRIR010000125.1:0-3374 GCA_035649875.1 Burkholderiales bacterium | reverse complement strand
GTGTCTCCCGGCCGCACCACGGCGAGGAACTGCGCGTTCTCGATGCCGCGCAGCGCGATGATGCTGTCGGCGAAGAGATCGCCCGTCATCGAAGTGGAGAACGACATGATCAGATGGCTCGGGCAGATGCGCCCCGGCAGGCCTTTCGAGCGCGCGAACGCGTCATCGAGGAAGAGCGGCACCCGGTAGCCGACGAGACGACAGAACGCGTCGTGATCGGCGTCTGTGATTGTGCGCACGCGCGTCGGGTAGCGCTTGCCCGGCTCGAAATCTTCAAAATAAAGGCTTGCCCCGCTCACCGATGCTTTATCTTTGAGTCGGACAGGGAAGTCAATCGGTGCATCTTGGCCTGAATGGAAAATCGGTTCTCGTCACGGGCGGCTCGAAAGGCATCGGCCTCGCCTGCGCGCGCACCTTCGCGCAGGAGGAGGTCGACATCCTGGTCAACAACGCAGGCGACATCCCGGGCGGCACGCTCGAGTCGGTGGACGACGCGAAATGGCGCCACGCGTGGGAGCTGAAGGTTTTCGGCTACAGCAACCTCACGCGCGCGCTCTTCGGCCGCATAAAGACGCGCCGCTCGGGCGTGATCGTCAACGTGATCGGCATGGCCGCGGAGCATCCATCGCCGGAATACATTCGCGGCGCCACCGCGAACGCAGGGCTGGCGGCGCTGACGAAGGCGCTGGGAAAAGGCTTTATCGAGCATGGCGTGCGGGTCGTCGGTGTGCACCCGCCGTCCACCCGCACCGAGCGCATCCTGCAGGTGATGAAGGCCGCCGCGAAGGCCAAGCTCGGCGACGAAAGCCGCTACCAGGAGCTGGTCGGCGCCGGCGGCATGTTCAGCCAGATGATCGAACCCGAGCAGGTCGGCGATACGGTGGCGTTCCTCGCCTCGCCACGCGCGGGCCAGCTTTCCGGCGTCGTTCTTAACCTCGGTACATGACCATGAAACGCTTTGCTGCGGCGATCGCCGCCTGCCTCTTCTCCACTGTCTCGTTGGGACAGACGTATCCCGACCGCGTCGTGCGCATTATCAACACCTTCCCGGCGGGCGGGTCGGGCGACGCCGTCATACGCGTGGTTTTCGAGAAGGTGAGCGCGGCCCTCGGCCAGCCGTTCATCGCCGAGACCCGCACCGGCGCGGGTGGCTCGATCGGCACCGAGTTCGTCGCGAAAAGCCCGCCTGACGGCTACACACTGCTCCTGGGCACCGCGAGCACCTTCGGCACCAACTCGGCCACCATCCCGAAGCTCGCCTACGACGCGGTGCGCGACTTCACGCCTGTGGTGATGATGGCGAGCACGCCGTACCTGCTGCTCGTGCACCCATCGGTCCCCGCAAGCACGGCGAAGGAGCTCGTGGCTCACGCCAAGGCAAATCCCGGCAAGCTCAACTACGGCTCCTTCGGAAACGGCAGCTCGAACCAGCTCGCCTACGAGCTCTTCAAGCAGATGGCCGGCATCGAGGTGGTGCACGTGCCATACAAGGGCGGCGCGCCGCTCATCACCGCGCTGCTCGGCGGCGAGATCCAGAGCTCGCTCGACGTCTATGCGACCGCCAACCCGCACATCAAGGCCGGCAAGTTCAAGCTACTGGGGGTGGCGAGCGCGAAGCGCTTCTCGCTCCTGCCGGAAACGCCGACGCTCACCGAGCAGGGCTATGCCGTGGAAGGCGGCACGTTCTTCGCGATCCTTGGCCCCGCAAAGATGCCGCGCAACGTGGTGGATACGCTGAACCGCGAGATCAACCGCGCCCTGCAGATGCCCGACGTGCGCGAGCGCCTTACCGCGCTCGGCACCGAGATCGCCGGCGGCACGCCCGAGGCACTCGCCGCCACCATCTCCAAGGAAGTGCAGAAGTGGTCGAAGCTCGTGAAGGACCGCAACCTCAAGTTCGAGTAAGGGGCTTGCGCGCGTCGACGAAGCGCTTCACCTTCGTCTCGTCCGGATCGTAGATCTCGCGCGCCTCGACGCGCTCCACCCGCGCGCTGACGCGCGTCACCGCGAGCGTTTGCGCCGCCACCTGCGGCACGAGCTTTTCGTCGCGGCACGCGATGCGCACGACCAGCTCGTCCATCGAATAGGGATCCGCCTCGTCCTGGCGGCGCACGACCACCTGGAACTCGTCGAGTCCCTGCATCGACGCGAGCGCAGCGACCAGGGCGCCGGGGTTGATCAACATTCCTTTCACCTTGACGAGGTCGGCGCCGCGCACCACCGGGCCGACGATGCGCTCGCTCGTGCGGCCGCAATGCGGGCAAGGCGCGCGCGTCAGGCTCACGGTGTCGCCGACCAGGAAGCGGATCAGTACGGTGCCGCGCCGGTCGAGGTGCGTCACTGCCAGCATGCCGCGCTCGCCGTCGGGCAGGCGGCGGCCGGTCGCCGGGTCGACCACCTCGTGGTACTGGATCTCGGGCGCCGGGTTGTGCCAGTCGCCCTCCTCGCGGCACTGGGCGAACGCGCCGAGCTCGGTCGAGCCGTAGCGGTCGAACACCGTCGTGCCGGCGGCCTTCAGCGCGCGCAGGCAGCGCCTCAGCTCCTCGCGCATCTCCGGCGTGGTGGCCTCGCCGCTGATGGCGCACATGCGCACCGAGCCGAAATCGACATTAAGCTCCTGCGCCCTCAGCAGAACGCGGCGCAGGAAGCTCGGGACTCCCCACAGCACGCTCGCGCGATGAACCTCGACCGTGCGCACCGCGTAGTCGAGCGGGCGGTGCACGTCGAAGCTGCCGTGCGGTGATCCCGGCAGCGCGGCGCAGATCGTCGCGCCCGCGGCGTAGGCGTTCGTCACTGAGCGCTGGAAGGCGCCCATCGGCGCCGGCGTGAGCGGGAAGAGATTCGCGATGACGTCGATCTCGCGGATGCCGGAGATCTCGGCCACGCGCCGCGACTGGAAGAGGTAGGCGTGGTAGTCGTGCGTGGTGTTGTAGACCGGCGTCGGCTCGGCGGTGGAGCCGGTGGTGTAGATCACCTCCCACAGCGCGCGCTCGTGCAGCGGCAGATCGGGCAGGCGCAGGCGGAACGCCTCGGGATCGGCCATCAGGTCCTGCTTCGAGGTGAGCGGCAGGCGTTCGAGGTCGTCGACGCCCTGGATCGACGGCACGTCGAGGCCCGCCGCGGCCCAGCGGCGGCGGTAGTAGTCATGCCCCCGCGCGCAGAGCGCCAGCATGCGCCGCAGGCGCTCGTCCTGCAGCCGTTGCACGGCTCAGCCGCCGGTGGCGCGAGCCTTCTTCACCTCGTCGCAGCTGCGCGCCACGCTCTCGGTGTTGATCGCCTTCACGTCGCCCATGCCGATGCCGTCGGGCAGGCTCGCATCGCGCTTCACGTTGCCGACGTAGAAGTTGTAGAGCGCCATGTTGTCGCAGGCGCGC
>DASRIR010000124.1:0-7601 GCA_035649875.1 Burkholderiales bacterium | reverse complement strand
CTCGCCGCGCTCGACATTGAAGGAAACGCCGTCCACGGCGCGCTTGGAGCCAAATGTCTTGACCAGGTTTTCAATGCGGATCATGCGTTTACTGCGGGACCATCTTTCAAGGGGGCGCATTATCGCTTAAATTCACGCCTCTTAGCCGACCCTATCTCCCGGAGGAGCCCAATGCGTGTCCTATTAGCGGCCGCCCTGTCAGTGAGCGCCGCCGTCGCTTTCGCGCAGCCGAGTCTCAAGATGATGATTCCCGCGAACCCGGGCGGCGGCTGGGACCAGACCGGGCGCAATCTCGCCGCGGCGATGCAAAGCGCGAAGCTGGTGTCCGGCGTGCAGTTCGAAAACAAGGGCGGCGCTGCCGGAACCATCGGCCTCGCGCAGTTCGTGAACTCCGCCAAGGGCGATCCGAACGCGGTGATGATCGGCGGCATGGTGATGGTGGGCGGCATCATCCTCAACAAATCGGCGGTCAATCTCTCGCAGGTGACGCCGATCGCGCGCCTCACGAGCGAGTGGGAAGTGATCGTCGTGCCGGCGAACTCGCCGCACAAGAACCTCGACAGCCTGCTCAAGGCGTTCAAGGAGAATCCGGGCAAGGTCTCCTGGGGCGGCGGCTCGGCGGGCGGCACCGACCACATCCTGATCGGGCTGATCGCCAAGGACATCGGCGTGGACGCGGCGAAGGTCAACTACGTGCCCTTCAAGGGCGGCGGCGAGGCGATCGCCGCCATCCTCGGCGGCCACGTCACCGCGGGCGTGTCGGGGCTGGGCGAATTCGCCGAGCAGATCAAGTCGGGCAAGATGCGCGCGCTCGCGCAGTCGAGCCCGAAGAAGCTGGAGGGCATCCCCTCGCTCAAGGAGCAGAAGGTCAACGTAGAGCTCGGCAACTGGCGCGGCGTATTCGGCGGCCCGGGCCTCAGCACCCAGCAGCGCGACTCGCTCGTCAAGCTGGTGCAGCAGGCGACCGAGACCCCGGCGTGGAAACAGACGCTCGAGAAGCTCGGCTGGGAACCGTGGTTCCTTGGCGGCGACGCCTACGCCAAGTTCCTCAAGGAAGACGAGGCTCGCATCGCGGGCATCATGGAATCGCTCGGCCTGAAGAAATGATGAGGCTGTAGTGCGCTCGCCGGCGCAGATCGCGCTTTCCGTAGGCGTGGTCGCGCTCGGCGTGCTTGTTACCGGCGTAACCGCGACGCTGCCCTCCGAAGGCGGCTACGCCGGCATCGGTCCGAACTTCATCCCGGCCGTCGTGGCGGCCGGGATCATCGTGCTCGGGCTCTGGCTCTGCTACGAAGCCTTCACGGGCGGCTGGCGCCAGATGGGCGAGCAGACCGAGGTTTTCCAGGCCAGCCCGTTTATCTGGGTGAGCGTGGGACTCCTGGCCCACATGGTGCTCATCGGCCCCTCCGGCTTCGTCATCGCCGGCACCGTGCTCTTTACCTGTGTCGCGCGCGGCTTCGGCAGCCGGCGCATCGCGCGCGATGTCGCCATCGGACTCGTGCTGTCGCTCGGTGTCTTCCTTTTCTTCGTCAAGCTCCTGAACGTGAATCTGCCCGCCGGCTGGCTTGCGCCGGTCCTGGGCGGGGCGGGAATCTAGTGGAAGCGCTTAGCGCGCTGATGGCCGGCTTCGCGGTCGCGCTGAAGCCGATCAACCTGATGTGGGGATTCATCGGCGTGACGCTCGGCACGTTCGTCGGCGTTCTGCCCGGCGTCGGACCGGCGCTCACGGTTGCGATGCTCCTGCCGCTCACGGTCAAGCTCGACCCGACGGGGGCGCTCATCATGTTCGCCGGGATCTACTACGGCGCCATGTTCGGCGGCTCGACCACGACCATTCTTCTCAATACCCCGGGCGAATCGGCATCGATCGCGACCGCGCTCGAGGGCAACCGCATGGCGAAGGCCGGCCGCGCGGGGCCGGCGCTTGCGACGAGCGCGATCGGCTCATTCGTCGCCGGCACCATCGCTACGCTACTGCTCACGCTGCTCGCGCCGATCGTGGTCGATCTGGCGCTCAGGTTCGGGCCGGCCGAGTACTTCGCGCTCATGGTGTTCGCGTTCATCACCGTCGCGGCGGTGCTCGGCAGCTCGACGGTACGCGGTTTGACGAGCCTCTTCCTCGGCCTGCTTCTCGGCCTGGTCGGCATTGACAGCCAGACCGGACAGGCGCGCTTTGCCTTCGGCGTGCCAGAGCTCCTCGACGGGGTCGACGTCGTCGTGCTCGCGGTCGGTCTTTTCGCGGTCGGTGAAGCGCTTTACGTCGCCGCCTATCAAAGCCGGCTCTCGGCGAGCATCGAGAAGATGAGAGGCTCGCTCCTCATGTCGGCCTCCGACTGGAGGCGCTCGTGGCCCGCCTGGCTGCGCGCCACCGCGATCGGCTTTCCCTTCGGGACCATTCCGGCCGGCGGCTCCGAGATTCCGACGTTTCTCTCCTACGCGACCGAGAGGAAGCTCTCCAAGCACCGCGAAGAGTTCGGCAAGGGCGCAATCGAGGGCGTGGCGGGGCCCGAGGCGGCGAACAACGCTTCGGCGACCGGCGTGCTCGTGCCGCTCCTCACGCTCGGCATTCCGACCTCGGCCACCGCGGCGATCCTGCTCGGCGCGTTCCAGAATTACGGCATCCAGCCGGGCCCGCTCCTTTTTCAGACGCAGACCGAGCTCGTCTGGGGGCTGATTGCCAGCCTCTATGTCGGCAACGTCATCCTGCTCATCCTCAACCTGCCCCTCATCGGCATCTGGGTGAAGGTGCTCGAGATTCCGAAAGATCTGCTCTACGCCGGCATCCTCGTGTTCGCGACGCTCGGCGCCTACAGCCTGCATCAATCGTGGGTCGATCTCGCGACGCTCTACGTTTTCGGGCTGCTCGGCTTCGCCATGCGGCGCTGGGACATCCCGGTCGGGCCGGCAGTGATCGGTCTCATCCTCGGGCCGCTCGCCGAAACGCAGTTCCGGCGCGCGCTCTCCATCAGCCAGGGCGACCTGAGCGTGTTCGTGACGCAGCCCATCTCGGCGACATTCCTCGCCATCACGGTGCTGCTCGTGGTCGTGCCGTTCGTCGTGCGCTACACGGGACGTTCGCGCCGCAAGCCAGCGTAAGGAGGACCGATGCAACTCACGGGAATGCTGCACGGCTCGAAGCTCCTGCGCTTCGTCGATTTTCCGTGCGCCGAAGTCCTCGGACCGGAAGCCTCCGAGGACGAGATCGGCAAGCTCATCGAGAAGACGGGCTCGGTGTTCGTGAAGCCGATCTTCAAGGGCGGCGTGGGCAAGAAGGGCAAGAGCGGCCTCATCGGCCGGGCAAAAGACCTGAAGACGGCGCTCGCCGAGAAGGAGCGCCTTTACTTCGTCGAGCACCGGGTTGGCAACGTCGTGTCGAAGGCGCAGGGCGTGACGTTCGAAGGCGCCGTGCCGGCCGAGCACGAGGTGTATTTCGCGCTCGGCGACTCCACGCGCTTTCGCGCGCCCACCATCACGCTCACGCACAAGGGCGGCGTGGCGATCGAGGAGCTCGGCAAGGAGTACGTCGCCGAGGTGCCTTTCGAGGCGCTGACCGGGCTGAAGGCGTTCGTCATCGCCAACGCGCTCACCGATATCGGCGCCCCGCGCGAGGTGATCTCGCCGCTCGTGCAGAACCTGCCCAAGCTCTGGGAGCTCTTCCACCACTACGGCCTCACCACGCTCGAGCTGAATCCGATCCGCATGAGCCCCGGACGCGGCGGCCGGCTCGTGCCGGTCGCGTGCGACTTCAAGTGCGGCTTCGACCGCGACGACCCTCGCCGCGAGCGCCTGAATCTCCCGGCCAGCCTCTTCGCCGGCGACTACTCGGACTTCGAGCACGAGATCAACCAGCTGCGCACCTACCAGGGTCAGAGCGACGTTTTCGTCATCAACCCCAAAGGCACGATCCTCGCGCCCACGTTCGGTGGCGGCGCCAACTCGCTCGTCACGCAGGCGCTCGGCGACGACGCCATCATCTCGTCTGACTTCGGCGGCAACCCGCCGTACGAGAAGATGCACGACGTCGCGCGCATCTCCTTCAAGTACTGGCTCGCGCAATCCAACGTGCTTTTCATCATCGGCGGCAAGTCGAACAACACCGACATCTACGAGACTTTCCGCGCCATGGCCGATGCGCTGCGCGAGCATTTCGGCGCGCACGGGCCGACACCGCTCTATGTGGTGGTGGGGCGTGGCGGGCCGAATCTCGTGCGCGGCATGGGCGCGATGCGCGACACCGTGGAGGCGCTCGGGCTGCCGTACCGCTTTTTCGGCTTCGATTCGGCGATGAGCGAGGTGGTGAACTACGCGCTCGCCGCCGATCGCTGGATGAAGGCAGGCGGGCGCGCGCAACTTGCAAAATCGATGGGTCTGGAGGGCTAGACATGTATCGCCGCGGAGTCGGACCCTTCAAGTACTACGTCGGCATCAGCTCGCTCGAGGAAGTCGCGACGCGACAAGATCGCGTCTGCGTGCTCAACATCCTGGGCGGCGAGTCGAGCGAAGTGACGCCGGTCAGCCACGCGTATTCGGGCGGCAACGTGGTGTTCGGGACCTCGCCCGGACGCGAGGGGCAGGTGCTGAAGACCCCGGCCGGAAACATTCCCGTCTACAACAGCGTGCGCGGCGGGCTGGACGCCGGCCATCGGTTCAACGTCGGCGTGGTGTACCTGCCCCCCTCCGGCGTGCGCGACGGCGTGGCGGAGCTCGTGCGCGTCAATCCCGAGCTGCGCAAGATCGTGATGATCACCGAGAAGGTGGCGGTGCACGACGCGCGCGAGATTCGCGCCATGGGCCAGCAGAGCGGCATCGATATCTTCGGCGCCAACTGCCTCGGCGTCGCCGACTCGTGGAACCGCGTGCGCATCGGCGGCGCGCTCGGCGGGGACGATCCGGCCGAGTCGCTCATCAAGGGTTCGATCGCGATCCACTCGAACTCCGGCAACTTCACCACCACCATCGCGCAATACCTCGCCGCCGCGGGCTGGGGTACGACCACGCTCGTCTCGAGCGGCAAGGATGTCTACATCCACTTCGCCGCGCCGGAATTCGTGTTCGCGCTTGCCAACGACCGGCGCAGCAAGGCGGCGGTGATCTACGCCGAGCCGGGCGGCTACTACGAGTACGACCTGAACTTCACCAAGCCGGTGGTCGCGTGCGTGGTCGGTCGCTGGAAAGCGCGCCTGACGCGCGCCGTCGGTCACGCTGGCGCCATGGCCGGCTCGGGCGACGACGCGATGACGAAGGAGCGCTGGTTCATGCAGAGCTTCGGCGTGGACCGGCTCTTCACGCCCGAGGATCCGGTGTGCTCCGCGCGCGGCGCCGTTGTCGCCAACATTGCGCATATCCCGCTCGCGCTCACGCGGGTGATGAAGCTGAACCGCATCGAGCCTGACTTCGCGCCGCGGGGCAGCCTGTCGCTCAAGCCCTGGTTCGCCTCCAACCGCGGGCTGAAGCTGCCTGCCGAGCTCGACCTGCCGCCGGTCGAGGCGATCGCGCCGTACAGCGAGCAGATTTCACAGCTCAACCGACAGATCGGGCGCTTCTTCCCGCGCCAGGCCATGAGGGACACCTCCGGCGCCTCTGTGATGGACCCGAAGACGCAGATCACGCACCTGCACGGCGTTTCGATCCTCGAAGCGGCCAAGCGCACGCTCGAGTCGAACCTTTGCCATGCGTTGTTGCGCGAAGCGGGCGGCGAGAACGACAGCGCGCTCATGAACGTCGCGATCGCTGCCGGCGCAAACCTGCACGGCGACCCCATGCTCGCCGCCGCACAGGCCGCGCGCGAGGCCGGCAATGCGCCGAACGCAGTGCTCTCGGCGGCGTGCAGCATCTACGGGCCAAAGCGCGTGGACGCGGCGCGCCAGGCAACCGACGCGCTCGTCGATCTCTTCGCGCATGCAGGACTCCAGGACGCGCGCGACGAAGGCTTCGATTTAGATAAAGTGTCCCAGGGAAACAAGCAGCTCTTCGTTGCCTCGGAACCCGACCCGCGCGCCGAAGCGATGCTCGCGGCGTTGAGGGCGAGGGGGGCAAAGTCGATCTTTGTCCGCTATCTGCGCTCGCTTGGCGGAGCGCCGACGCGCGACGCGGTGCTTGCGGCGATCTGCGCCACGCTCGCCTGGGGCCCCCTGATGCGCAAGCGCATCTCGCGCGAAACGGTGCGCGGGCTTCCGTGGTACGTGGGCCTGTGGGCTACCCTGATTGGCGCCTCGGTGGACGCGGCCAAGCACGAGCCGCGCCGATTCTGCGGCGTTGCGAACGACGAGCTTCTGAACTCCTGGTCGGCGACCGAGCTCGCCTACCTGACGCTGATTGGCGAGCGCGCGAAGCCCGCGGAGCTCTTTGCGTTCCAGGTGCTGACCGGGCTGCTGATCTCGAACGCGGTCGGCAGCATCTCGGCGCAGGGCTGCAAGGGCGCGGTATCCGCCGACGGCCCCGAGACACCGAGCCGCGTGCAGATCAACAAGGCGATGATCGGCTTTCTCACGCACACCGGGTATTCGCACGGCGGCGCGGGCTATGAGGGGATCGTCTTCCTGGCGGAGCAGCTCCGCGACTCGGGCCTCGAGGACCCTTCGAGCTCGTCGCATGGGCTCGATCTCAAGGCGATGGCCAAGAGCTTCGCCGAGCGGTACGCAAAGCAGAAGACCGAGCTCAAGGAATCCGGCGCCGAGCGCATGCGCGCCATTGCCGGACTCAACCATCCGGTATTCCGCGACAAGCCGGTGAACCAGGATCCGCGCGAGGCATTCATCCGGGAGCTGTTCCGCGGGCGCGGCGAGTACAACCTGTTCCACGAGTACTACCACGCGCTCGCGCGCGCGCTGTTCGAGGCGGGCGTTACGCGCAACGTGTTCTGCGTGAACATCGACGGCGTGATCGGCGCGCTGCTCCTCAAGATGCTGTGGCCGCGCTACCGCGCCGGCCGATTCTCGGAGCACGACCTCGAGGTGGCCGCGTTCACGATCTTTCTGTACGGCCGCATGATCGGCTGCGCCGCCGAGATCGACGACCACCTGAATCGCGGCCGGAACATGGATACGCGCGCTCCGGCTTCGCAGTGCAAGTACGTGGCCTGAAGAAATACGCCCGCGACGTCTTGGTGATCGGCGCTGGAGCCGCCGGCCTCGCCGCCGCAGCGGAGCTCGCGCGCGCCGGTCTTTCCGTCCTCGTTGTAGAGGCGAGAGACCGCATCGGGGGCCGTTGCTACACGCGCCGCCTGCCCGGCGTTCCGGTGCCCGTGGAGCTCGGCGCCGAATTCATTCACGGCCGTCCGCAGGCCACGTTCGCTCTTCTCCGGGAATTCGGAATCGCCGCCGTGGACTCCACACGCACGCAACTCGTTGCCTCGGGCGGGCGCCTTCACTCGGTCAACATCTTTCATGCCGCACAGCGCGTGGCGCGTGCGAAGCTCAGGGGCCGCGACGTCTCCTTCCGGGCGTTTCTCGCGCGCCAGCGGCTGCCAGCGCTCACCCGCGCGCTCGCGACCATGATGGTGCAGGGCTTCGACGCCGCCGATCCGGGCCGCATCAGCGCGCGCGAAGTGCTCGAGGAGTGGAGCGGCGCGGGCCTGGGCGCATCGCAGCCACGGCCGCAGG
>DASRIR010000123.1:0-37083 GCA_035649875.1 Burkholderiales bacterium | reverse complement strand
GGACCAGCCTCGCGGCGCTCGACGGCTATCCCCCGAATCTCGCGGTCGCGGCGGTGGCGCTGCTCGCCTGCGTGCTGATCCACGCTGGCACCAACCTGCAGAACGACGTCGGCGACTTCCGCCGCGGGGCCGACTTGACTGGCCGGATCGGGCCGCCGCGCGCCACGACCCAGGGCTGGCTCTCCGCGCGCGAAGTCCAGGCTGCCGCAACGCTGAGTTTCGCCCTGGCGCTGGTGCCCGGGTTGTGGCTCGCCGCCCGCAGCGGGTGGCCAATCGTGGTGATCGGGCTGGCGTCCATCGGCGCCGGCGCCGCCTATACCGCCGGGCGGCGCCCGGTCGCGTATTCCGGCTGGGGCGAGACCTTCGTCATCGTGTTCTTCGGCGTGGTGGCAGTTTCCGGAATCTATTACCTGCACTCGGGCCGCGTCGGCGTCATGCCCCTGGTCGCCGGCATCGCGCTCGGCTTGCTCGCCGCGGCGGTGCTGGTGGTGAACAACCTGCGCGACCTCGACTCGGATCGCCACATCGGCAAGAACACGCTCGCGGTGCGGCTCGGCCGGCGCTTTACGGTCTGTGAGTACGCCGCGCTGCTGCTCGCGCCGTTTGCGCTCGCGGTGCTGCTGGCCGGCGCGGAGCGCCGGGCGTTCCTGCTGGCGCCGCTGGTCCTCCTGCCGTGGGCTGCGACCCTGGTGCGGCGCGTGCGCCGCGAGCCCGCGGGCCCGAGACTCAACGCGATACTGGCCGCGACCGCGAAGCTCGGCCTGGCATTCGCCGTGCTGCTCAGCCTGGGCGCGGCGCTGGTCAGTTGAGGTCGAGCGCGTAGCGCTTGAGCGCGGAGAGCGGCACGTAGTTGAGCACGCTCTCGTGCGTCGCCTCGAGGATCACGCGCGGCGCGCGCCCGGCTTCCCAGGCCTCGATCCAGCGCAGCACGTGCAGGCACCAGCGGTTGCCGTGCTTCAGGCCGCGGAAGCGCAGGTCGGGGCGCGGCGTGACGAGGTCGTTGCCGCGCGCCACGCTGAACTCGAGGAACTCCTTCGTCACGTGCACGCACACCAGGTGCGCGACGCCGTCCTGGTCGTGCGTGGCGCAGCAGCCGTCGCGGAAGTAGCCGGTGAGCGGGTCGTAGCTGCACGCGCGCAGCTCGCCGCCGAGGACGTTCTTCTCGTTCATCAGTGCGAGGCGATGTAGCGCTTGACGGCCTCGGCGTCGGGCTCGATCAGCGTGAAGCGCTGCGGAAGCTGCTCGAGCTGGCGCCACTCCGCCGGGCGCTGCGGCTCGACGCCCAGCGCTTCGCGCAGGGTGGGGGCGAACTTCACCGGCAGCGCGGTCTCGAGGCAGATGAGCGGCACGAGCGCCTCGCGGTGCTCGAGCCCCACCTTTACGCCGTCGGCGGTGTGCGGGTCGATCATGAGCCGGTATTTTTCGTGGATGAAGCGGATGGTGGCGATGCGGTCGTGGTGCGCGCTCTTGCCCGAGACGAAGCCCGAGCCGGCGACGCGCGGCCAGTACGACGAGTGCGAAAGATCGAACTCGCCCTCGCTCTCGAGGCGCCGCCACAGGTCGCGCACGCGCGCGGGGTCGCGGCCCACCAGGTCGAATACGTAGCGCTCGAAGTTGGACGCCTTGGAGATGTCCATCGAAGGGCTCGTGGTGGGCTCGACTTCGCGCCGGATCCGGTACTTCCCGGTGCGGAAGAACTCGTCCAGCACGTCGTTCTCATTGCTCGCGAGGATCAGGCGCTTCACCGGCAGGCCCATCTGGCGCGCGACGTAGCCGGCGTAGATGTTGCCGAAGTTGCCCGACGGCACGGCGAATGAAACCGCTTGCCGGTCGTCTCGCGTGGCGGCGAAATACCCCTTGAAGTAATAGACCACCTGCGCCGCGACGCGCGCCCAGTTGATCGAGTTCACTGCCCCGATGCGGTGGTGCGCCTTGAATGCCGCGTCGGCGTTCACTTTCTTCACCACGTCCTGGCAGTCGTCGAACACGCCCTTCACCGCGAGGTTGTGGATGTTGGCGTCCTGCAGGGCGTACATCTGCGCGGCCTGGAACGCGGTCATACGCTTGTGCGGCGAGAGCATGAACACGCGGATCGCGTCCTTGCCGCGCATTGCATATTCCGCGGCCGAGCCGGTATCGCCCGAGGTGGCGCCGAGAATGTTCAGCGATTCGCCCCGCTTCGAAAGCACGTGCTCGAACAATTCCCCCAGGAGCTGGAGCGCGATGTCCTTGAACGCCAGGGTCGGCCCGTTCGCGAGCCCGAGAATGTGCAGGCCGGGTTCGAGCGTGCGCAGCGGCGTCACCTCCTCGCCGCCGAAGCGGCGCGGGCTGTAGGCGCGGCGCACCAGCGACTCGAGCTCCGGGATGTCGTCGATGAACTTCGAGAGGATCTGCAGCGCGAGGTCGGGGTACGAGAGCGCGCGCCACGCGGGCAGGTCGGCGGCCGGAAACGTCTCCGGAACGTACAGCCCGCCGTCGGGCGCGAGGCCCTCGAGCAGGATGTCGGTGAAGCGCTGCGGCGCGGCGGCGCCGCGCGTGCTGAGGTACCGCACTAGCGATTCTTTTGGAGTTCGTTGAACTTGCGGATCTGCTCGGGCGTGGGCTTCGCGTGCGCCTTGGGCAAGTCCTTTTTCCTCGCGGCCGGCGCCTTCGCCGCCGTCTTCTTCGCGACCGGCTTCTTCTTGGGCGGCGGCTGATCCTGGGCCGCAGCGCCCAGACTTACGCTCAGGCTGGCCAGCACGGCAAGCCACCTCACAGCAGCGACTCGAGCCGGATGCGCGTCACCGCGCCGATCACGGTGGGCAGCTTCTCGATCTTGTCGATCGCGCGGTTCACATCCCTTTCCAGCGCGCGGTTGGTGAGCAGCACGATGTCGACGATGCGCTCGCCCTCGCCCGGCTCCTTCTGCACCATGGCCTCGATCGAGATCTCGGAGTCCGCGAGCGTGCGCGTGATGTCGGCGAGCACGCCGGGCTTGTCCATCACCCGCATGCGCAGATAGCACGCCGTTTGCACTTCTTCCATTCCCAATATGGTTTCGCTGGAAAGCTGGTCGGGCTGGAACGCGAGGTGCGGCACGCGCTGCTCGGGATCCGCGGTGATCAGGCGCGTGACGTCGATCAGGTCGGCCACCACCGCGCTCGCCGTGGGCTGGGCGCCGGCGCCGGCGCCGTAGTACAGGGTCGCCCCGACCGCGTCGCCTTTCACCAGGATGGCGTTCATCACGCCCTCGACGTTGGCGATCAGGCGCCGCGCGGGCACGAGCGTGGGGTGCACCCTGAGCTCGATCCCGCTCTCGGTCTTCTTGGTGATGCCGAGCAGCTTGATGCGGTAGCCAAGCTCCTCCGCGTAGCGGATGTCGGCCTTGGTGAGCTTGTGGATCCCCTCGCGGAAGCAGCGCTCGAACTGCATCGGGATGCCGAAGGCGAGCGCCGACAGGATGGTGAGCTTGTGCGCGGCGTCGACGCCCTCGATGTCGAAGGTCGGGTCGGCCTCGGCGTAGCCGCGCTTCTGCGCGTCGGCCAGCGCCTCGCTGAACGCGATGCCCTTGTCGCGCATCTCGGAGAGGATGAAGTTCGAGGTGCCGTTGATGATGCCGGCGATCCATTCGATGCGGTTCGCCGACAGGCCCTCGCGTAGCGCCTTGATGATCGGCACGCCGCCCGCGACCGCGGCCTCGAACGCCACCATCACGCCCTTCTTCTGCGCGGCGGCGAAGATCTCGTTGCCGTGCGTGGCGAGTAGCGCCTTGTTCGCGGTCACCACGTGCTTGCCGTGCTTGATCGCTTCGAGCACGAGCTCCTTGGCGACCGTATAGCCGCCGATCAGCTCGACCACGATCTCGGCCTCGTTGCCGCGCACCACCTGGAAGGCGTCCGCGGTGACCTTGGCATTGTCTCCAACGATTTCTTTTGCTTTGTCGACCGCCTTGTCCGCGACCACCGCGATGCGGATCGCGCGCCCGGCGCGGCGCTGGATCTCGTGCGCGTTGCGGCTGAGCACGTCCCAGGTGCCGCCGCCCACCACGCCGATGCCGAGCAGGCCGACGTTAATGGGCTTCATGGCGCTGCAGCCTGAACTGGAGGTGGCGCTTGACGTCCGGCCACTCGGCGGCGAGCACGCTGTACAGCACGCTGTCGCGCACGGTGCCATCGCGGCGCGGCCAGTGGTGGCGGATCACGCCGTCCTTCTTCGCGCCGAGCGCCTCGATCGCACGCTGCGAGCGGAAGTTGAAGTTGTCGGTGCGCAGTCCGACCACCTTGCAACCGGTCTTCTCGAACGCGTACTCGAAGAGCAGCAGCTTGCACGTGGTGTTGACGTGGCTGCGCTGCCAGCGCGCGGCGTACCAGGTATAGCCGATCTCCACGCGGTCGGCCGCCGCGATGATGTCGTGATAGCGCGTGCTGCCGATCACGGCGCCGCTCTTTGCGTCGATCACCGCCCACGGGAGCATGTGGCCGGCCTGCTGGCCCTCGAGCGCGGTTTCGATGTAGGCGAGCGCCTTCTCCGGCTCCGGAACGCTGGTGTAGAAGAGCTCCCACAGCCGGCCATCCTTGGCGGCCTCGATCAGGCCTTTCTCGTGCTGCCGGGAGAGCGGTTCCAGCCGCACGCCATTGCGCTCGAGCGTCGCGGGCTTCGGCTGGATCACGCCGCGCCTGCCTTTCGCGGCGGCATCACGCCGCTCCCCTCAGCAGCCCGTCCTTTCTGAACATGTCGCGAATCCCGCGCACCGCCTGGCGCAGGCGATGCTCGTTCTCGATCAGCGCGATGCGCACGTGGTCGTCGCCGTAGTCGCCGAAGCCGATGCCCGGCGCGACCGCGATGCGCGCGCCCTCGAGCAGGCGCTTGGTGAACTCGATCGAGCCCAGGCCGGCGTAGAACTCGGGGATCCTGGCCCAGATGTACATCGACGCGCGCGGCTTCTCGACCATCCAGCCGATGTCGTGCAGGCCCTTGACCACGACATCCCTGCGCTTTTCGTAGGTGCGCCTGACTTTCTCGACGCAGTCCTGCGGCCCTTCCAGCGCGACGATCGAAGCGACCTGGATCGGCGTGAAGCTGCCATAGTCGTGGTAGCTCTTGATGCGCCCGAGCGCGTGCACCAGCTCCTTGTTGCCGACCATGAAGCCGATGCGCCAGCCCGCCATGTTGTAGCTCTTCGACATGGTGAAGAACTCGACCGCCACGTCGCGCGCGCCCGGCACCTGCATGATCGAGGGCGCCTTGTAGTCGTCGAACACGATATCGGCGTAGGCGAGGTCGTGCACCACGAGAATGTCGTGCTGCCGCGCGAGCGCAACGATTCGTTCGAAAAAATCCAGATCGACGCATTGCGCGGTCGGGTTCGACGGGAACCCCAGAATGAGCATCTTCGGCTTCGGCGTGAGCTCGCGGATCGCACGCTCGAGCTCGGCGAAGAAGTCGATGCCCGCGGTCATGCGCACCGAGCGGATGTCGGCGCCGGCGATGATCGCGCCGTAGATATGGATCGGGTACGACGGGTTCGGCACCAGCACGGTGTCGCCGCGCTCGAGGCAGGCGAGCATCAGGTGCGCGAGGCCTTCCTTCGAGCCGATGGTGACGATCGCCTCGGAGTCCGCATCGAGCTCGACCGCGTAGCGGCGCCGATACCACTCGCAGATGGCTTTCCTCAGTCTCGGGATTCCCTTGGAAACCGAGTAGCCATGCGTATCGATGCGCTGCGAGGCTTCCACCAGCTTCTCGACGATGTGCTTCGGCGTCGGCCCGTCGGGATTGCCCATCGAGAGGTCGATCACGTCGTCGCCGCGGCGCCGCGCCGCCATCTTCAGCTCGTTGGTGATGTTGAAGACGTACGGCGGGAGACGCTTAATCCTTGAAAACTCTCGCATTGTAGAATTCTAGCAGTGAAGCTCCACGCTTCCGGACCGAGCAGCGTCAACACAATCACGGGATATGGCGAGGGCTACGTGATGGTGAACGGCGAGCGCCGGTCGTCGTCGGTGGTGGTGCTGCCCGACCGGATCGAGCAGTGGCCGGTGAAGAGCTTCGAGCAGCTGAGCACAGAGGATTTCGCTTTTCTGCGCAACCTGAAAGCCGAGATTGTGCTGCTCGGCACCGGCTCGAAGCAGCGCTTCCCGCATCCGCGCCTCACCGCGGCGCTCGCGCAGGCGGGCATCGGCCTCGAGGTCATGGATGTCCAGGCCGCGTGCCGCACCTACAACATCCTGGTCGCGGAAGAACGCAAGGTCGCGGCGGCGCTGCTTCTCGAATGAGCCTGTTCCCGGGTTTCCTCAGCCGAAAAGTCAGGACCAGCGGCGCGGTCATCAACCTGTTGACCGCGGGCGAAGGTCCGCCGGTGCTGCTGCTCCACGGCTACCCGCAGACGCACGCGATGTGGCACAAGATCGCCCCGGCGCTCGCGCGCGACTACGCAGTGGTCTGCGCGGACCTGCGGGGCTATGGCGACTCCTCGAAGCCGAAAGGCGTCCCCGGACACGCCAACTATTCCAAGCGCGCGGTGGCGCTCGACATGGTCGAGGTCATGGAAGCGCTCGGATACGTCCGGTTCCACCTCGTCGGCCACGACCGCGGCGGCCGCGTCGCGCACCGCCTGGCGCGCGACCACGGCCGGCGCGTGCAGAGCCTTACGGTGCTCGACATCTCGCCGACGCTGAAGGTGTTCGAGAGCACCCGCATGCCGCTCGCCAAGGCCTTCTACCATTGGTTTTTCCTGATCCAGGAGGCGCCGCTTCCCGAACGGCTGCTTCAGGGCAACGAAACCTTCTACGTCCTCGGCCGCCTGGGACGCGGGCGTTCGAAGCTCAGGCACTTCGACCAGCGCGCGGTGGCGGAATATGTCCGCTGCTTCAAGGACCCGCGCACCATCCACGCGTCGTGCGAGGACTATCGCGCCGCCGCGACCATCGACCTCGTGCACGACCGCAAGAGCACCGCCAAGATCACGATGCCGGTGCTCGCGCTCTGGGCGCGGCAAAGCCCGGTGGGCGCGCTCTTCGACTGCCTCGCCGACTGGCGCGAAGTCGCGACCGACGTCCGCGGGCGCGCCCTGCAATGCGGCCACTTCATTCCCGAGGAAAAGCCGAAGGAGTTGCTCGCGGAGCTCCGGCGATTCCTCTCGCGCTGAAAAAGCCTTATCAATCAGGGGAAAAGAAGTTTTGCTTGCACCCTCGGCATTACTTGTGTTCAATGAAGGCGTTACAGTGCATTGCTCAGAAGAGGCATAAGAAACTCTGGAAATGCTCGGCAAGCCGGTCCCGGATTTCAGCGTAGCCAGCACCGGCGGCACCTTCCGACTGAAAGACGGGCGCGGCTCGAAGCTCGTCCTCTACTTCTACCCCAAGGACAATACCCCCGGCTGCACGCAGCAGGGATCCGATTTTCGGGATTCCTACCCCGCCTTCCGGCAGGCCGGTTGTGCCATCTACGGCATCTCCCGCGACTCGCTGAAGTCGCACGAAGGCTTCAAGGCCAAGATGAAGTTTCCGTTCGATCTGCTCGCCGACGAGGACGAGACGGTGTGCAAGCTGTTCGACGTGATCAAGCTGAAGAACATGTACGGAAGAAAGGTCCGCGGCATCGTGCGCAGCACCTTCGTGGTCGACGAAAAGGGGGTGATGGCGCGCGAATGGCGCGGGGTGAAAGTGCCGGGCCACGTCCAGGAGGTATTGAACTTTGTTAAAGACCTATGATGTCGAGCCGCCAAGTGCAGAGTTAGTAGAGTCCGTCCCCGCCGTGAAGTCCACCCGCCAGTCGAGAAAACCCAAAGTGAAGAAGCTGTTCGTGCTCGACACGAACGTGCTGATGCACGACCCGACGAGCCTGTTCCGCTTCGACGAGCACGACCTCTACCTGCCGATCGCCACGCTGGAGGAGCTCGACGCGCACAAGCGCGGGCTGTCCGACGTGTCGCGCAACGCGCGCCAGGCGAGCCGCTTCCTCGACGAGATCGTCACCGGCGAGGACATCAAGCACGGGCTGCCGATCAAGACGCGCGACGGGCAGGCCGCCAAGGGGCGCCTGTTCCTGCAGACCGAGGCGATCAACGGCGAGCTGCCGACCACGCTCGCCTCCGGCAAGACCGACAACCAGATCCTGTCGGTGGTGCGCTACCTGCAGGACAAGGAGCCGCAGCGCGAGGTGGTGCTGGTGTCGAAAGACATCAACATGCGCATCAAGGCGCGCGCGCTCGGCCTGCCGGCCGAGGACTACTACAACGACAAGGTGCTGGAGGACGCGGATCTCCTCTACACCGGCGTGCGCCCGCTTCCGCGCGACTTCTGGAACACGCACGGCAAGGACATGGAGTCGTGGAAAAAGGAAGGCCACACCTACTACCGCGTACGCGGCCCGCTGGTGCCGAAGCTGCACGTGAACGAGTTCGTCTACGACGAGTCGGGCGACAAGCCGCTGTACGCGCTGGTCAAGGAAACCGCGAACCGCGTCGCGGTGCTGGAGACGCTGCGCGACTACACGCACGCAAAGAACTCGGTCTGGGGCATCACCGCGCGCAACCGCGAGCAGAACTTCGCGCTCAACCTGCTGATGAACCCGGCGGTCGACTTCGTCACCCTGCTCGGCCAGGCCGGCACCGGCAAGACGCTGCTCGCGCTCGCCGCCGGCCTCACCCAGGTGCTCGACGAGAAGCGCTATTCCGAGATCATCATGACGCGCGTCACGGTGCCGCTCGGCGAGGACATCGGCTTCCTGCCCGGTACCGAGGAGGAGAAGATGCAGCCGTGGATGGGCGCGCTGGAGGACAACCTCGACGTGCTGAACGCCTCGGACGAATCGGGCGGCGAATGGGGAAGGGCCGCCACGCGCGATTTGGTCAGGTCCAGGATAAGAATCAAATCGCTCAACTTCATGCGCGGGCGCACGTTCGTCAACAAGTGGCTGATCATCGACGAGGCACAAAACCTGACGCCCAAGCAGATGAAGACGCTGGTGACGCGCGCCGGGCCGGGAACCAAGGTCGTGTGCCTGGGTAACATTGCGCAGATCGACACCCCGTACCTCACCGAGGGCTCGTCCGGGCTCACCTACGTCGTCGACCGGATGAAGGATTGGGGGCACGCCGGCCACGTGACGCTCGCGCGCGGCGAGCGCTCGCGCCTGGCGGATCGCGCAGCAGAAGTGCTGTAAGAAATCGGGGTCAGACCCCGAGGAATAACCCGCGCCGGAGGGTGTTTCGCCATCCGGCGCGGTGTTTCTGCTAAATTCGTTGCCTCCTTATCGCCCGGAACCGTATGACTTCCCTCGCTCGCCTTGCCGCAGTTGTTGCATTTGCTATCGCCCTCCCCGCGCTCGCGCAATTCACCCCCCAGGTCGGCCAGGCCGGCAAGGACGTGATCTGGGTGCCCACGCCCGACGACGTGGTGGAGCGCATGCTGACGATGGCGCAGGTTACGCCGCAGGACTTCGTGTGGGATCTCGGTGCCGGCGACGGCAAGATCGCGATCATGGCGGCGAAGAAATTCGGCGCGCGCGCGGTCGGCATCGAATACAACCCGGAGATGGTGAAGCACGCCAACGCCAACGCGACGAGCGCGGGCGTCGCGGGCAACGGCGAGGGCAAGGCGGTCATCCGCCACGGCGACATCTTCGCCACCGACTTCAGCCAGGCCACCGTGGTCACGCTCTACCTGCTGCCCGCGCTCAACATGAAGCTGCGGCCGCAGCTCCTGTCGATGCGCCCCGGCACGCGCGTGGTGTCGCACTCCTTCAGCATGGAGGACTGGGAAGCCGACGAGATTTCAACGCTGGACGGCCGCCGCGCCTACTTCTGGGTGGTGCCCGCGAACGTGATGGGCAGCTGGAACCTGGACGCGGGCGCGCAGAAGACCGAGATGGCCCTGGAGCAGACTTTCCAGAAGGTGAGCGGCACGGTCACCCTGGGCCCGATCCATGCCGGGCTGCGCGACGCGCGCCTGCGCGGCAGCAACATCGCCTTCTCCTACCTCGACCAGACCGGCCTGCGCCGCGACTTCACCGGCCGTGTGACGGGCGGCAAGATGGAAGGCACCTTCCGCGACGAAAAGGGCGCTACCGGCAACTGGAGCGCCACGAAGAAGTAAACGCTACGAAGTAACCGGTAACTTCTTGTGCGACCCGTCGCAGAACGGCGGGTTGCCGCTGCGCTTGCAGCCGCAGAGCCAGATTTTCTGCGCCTCGGTCATGCTGAACCTCACCGGCTTGAACTCGGTGGTCTTGTGCGAGCCGTCGCAGAACGGCTGGCGCCTGGACTGGCCGCAGCGGCACCACCAGTGGTTTCCGGCGGCGAGCTCCACGGCGTAGGGTGAAGCTTGCGCAATCATCGGTTCGGCCATTGTCCACCTCCGTCCGTTGAGTTGCCGAAGCGCGTGTAGCGCCCGAGGAAGGTCAGCGGTACCACGCCGATCGGACCGTTGCGCTGCTTGCCCACGATCACCTCGGCGCGGCCCTTGGCCTCCTCCTTGTCGGGCGCGTACACCTCCTCGCGGTAGATGAAAAGGATGACGTCCGCGTCCTGCTCGATCGCGCCGGATTCGCGCAGGTCGGACATGAGCGGCCGGCGGTCGTTTCTCTGCTCGACCGCGCGCGAGAGCTGCGACAGCGCGATCACCGGCACGTCGAGCTCCTTGGCGAGCGCCTTGAGCGAGCGCGAGATCTCGGAGATCTCCGTCGCGCGGTTCTCGCCCTGTCCGCTGGCGGACATGAGCTGCAGGTAGTCGACCACCACCAGCCCGAGCTTGCCGTATTCGCGCTTCATGCGCCGCGCGCGCGCGCGCAATTCGAGCGCGTTGAGCGCGGCGGTCTCGTCGACGTGAATCTTCGCCTCGTTCAGTCGCGCGATCTCGTCGGTGAGCTTGCCCCACTCCTCGTCGTTGAGACGCCCGGTGCGCAGGCGCGTCTGGTCGACTTTCGCCATCGACGAAAGCACGCGCATCGCGAGCTGGCTCGCGCTCATCTCCATGCTGAAGATCGCCACCGGCAGGCCGACGGTCGGGTGCAGCGCGACGTGCTCGGCGATGTTGAGCGCGAACGCGGTCTTGCCCATCGAGGGGCGGCCGGCGACGATCACCAGGTCGCCCGGCTGCAGGCCGGCGGTCATGCGGTCGAGATCGACGAAGCCGGTCGGCACCCCGGTGATGTCGGAAGGATTGTCCTGGCTGTGCAGGTGATCGATGCGCTCGAACACCTTCGCGAGCACCGGGCTGATGCCGATCAGCCCCTGGTCCTTGCGCGCGCCGGACTCGGCGATCTGGAAGATCTTCGACTCGGCCTCGTCGAGCAGCTGGCCGACGTCCTTGCCGGTGGGCGCGAGCGCGGTCTCGGCGATCTCGGTCGCCACCTGCGCCAGGCGCCGCTGCACGGCGCGCTCGCGCACCAGCTCCGCGTAGCGGCGCACGTTGAGCGCGCTCGGCGTGTTCTGCGCGAGCGCGGCGAGGTAGGCCGCGCCGCCGGTCTTGTCCTTGTCCTCGCTCGCCTCGATCGACTCCGACACCGTGACCACGTCGGCGGGGCGGGTCGCCTCGACCAGGCGCGCGATGTGGCGCCAGATCCTGCGGTGATCGTCGCGGTAGAAGTCCGCGGCGGCCACCAGGTCGGCGACCCGGTCGAAGGCCTGGTTGTCGATCAGCAGCGCGCCGAGCAGCGACTGCTCGGCCTCGACCGAATGCGGCGGCAGCTTGAGCGCTACGAGTTGCGGATCCGGCGCGTCCGGACGCGCGGCCTGCTGTGCGACGGCCATCGTTGTGGTTACCTCCCCGAGGCCGAGATCATAGAAATGCCCAGGCGCTTTTCGATTCGATCAGTCGAAACGTGCGCTCCGGAAATCCAAGCGCGCGCCGCTGCTGCTGAAAAATTCACCGCCCCGAGGCAAGGAGGCACGACCCGTTGTGGATTAGCTGTGAGTACGGTGTCGATAAGCTGTGAATCATACTGTAGAAGAAAAAAACATTTCTCTTGACAGCCGCGCAATAAAAAAAGGGGCTCGGCGAGCCCCTTTTTCGTCAGCAAAGCGAAAGCTTTATTGCTCGCCGAGAACCGAGACCGTGATCTTCACCTCGACGTCGGTGTGCAGCGCGATCTCCAGCGGGTAGTCGCCGACCTGCTTGAGCGGCCCCTGCGGCATGCGGATCTGCGCGCGCTCGACTTCGTGGCCCTGCTTCTTCAGCGCCTCGACCAGGTCGTAGTTGGTGACCGAGCCGAAGAGGCGCCCGTCCGGGCCGGCCTTCTGCGTGATCTGCAGCGTGAGGCCGTCGAGCTTCGCGCCGCGCTCCTGCGCCTTGGCGAGGGCCGCGGCCTGCGCCTTCTCCAGCTCCGCGCGCCGCGCCTCGAAGGCCTTGCGGTTCTGCTCGGTCGCGCGCTTCGCCTTGCCGTGCGGGATGAGGTAGTTGCGCGCGTAGCCGTCCTTCACCTTGACCACCTGGCCGAGCTCGCCCAGGTTCGCGATTTTTTCCAGCAGGATCACTTCCATGTCAGTGCAGGTCCGTGTACGGCAGGAGCGCGAGGAACCGCGCCCGCTTGATCGCTTCCGACAGCTGGCGCTGGTAGCCGGCGGCGGTGCCGGTGATGCGCGCCGGAATGATCTTGCCGGTCTCATTGACGAAATCCTTCAGCGTCTCGACGTCCTTGTAGTCGATCCACTCGGCCTTCTCGGCGGTGAAGCGGCAGAACTTGCGGCGCCGGAACAGCGCCCTCTGCCCGCGGTCCTTCTTGTCCTTGCCGAACTTTCCTTTGCCCTTGCCTTTACCTCTGCGCGGCGGCGGCATGCTTCTCTCCTTCGATGAATTCGATGTTCGTCACGTGCAGGATCAGCTTCTTCGAGCGTTTGCTCTTCGCGCCGAGAAAGCCCTCAACCCGGACGGGGCTGCCCAGCGGCCGGCCCGTCAACAGTTTGGCCTGCGTCTCAAATGCGATCGCGCTCACTTCAGCCTGGATCGCGCGCCGGCCGCCGGCTTCGTCCTGCTCGGATTCGTGCCCGAGCCTGAACTCGACCGCGGCCACGCCTGCGGGCGTGTAACGCAGCGCGCCGAGCTCAAGCAACCGGCCGCTCAGCTCGACTCGGTTCAGTGGCCTCGCCCGGCCGGCCGGCATCCGCGCCGCGCTCGCCCATCATCGACTTCGACTTCTCCTCGCGCATCATCGGCGAGGGCGCGGTGTGGGCCTTCGGCATGCTCACGATCAGGTGGCGCAGCACCGCGTCGCTGAACTTGAACGAGTGCTCGAGCTCCTTCAGGGTCTCGTTGTCGCACTCGATGTTCATGAGCACGTAGTGCGCCTTGTGGACCTTGGCGAGCGGGTAGGCGAGCTGGCGCCGGCCCCAGTCCTCGAGGCGGTGCACGGTGCCGTTGCGCTGCGCGATCAGGCCCTTGTAGCGCTCGACCATCTGCGGGACCTGCTCGCTCTGGTCGGGATGAACGATGAAAACGATCTCGTAATGCCGCATGTCGGGTAGCTCCTTTTCCTGTGGGTTTGGCCGGTTCACCATGCGTAGTGACGCGACCCGGAAGGGCGCGAATTATAACAGCAGAAACAACCCACTAAACGCCAGCGATGCCGAGCTCCTGCTTCACGTTTTCCAGCTCCGGGCCGACCTTCTGGACGGCCTGGCGGATCTTTTCGGGGTCGGTTTCCAGCGTGCGCGCCCAGAAGTCCAAGGCGTCGCGGTTGACTTCGATGAGAGTGGGGTCGGGCGGTCGGTATTCCATGGCGGTGAGACCGTCATGGGAGGGCCGAGTTCGGCGCCGATCGGGACGCCAAGTGCGGCTCAGCGGATGCCGAGGCCTTGGCGGGTGGCGGCGATCACGGCTTCGGCGCGGCTCGAGACGCCGAGCGCCGTGAAGATCGCGTGCGCATGCTGCTTCACCGTATTCGGCGCGATCGCCAGCTCGAGCGCGATGCGCTCGTTGTTGTAGCCCTTGAGGATGAGCCCGAGCACATCCTTCTGCCGCTCGGTCAGCTCGAACGTGCGGCGCCGCGGCGCGCCCTTGCCCGGCTCCTCGAGCGCTTCGGGCGGCACGTAGGTCCCGCCGGCGTTGACCAGCTTCAGGGCGGCGACCATCACCTCGGGCGTGGAGGTCTTCGGGATGTAGCCCACCGCGCCCTCCTCGAGCGCGCCCAGAATCGAGCCGCGGTCCACCGCCGCCGAAAGCACGACGAGCGGCAACTCCGGAAAATGGATGCGGAAGCGGAACAGCGCATCGAGCCCCTGGTAGCCCGGCAGCCCCAGGTCGAGCAGCACCAGATCGGGGGGCTCGCCGCCGGCGCTCGCGATGCCGGATTCGAGCGTGGCTTCCGTCCTGACGTCGACCTCGCCGAACGCCCTCTGCAGCACAGCGCGCATGATGTCGTGGATCAGCGGATGATCGTCGATGACCAGCGCGCGCATGCCGTGATGTGCTCCCCCTCAAGCCAATGGTAGGCCTGAGCCGCCCTCCGGTCTAGAACCTCCTGCGTAAGGATTCGAAAAGGCAGACGCCGGCGCTCACCGAGACGTTCAGGCTTTCCACCTCGCCCTTCATCGGGATCCGGACAAGAAGGTCACAGCTTTCGCGCGTCAGTCGGCGCATGCCCTCGCCTTCTGCGCCGAGCACCCAAGCGATTGATTCCGGAAGGTCCGCCTGGTAGAGCGTATGGTCCGCGCGCTCGTCGGCGCCGACGATCCAGACGTTGCGCTCCTTGAGCTCCGCGAGCGTGCGGGCAAGATTGGTGACCATCAGGTAGGGCGTCGCTTCGGCGGCACCGCTGGCGACCTTCGAGACTGCCGGGGTAATGCCAGCCGCCCGGTCGCGCGGCGCGATTACCGCGTGCGCACCGGCGGCGTTCGCCACCCGCAGACAGGCACCCAGGTTATGGGGGTCGGTCACCCCGTCGAGCACCAGGAGCAGCGGCTTGTCGACCTGTCCGAGGATCTCGTCCAGATTGTCGGCGAGGTTCTTGACCTCGACGCGCGCGACGACGCCCTGGTGCCGCCCGCCCCCGTAAAACCCGTCGAGACGCTTGGTCGGCACGCGATGCAGGCTCACGCCCGAGCGCCCGGCGAGCGCGGCGAGATCCTTCGCGCGCGCGTCGTTCCGCGTCTCGTCGAGGAAGATCTCCACCACCGACTTCGGGTCGGCGCGCAACCGCGCCAGCACGGCGTGAAAACCGAAGACTACTCTCGGCTCCTTCATGCGGGAACGAAATCGATCTTGCGCGTTTCCAGGTCCACGCGCACGAGCTTGACCGTCATGCGGTCGGCGAGGCGGTAGCGCTTGCCGGTGCGCTCGCCCAGCAGCATGTGGCGCGCGGGGTCGAACTGGAAGTAGTCGCGCCCGAGCTCCGAGATGTGCACCAGGCCGTCGACGAAGTAATCGTCCAGCGTCACGAACAAGCCGAACGGCACGACGCCGGTGATACTGCCCGAGAACGTGCGGCCGACGTGGTCGCGCATGTAAAAGCACTTGAGCCAGTTCTCGACGTCGCGGCTCGCGTCGTCGGCGCGGCGCTCGGTCTCCGAGCAATGGCGCCCGAGCGCTTCCCAGTCGTGCTCAACATAGGTTTTATTGGAAAGTGCAAATTTGATGGCGCGATGCACCAGGAGGTCGGGATAGCGCCGGATCGGCGAGGTGAAGTGCACGTAGGCCTCGAACGCGAGCCCGAAGTGGCCGACGTTGCTCGGGCTGTACACCGCCTGCTTGAGCGACCGCAGCAGGATGGTCTGCAGCAGGCCGAAATCCGGCCGCTTGCGGATGCGCTCGAGGAGCTGCGCGTAGTCCTTCGGCCGCGGGATCTCGCCGCCGGGGAGCTGCAGGCCGAGCTCGGCGAGGAATTCGCGCAGCGCCGCCACCTTGTCGGCCGCGGGCACGTCGTGCACGCGGTAGAGCACCGGCTGCTTGCGGCTCGCGAGGAAGTTGCCCGCGCAGACGTTGGCCGCCAGCATGCATTCCTCGATGATGCGATGGGCGTCGTTGCGCTTCTCGGGCACGATGCGTTCGATCTTGCCGCGCGCGTCGAACACCATGCGGGTCTCGAGCGTGTCGAAGTCGATCGCGCCACGCCGGCTGCGCTCCGCGTAAAGCGCCTGGAACAGATCGTAGAGCGTCTGCAGGTTCTCCGGCGCTTTTCCGCTCGACAGTCGGCTCCAGACTTCGGTGTAGGTGAGCCGCGCGCGCGAGCGGATCACGCTCGGGTAGAACTCGTAGCGCGCGACCTCGCCCTGGGGCGTAATCGCCATCTCGCATGTCATCGCCAGGCGATCGACGTTCGGGTTGAGCGAGCAAAGCCCGTTCGAAAGCTTCTCCGGCAGCATCGGGATCACGCGCCGCGGGAAATACACCGAGGTGCCGCGCTCGCGCGCATCGCGGTCGAGCGCGTCGGCCGGGCGCACGTAGTGGCTGACGTCGGCGATCGCGACCCACAGCCGCCAGCCCTTGCCTTCGCGCCGCGCGAACACCGCGTCGTCGAAGTCCTTCGCGGTCTCGCCGTCGATCGTGACGAGGTGCAGCTCACGCAGATCCTTGCGGTTCTCGAGCTCGGCGACCTCGTCCGGCAGGGCCCGGGCCTGGGCCAGCGCTTTTTTCGAGAATTCGTAGGGCAGGTCGAACTTGCGCAGCGCAATCTCGATCTCCATCCCCGGATCGGTGTGGTGGCCGATGACTTCGGCCACGCGCCCAATGGGCTGCGCATGCGGGCTCGGCTGAGCCACGAGGTCGACCGTCACCACCTGTCCCGGCTTTGCTTTCCCCGCTTCCGCCGGCGGCACGAGGATGTCGTGGGCGATGCGCCGGTCCTCGGGCACCAGGAACAGCACGCCGTGCTCGGAATGGAGCCGGCCCACGATGCGCCGGTTCGCGCGCTCGAGGACCTCGACGACCTCGCCCACCGCGCGCCCGCGCGCGTCGCGCCCGGAGATGCGCACCGCCGCGCGGTCGCCGTGCATTAGCTGGCGCATCTCGGCCGCCGGCAGGAACATCGAGTTGCCGCCTTCATCCGGAACGAGAAACCCATGGCCGTCGGCATGGCCTTCGACGCGCCCGGCGATCAGCTGGATGCGCTTGGCGAGCAGCAAGCTGCCGGCGCGGTTCTGCACCACGTCGCCGGCGCGCTCGAGCGTGGCGAGCGCGCGCTCGAACTCGCGCCGCGCGTGGCGCGGCACGTGCAGCCGCGCGGCCAGCTCGCGGGGCTCGAGCGGCGCGCGCGCGGCGCGCAGCGCGTCGAGGATTCGCTGCGGCTCGGGTGCTTCGGTGCGCTGCGCGCGATTGCGTCGGCGCAGCGCGGTTCTTTTGGCTTTTTTCTTTGACACGTCAGGGACCTGCAACTAAAATCGCGCCTCGCCTGCCGAGGTGGCGGAATTGGTAGACGCACTAGGTTCAGGTCCTAGCGGTGGCAACACTGTGGGGGTTCGAGTCCCTTCCTCGGCACCAATACCAACACCGCAGCGTACAGCCGCGTAGTTTCCTGAATTGTACTAGGCGGGAACTGTGTTGTTGCGCACCGCGGAGCGGCGCACGATTTCGAGCGTGTAGAGCCGGCTGCCGAACAGCTCGAGCGCGTCCAGGATCCGCTGGCGCAGGTACTGCGTGCGGCTCTCGCCGTGCGAGAACATCTCGGCGGAGAAGTCCTCCACCAGGCGCAGCTTGTCGCGGCAGTAGCGATCTTCGATCAGGGCCGCCGCGCGGCGGCAGAGCTGCAGCACCCTTTGCAGACTCCGCCAGTCGGCGGGGCCCGCATGGTGCGTAACGATCTGCCGGAGGGCGGCGTGATGCGCGCGGGCGTCGTCGATGTCCGAGTAGGGCACGCGCATATTCTGCGACGCCGACGACCGTCGCGCTGTCGGCGCCGCGCGGAATTCGCCGTGCGCGCGTCATGACAGGCAGTCATTGCAAATCGACAGGCGGCCTACCGCGAGGCGCAGCAGACCTTCGATCTCATCATCCCCGGTATTACGACCGCGTACGGCCTGCGCGAGTTGCAGCTCGACCCCGAAATGGTACAGAACATCGCGATCCTCAACTACGCCGATGTGCTGCGCCGCTTCATGGCGAACCAGTCGGCCGGCCTCGCCGACCTGGATTACGGCGTGCAGGAATGCGTGAAGGCGCGCAGCGTGTGCCGCCAGCCGGTGATCCAGGAATCCGAGCACACCCAAACCCGCTCGGGCCGGCGCAGTCCGTACTCAGACGTCGTAGGGGTGGCGCCGGACGATCGTTTCCTCGCGATCGGGGCCGGTGGAGATGAGATCGATCGGCACCCCGGCAAGCTCCTCGATGCGCTTAAGGTACGCGCGCGCCGCTTTCGGCAGCGTGTCGTGCGACTTGATGCCCACCGTGCTCTCCATCCAGCCCGGCAGCTCGTCGTAGACCGGGTGGCAGCGCTCGAGCTCCTCGGCGCCGACGGGGAGGATTTCCGAAAGCGTGCCATCGAGCTTGTAGCCAACGCAGATCTTCACCGCTTCGACGCCGTCCAGCACGTCGAGCTTGGTGATGCAAAGCCCCGATACCCCGTTCAGCTGGATCGAGCGCTTGAGCGCGGCGGCATCGAACCACCCGGTGCGGCGCGGCCGGCCGGTGGTGGCGCCGAACTCCTGGCCGCGCTGGCGCAGCCGCTCGCCGACGTCGTCGGACAGCTCGGTTGGGAAAGGCCCGCCCCCGACGCGCGTGGTGTACGCCTTGGTGATCCCCAGCACGTAGTGCAGGTGGTGCGGACCGATCCCCGCGCCCGCCGCCGCGGCGCCCGCCACGCAGTTCGACGACGTGACGAACGGATAAGTCCCGTGGTCGATGTCGAGCAGCGAGCCCTGCGCGCCTTCGAACAGCAGGTTCTTGCCGGCGCGGTTCGCGTGATAGAGCGCGCGCGGCACATCCGCGATCAGCGGCGCGAGGCGCGGCGCGAGCGCGAGCGTCTGATCGAGGGTTTCTTGATAGCTCACTTCCTCTTGGTGGTAGTAGTTCTTCAGCACGAAGTTGTGGAACTCGAGCAGCTCGCGCAGCTTCTCGGCGAAGCGCTTCGGGTCGAAGAGGTCCTGCACCCGGATGGCGCGGCGTGCCGCCTTGTCCTCGTACGCCGGCCCGATGCCGCGCCCGGTGGTGCCGATCTTCTTCTCGCCCTTCGCCGCCTCGCGCGCGTGGTCGAGCGCCGCGTGGTACGGCAGGATGAGCGGGCAGGCCTCCGAGATCGAGAGCCGCGCCACCACGCCGCGCGCACCGGCGGCCTCGAGCTCGTCCATCTCCGCCACCAGCGCCTGCGGCGAGACCACCACGCCGTTGCCGATGAAGCAGTCGACGTTCCCCCGCAGGATGCCCGAGGGGATCAGGTGCAGCACGGTCTTCTTGCCGCCGATCACCAGCGTGTGGCCGGCGTTGTGCCCGCCCTGGAAGCGCACCACGCCCTGCGCGCGGTCGGTCAGCCAGTCGACGATCTTGCCCTTGCCTTCGTCGCCCCACTGCGTGCCGATCACGACGACGTTGCGTGCTTTCATTGCCTTATTTCGCTACTCCCGCGAGGGTTCTAAGATCGATCGAGAAGCCGGTTGCAGCGCGCGCACGGCCGAAGGCCTTGCCGACTTCATCGTAGCGGCCACCTCGGGCGACGGCACCGGCGACACCGTCGCAATAGGCGTCGAACACCACACCCGAATGGTAGTGGTAGCCGCGCAGCTCGGCGAGGTCGAAGCTGGCCGGGAACTTGCAGGCTTTGGCGAGCTTGCGCAGCGTCGCGAGCGCACGCTTCACTTCGTCGATCTTCGGCAGGCGCTTTTCGGCGTCGTCCAGGATTTCCGCGCCGCCATACAGGCTCGGCAGGAGGAGCAGCGCTTCGCGCGTCCTGGCGGGAAGCTTCTTCGACAGTTCCTTCAGCGCCGGCACGTCCTTGCGCTGCAGCGCCTCGAACAGCGCCGCCTCGTCCTCGGCGCTCACTTCCGCGTCGTGCGCAATGGCGCGGAACACCGCGACGTGGCCGATGTCGATGCGGCCCTTGCGCACCCCGGCGAGCTCGAGCGCCTTGCAGAGGAGCTCGAGCATCTCGACGTCGGCCTCGACGCCGGCGGCGCCGTAGATCTCGGCGCCGATCTGCAGCGGCTCGCGCGTCGCGCCGGGCGCCTGCGGGCGCGTGTGCAGTACGCTGCCGCAGTAACAAAGCCGGGTGACGCCCTTGCGGTTGAGCAGGTGGGCGTCGATGCGCGCGACCTGCGGCGTGATATCCGCGCGCACGCCCATCATCCGGCCGGAGAGCTGGTCGACGACCTTGAAGGTGCGCAGCTCGAGGTCATGGCCGGTGCCGGTGAGGAGCGAATCGACGTACTCCAGGAGCGGCGGCATGACCAGCTCGTAGCGGGAGGAGAAAAACAGGTCCAGGATCTTGCGGCGCAGGCCCTCGATACGCATCGCCTCCGCCGGCAGAATGTCCTCGATGTATTCCGGCAGGACCCACTTCATCCCGTGCGCACCCAGAGCAGGATCAACAGCCCGACGATCATCGACGACAGGCCGACGAAGCGGATCTGGCCGTCGGTCATCTGCGTGATCTTGCGGAAGGTGTCGCGCCAGAGGTTGGGCGCGAGAAAGGGAAGCACGCCCTCCAGGATCAGCATCAGGGCGAGCGCCATGATGAACGTCGTTGCCATGGGCGGCGGCTGGTTCGGCGGCGGCTTATTCTGTTATTTGCGCGTCGCGGGCTTGCCTAGCGAGTCCCTGAAGTAGCGCAGGAAGTCGGAGTTGGTCTCGAGCAGCATGAGGTCGTTGCGCCCGCGGAAGGTCGAGCGGTACGCCTCCATGCTGCGGTAGAAGGAATAGAACTCGGGGTTCTGGTTGAACGCCGCGGCGTAGATCGACGCCGAGCGCGCGTCGCCCTGGCCGCGCACGTTCTGCGCGTCGCGGTAGGCCTCGGCAAGCAGCACCTCGCGCTGGCGATCGGCGTCGGCGCGGATCTTCTCGGCCTCGGCCGCGCCGGTGGAGCGCAGCTCGTTGGCGATGCGCTTGCGTTCGGCTTCCATCCGCCGGTAGACCGACTCGCTCACGTCCTGCGGCAGGTCGACGCGCTTCAGGCGCACGTCGATGATCTCGACCCCGATGCGCTTCAGGTCCTGGTCGACCTTCTCGCGCACGCGGCTCATCACCCCGTCGCGCTCGCCCGAGACCACCTCGTGCACGGTGCGCGCACCGAACTCGTCGCGCAGCACGCCGGCCACGGTCTGCTTGATGCGCGTCGCGGCGCGGAACTCGTCGCCCTGCACGCTCACGTAGTACTGGCGCACGTCGGCGATGCGCCACTTGACGAACGAGTCGACTAGCACCGGGCGGTTGCCCTGGGTGAGGAAGCGCAGCGGCTCGGCGTCGTCGAAGGTGAGGATGCGCATGTCGAACAGGCGCACGTTCTGCAGCAGCGGCCACTTGAAATGCAGCCCCGAGCGGTTCACCACTTCCTTCACCTCGCCGAGCTGGAACACGATCGCGTTCTGGCGCTGGTCGACGGTGAACAGCGCGCTCGACACGAGCAGCGCCACCACGGCGAGGATCGCGACGATGGGCCCGAGCGCTCTCATCTAGCGGTCGCCTCTCTCGCGGTTGCGCAGCGTCTCGCGCGAGCGCGGCCCGGCCTCGGCCGGCGGCTCGGCCGGCGTGGCGCGCGGCGCGGCGGCCTCGCCCGGCGCGCCGGCGCTCTGCATCACTTTGTCGAGCGGCAGGTAGAGCAGGTTCCCCGAGCCGCGGTAGTCCATCATGATCTTGCTGGTCGAGGTGAGGACCGCCTGCATCGTCTCGAGGTAGATGCGCTCGCGGGTCACGGCCGGCGCCTTGGCGTACTCGGCCAGCACCTGCTTGAAGCGCGAAGCCTCGCCCTCGGCGTTGGCGATCACGCGCTGGCGGTAGCCCTGCGCCTCTTCCGCCAGGCGCGCGGCGGTGCCGCGCGCGCGCGGGATGACGTCGTTGGCGTAGGCCTGGCCTTCGTTCTTCTGGCGCTCGCGGTCCTGCCCGGCCTTCACCGCGTCGTCGAACGCCGCCTGCACCTGCTCGGGCGGCTGCGCGTTCTGGATCGTCACGGTGCTGATCTGGATGCCGGTGCCGTAGCGGTCGTGGATCTGCTGCATCAAGTCGCGCGCGCGGTTGGCGACGTCGACCTGGGTCTCGTACAGGATCGCGTCCATGCGGTTCTTGCCGATCACTTCGCGCACCGCGGTTTCGGCGATCTGCATCGCCGACTCGTCGGGGCGGCGCACGTTGAACACGAAGTCGCGCGCGTCCTTCACCGTGTACTGCACCGCGAACTGCAGATCGACGATGTTTTCGTCGTCGGTCAGCATCAGCGATTCCTTGAGCACCTTGGTGCGCACGTTGTTGCGGTAGCCGACCTCCAGCGTGCGCACCTGCTGCAGGTTTACGATCTCGTTCGACTGGATCGGCCAAGGCAGGCGCCAGCGCAGGCCGGGCGCGGTTTCCTGCGAATAGCGGCCGAAGGTGAGCACCACCCCGCGCGTACCTTCCACCACGATGTAGAAGCCGCTTGCGAGCCACACCGCGATCACCAGCGCGATCAGCACGCCGGCGCCGCCGCCCAGGCCGCGCGCGCTCGGCGGGCGCGGCGGCTCGTCGCCGCCGCGGCGCCGCCCGAACAGGTCCGACAGGCGCCGGTTGAAGTTGCGCCAGAGCTCGTCGAGGTCCGGCGGGCCCTGGTTGCCGCCGCCCGGACCCTGCGGTCCGCGCGAGCCGCGCCCCCAGTTGGGGTCGTTCAAGGACATTTCGGCGAGTGAGATCTAGTGAGTATGAGCCGGCTGCGTTGTCGGGCTTCGTTCTGCGGCCCGGGCCTTTGCGAATTCGGCGATCGCGCCGCGCAGCAAGTCGATCCCGGCTCCGCTGCGCGCGCTCACGAAAACGCGGGAAATCCTACCATATTGATCCCGCTCGACTCGCGCTTCCAGACCGGCGGCGTCGATCTTGTTCCAGACGAGAAGCCGCGGCGCCTGCCCTGCGGGGATCTCGGCGAGCACCTTCTCGACCGCGGCCGCCTGCTCGTCGCGCACGCCGGACGAGGAATCCACGACGTGTAGCAGGAGATCGGCGTGCACCGTCTCCTCCAGCGTCGCGCGGAATGCCGCCACCAGGCCGTGCGGCAGGTCGCGGATGAAGCCGACGGTGTCGGACAGCACCACGTTTCCCGAACCCGGAGCGCCAAACGCCTCGCTAACTCCAGGGATCCACACGCGGCGCGTAGTGGTATCGAGCGTCGCGAACAGCTGGTCCGCCTCGTAGGCCTTGGCGCGCGTGAGCGCGTTGAACAGGGTCGATTTGCCCGCGTTGGTATAGCCGACGATCGAGACCGACAGCACCTCGCCCCTCGCGCGCGCGCGGCGCTGCACCGTTCTCTGTTTTTGCAGCTGGAGCAGCTTCCCTTTCAGGGTCTTCACGCGGCTCGCGATGTATCGCCGGTCGAGCTCGAGCTGCGTCTCGCCCGGGCCACCGGTTTTGCCGAGCCCGCCGCGCTGGCGCTCGAGGTGGGTCCAGCCGCGCACCAGGCGCGTCGACAGGTGTTGGAGCTGCGCGAGCTCCACCTGCAGCTTGCCTTCGTTGGTCTGCGCGCGCTGCGCGAAAATCTCGAGGATGAGCTCGGTGCGGTCCATCACCCGGCGCACGATCTGCCGCTCCACGTTGCGCTCCTGCGCCGGCGACAGCGAATGGTTGAACACCACGTACATGGCGTTGATCTCGTCCGCGGCGCGCCCGATCTCGTCCACCTTGCCGCTGCCCGCGAAGAATTTCGGGTCGGGCCGCGCGCGCCGGCCCTTGACCACCTGATAGCGCTTGACCCCCGCGCTTTCCACCAGGCGCACCACTTCCTCGACGCTCTCTGCGTAATGAGCATCGCCGAAATCGAGGCACACGATGACCGCCGCCTGGGGATCGGCGGCTGCGGCGGGTCTTTCTAGCAGTGGCTTATTCGGCTTCCTTGTCGGGGCCGAGACTGATGGGGCGGGAAGGCACGACCGTGGAGATCGCGTGCTTGTACACCATCTGGGTGACGGAGTTGCGCAGCAACACCACGTACTGGTCGAACGATTCGATCTGGCCTTGCAGTTTGATCCCGTTCACGAGGTAGATCGAGACCGGGACGTGCTCTTTGCGGAGCGTGTTCAAAAAGGGGTCTTGTAGCAACTGCCCTTTGTTGCTCATGTTCTTCTCTCTTGGGAGTTTTATCGGCGGCTTTGAACTCATACTAATTGATTTTACGACGCTTTACTACCGTCGGCGGCGTGACGTCGCCACACTGCGCGCGGTGGCGAAGTGCATGATCCGCAAGGACACACGCGAGCATCGCCTCGGCGATGGGCGTCGCCCGAATACCCACGCAGGGATCGTGGCGCCCGGTGGTTTCGACGGTCGTCGCTTCGCCGCGGGTGTTGATGGTCTTGCGCGGCAGCCGAATGCTGGAGGTGGGTTTGAGCGCCAGCGACACCGTGACGTCCTGCCCGGTAGAGATCCCGCCGAGCACGCCGCCGTTGTTGTTGGAAACGAATCCCTCCGGCGTCATCTCGTCGCCGTGCTCGCTGCCCTTCTGCTCGATCGCGCCGAAGCCGGCGCCGATTTCCACGCCCTTCACCGCGTTGATCGACATCATCGCCCAGGCGATGTCGGCGTCGAGCCGCCCGTAGACCGGCTCGCCCCACCCCACCGGCACGCCCTCGGCCACTACGTTGACGCGCGCACCGCACGAGTCGCCGCTCGCGCGCAGGTCGTCAATGAATTTCTCGAGCTCCGGCACGATCTCCCGGTTCGGCGCGAAGAACGGATTGCGCTCCACCTCCTCCCAGCCGCGGAACGGAATCTTTCTCGAGCCGACCTGTGCCAGGTAGCCGCGGATCACCACGCCGTATCTTTCCTTCAGCCATTTCTTGGCGATCGCGCCGGCAGCGACGCGCACCACGGTCTCGCGCGCCGACGCACGGCCGCCGCCGCGCGCGTCGCGGATACCGTACTTCTGCCAGTACGTGTAGTCCGCATGCCCCGGGCGGAATTTCTCGGCGATCGCCGAGTAGTCCTTCGAGCGCTGGTCCTCGTTGCGGACGAGAAAGCCGATCGCGGTGCCCGTGGTGCGGCCTTCGTACACGCCGGAGAGGATCTCCACCGCGTCCGATTCGCGCCGCTGCGTGACATGCCGCGATGAACCGGGCTTTCTTCTATCCAATTCTCTTTGGAGATCCGCCGAAGAAAGCTCCAGGCCGGGCGGGCAGCCGTCGACCACCCCGCCGTAAGCGGGCCCGTGCGACTCGCCGAACGAGGTCACGCAATAGAGGAGGCCGAACGAATTGCCCGACATACGGCGATCATCTCACGAAAAACTTGCGCGTCTCGAACACCGCCGCCGAGAGCGACTTGCCATTCGAGCGCAGATGGCGCTTGAGCACGAAGTCGAAGAGCAGCGGGTTGTGCAGACGAATCTCGCGCAGCACGTCGGCCGCCGCGGCTTCAACCATTTTCAGCGAGACCAGGTAATCGACGGAGAAGATCGGCATCACGCCCGGGAGCGGATAGTCCGAGCCGTTGAGCAGGCGCGCGTGCCACGACTCGTTCTCCACCACGCGAGCGAGCGCGGGGCCGGCGCGGTTCACCTGAGTCATTGCGGAAATATCGCCGTAGCAGGTGTTGAATTGCTCGAGTACCCGAACGAAGAGCGAAAAGCTTTCCACGTAAGGCCCGTTCGCGCCGCGATCGAGATCGCGGTCCTCGCCCATCGACGCGCAGTGCGCCACGACGACGCGCACGCCCGCCTCGAGCGCGCGCCGCAGCCGCAGCGGATTGCCCAGCTCGTGCGCCTCGCGCCCGAGCACCGCGCGCTCGAGGCCGGCGTGCGCGATCAGCGGCAGATCGAGTTTCTTCAGCGCTTCGTAGAAGCGGTCGCACTTGGCGGAAGCGGGATCGATGCCCATCGCGGACGGGAGCCACTTCACGGCGCGCGCCCCGTCGCGCTTCGCGGCTTCCAGCGCCTCGATGCAGTCCTTCCGGTACGGGTGAATCGAGGCCGCCCATTCGAAGTCCTGCGAATGGCGCCTCGCGACATCGCGCGCGTACTCGTTCGGGATGTGGAACACGGTGTGCGCGATGTCGGGCTCGCCGCGCTCGTCGTAAGCGCGCTCGAAGGCAAACAGCACGAGCTTCGCGCCGGGACGCAGGCCGTCGATCAGGTTGCGCATGCGGTCGACGTACGCCAGGTCGACGCTGCCGGTGGCGTCGTGCACGCAGCCTGCGTTGAGAAACAACAGCCGGCGCGCGTACTGCCCGGGGTTCAGCAGGCTCTCGTTCGACGGGTTGACGAAGATCCCGCTGCCCGAGTCGCCGGTGCCGATGAGATGCGAGTGGCTGTCCCAGAGCTCGGCCGGGTTGATGCCCTCCCACGCGCGCTGCACGAGCTCGTGGCGCGCCAGGTGCCGCGGTAGGCGCGCATGGCACGGGTTCCAGAAGCCTTGTTCCGGCCAATAGCGCCAGGCTGCAACGGCAGCCATGCCGCCGACACCCAGACTTGCTAGAAGAAGCTTCCTACGCAGGCCAGTTTTTGATGTAGCCCTTGAGCATCTTGTTTTCGAAGTCCTGCTCCTCCAGCACCGCCTTGGCGACGTCGCGGAACGAGATCACGCCGAGCAGCCGGCCGTCCTGCATCACCGGCAGGTAGCGCGCGCCGCTGTCGATCATGGTGCGGCGCAGGTCGTTCACTTCCATGTCCGGCGCCGCGGTGACCGGGTTGCGCTGCATGATCTCGGACACCTTCAGCTCGCCGAGCGCGCCGCCGCGCGAGGCGAGCGCGCGCAGCAGCTCGTGGAAGGTCAGCATGCCGACCATGCGTCCCTGGTCGAGCACCACCAGCGAGCCGAGGTTCTCTCGTGCCATCGTCGCCACCGCGTCCGCGGCACGGCCCGCCGGCTCGATGCTGAGCAGGCGGCTCCCCTTGACGCGCAGGATCTCCTTCACTTGCATGGCGCCCTCCTCGGGGGTCAGAACCCCTTGGAAAGTCTAGTCCAAACCCCGCCGCTCGGAAACGTAGTTGCGCAGCACGATCTTCAGCGCGAGCACGCGTTCGCGCTCGCCGCGCGCCGCGGCGGCGTGGATGTCGTCCCGGATCATGGACTTGATCGCGAGCCGGCCGTCGGCGGTGTGCGAGAGGTAATTGCCGAGCTCGGCAGCGGCGATCTCCGGGATGTGCTCGTGCTGAGCGATCGCCAGGATCTCGTCCTCGGTCAATTCGGACAGAGCGATACAATCTTCGAGAGAAAGCATGTCGCTGTGACTCCTCCTCAGGCGCGGCGTTCCGTTGAAAAGGTCGCGCTCGTCACCGGCGGCGCGCAGGGTATCGGACGCGCCACGGCGCTGCTCCTCGCCGGGCGCGGCTACCAGGTCGCGGTAGCGGACCTGCAAGAATCGGACTTCTTCTTCGTGCGGACCGATGTGTCGCGCGAGGCCTCGGTGCGCGCCTGCATTCGCGCGGTGGTCAAGCGCTTCGGGCGACTGGACGCGCTGGTGAACAACGCCGGCCTTGCGGGTCCGCACGACGGTCCGATCGAGAAGCTGAACCTCGCGCGCTGGAACCGGCGCATCGGCGTCAATCTCACCGGCCCGTTCCTGATGGCGAAGCACGCGGTCCCGCATCTGCGGCGCGCCAAGGGAGCGATCGTCAACATCGCCTCCACGCGCGCGCTGCAGTCGGAGCCCGACACCGAGGCCTACGTCGCGAGCAAAGGCGGCCTCGTCGCCCTCACGCACGCGCTCGCGCTCAGCCTCGGCCCCGCGGTGCGCGTCAATTGCATCAGCCCCGGCTGGATCAGCCACAAGTCGGTGCGCAAGAAAGACCATGCGCAGCATCCGGTGGGCCGCGTCGGCGTCGGGCAGGACGTCGCTGAGCTCGTTGCCTATCTACTTTCCGAAGCTTCGGGCTTCGTCACCGGCCAGAACTTCGTGATCGATGGCGGCATGACGCGAAAAATGATCTACGTATGAGGCTTTTGATCCTGGCCGCCGCGCTCGCGGCGTGCTCATGCGCAGGACCCTCAAACGTCGTCTGCACCATGGAAGCGAAAGCCTGCCCCGACGGCAGCTACGTGGGGCGCGACCCGGCGAAGAACTGCGAGTTTCGCCCCTGTCCTAGATAGCGGCGCCTACTCGATTACCCTGGTCGCGCGAACCAGGACCCGTTGCGAAATCGTGAGTCCAAGCGCCTTGGCGGTTTTCAGGTTGACGATCAGATCGTATTGCGACGCTTGCTCGACCGGTATTTCGGCCGGCTTCGCGCCCTTCAATATTCGGTCCGCGTACTCTGCGGCGCGGGCGTACATATGAGAGAAACTGGCGCCGAATGCCACGAGCGCGCCGGCTTCCGCATAGTTCGGATTGGCAATGACTGGCAGGCGATGGCTGTGCGCGGCGCTGATCAATCTGTCGCGTAGAGGAAAGAATGCTCCAGAGGAGAGCGCCAGCACCGCCTGCGCCTTCGCGGAAGCTGCTGCCGCCAATGCCGCCGGAAAGTCATATGTGATGCCGCGCAACTCTTGCGGCACTAGCTCGACGCCGAGCTTCGCTGCGACCTCTTCCGCGGCGCGGAACTGGTCCCGCGTGGCGTGGTCGAAGAGCGCGGCGACGCGCGTGACGTGAGGCAAGGCTTCCTTCAGGAGCTCCAGCCGCTTCGCCGCCGACTCGACCTGGCGCAAGTAGACGCCGGTGATGTTTCCCCCCGGGCGCGCGAGGCCTGCGATGTAGTTCTTTTCCACCGGGTCGTAGTCCACTGCAACCATCACGATCGGCGTCGTACCCATCGTCTGGCGGAGGGCTCTCAGGACAGACTCGGAGCCGGCGGCGATCGCGACATCGGGCTTCGCGCGAGCCAGCTCGGCCGCGGTCTCGGCAAGCTTGTCCCGGTGTTCGCCCAGGCCTCTGGACTCCAACACGAAGTTTTTCCCTTCGATGTAGCCGAGTTCCCTGAAACGACGTCCCATGGCGGACACCCACGGACTACGCAGGGTGCCGCTGCTGAGATAGCCGACGCGGTAGACGCGAGACGAGCTTTGCGATCGTGCCAGCCGAGACACGCTGAATACGGCCGTGCCTGCCGCGAGCAGGAAGCGCCTACGTGGGGTCACGAACTCAACGCACAAGAATCGTAGCGAGCAGCAGCAACATGCCCATGCTCACCACGTCGGTCGCGGTGGTGAGGAAGATGCTCGACGCGGTCGCCGGGTCCAGGCCCAGGCGCTTAAGCGTGAGCGGGATGATCGCGCCGGAGATGCCGCTCGCCATGCACGAGGCGACCATGGCGAGGAACACCACGAACGCGAGCATTACCGGCTGGGACTGCTCCTGGCCGGTGGCGGTGATGTACATGCCGACCCCGGCGGCGATGCCGACGCCGACGCCGTTCAGGCAGCCGACCCAGGTCTCCTTGGCGATCAGCGGGCGCTCGGTGCCGGGCTTGAGCTCGCCGAGCGTCATGCCGCGCAGCGTGACCGCGAGCGCCTGGCACCCGGTGTTGCCCGACTGCCCGGCGAGCACCGGCAGGAAGAGCGCGAGGATCACGAGCCGGTCGATCGTATCCTGGAAGAGGCCGACCACCGCTGCGGCGAGAAAGGCAGTGAGCAGGTTGAGCTGCAGCCATGGGTGGCGCAGCTTCAGGCTGTGCAGCCACGGCGTCGCCAGGCGTTCTTCCTTCTCCAGGCCGACCATGCTGCCGGCCTGCATCGTGATCTCGATCGCCTGCGCCTCGAACATGGTTTGGCCGCGCACCAGGCCGATCAGGCGCCGCTCGGCGTCGACCACCGGGTAGACCGGGTAGTGCCGGTCGAGCACGAGCCGCATCGCGTCCTGCAACGGCAGCGCGGCGTGCAGCGCGAACGCGCCGCGCAGCATCACTTGGTCGAGCGTGCGCTCGCGCGCGCTGAAAAGCAGATCGCGCATCGTGACGAGGCCGAGGAGGTGGTGGTCGTCGTCGACCACATAGACATAGGTGATGAGCGCGCGCGTCACGAGCTCGCGCAGCGCTTCGACGGTGTCGCCGACCTTAGTGTCGGGCGGGAATGCGGCGACCACCGGCTCCATCATCCGCCCCACCGTACCGCGGTCGTAGAGACCGTTGCGCTGCCACTGCCGCGCCACATCCGCTGGCGCGGCCGAGATCGCGCGCTCGCGCGCGTCGGTCGGCAGCTCGCCCAGCACGTCCTGCGCGAAGCCCGGGCTGAGATGCATCAGCTCGCGCACGAGGTCGTCGCCCGACGCGTTGGCGAGCTTCTGCGCAGCCCGCGCGTGCGAGCGCGCCTTGATCTCGTCGGAAAGATCGATGTTGGTGTGCTCCATGCTGCCCCCCTATAGGCCCGCGGCCTGCGCCACCAGCGCTTTCAGTTCTTTGTACAGCCGCGTGCGCACTTTACCGTAGGACGGTTTGCGTATCACGTTGCGGATCTCGTAGGGGTCGCGCGCCAGGTCGTAGAGCTCGTCGACCCCTTCCTTGTGCACCCAGTGGATCAGCTTGGCGCGCTCGGTGCGCACCGCCTTGTAGCTCATGCCAACGATCCAGGGCCACGCCGACTCGTTGTAGTACTCGATCAGGAACGATTTGCGCCATCGAGCGGATGGACGACGAAGAATCGGCAGCAGGGAGAGTCCCTGGATCTGCGTCCCCGGCCGGCCGCCGGCCAGCTCGATCATGGTCGGCGCGATGTCGAGCGCGAGCACCATCTGCTCGAGCACCGTGCCGGGCCGGATCAGCTTTGGGTAGCGCACGAAAAACGCGGTACGGATTCCCTCCTCGTAGGCAAAGCGCCGCTCGGCCCCCAGGCCGTGCTCGCCGAAGAAGAAGCCGTTGTCGCCGAGGAAGAGAATCAGCGTGTCGTCCAGCATGCTCCGGCGCGCGAGCTCCTCCAGGATCAAGCCGACCCCTTCGTCCACGGAGGCCATCATCGCCGCGCGCCGCCGGATCTCCTCCTGCGTGCCGCTGTGCAGGCCGTCGAGGAACGCACGGCTCTCGGGCCGCGCGCGAAGCTCGAACACCTCTTTCCACGCCGGTTTCTGCTTGAGGATTTGTTCGAAGGCCATGACGTTCCGCCGCGGCGGATAGATGCAATCGCGATACAGGTCCTGATGGCGCTGCGGCAATACGTACCCCTGCATCGTGGCGAGGTCGATGGTGCCGTCCTGCTTCTGCTGCACGTCGGGATGCACCGCCTTGTGCGCGAGGAAGAGGGCGAAGGGCTTGTCCCGCCGGCGCGCGAGGAACTGCACCGCGCGCTCGTTCAGGAGATCGGTGACGTAGCCGCGCAACTGCCTTTCTTTTCCATCCTCGTAGAAAGTGGGGTCGACGATGGTTCCCTGCCCGCGGAAGCTCACCCAGTAGTCGTAGCCCGGGCGCGGCGCGGCGTCGTTGCCCATGTGCCACTTGCCGATATGCGCGGTCTCGTAGCCCTGGTGCTGCAGCGCGAGGTGATAGTTGGCGAGGCGGTGGCTCATCGCCTCGCGCCCGACGTTGTCGATGATGCCGTGACGCGACGCGTATTGGCCGGTGACGATGCAGGCGCGATTCGGCGAGCACAGCGGCGTGGTATGGAACGCGTTCGCGAACCTCGCCCCCTCCCGCGCCAGGCGGTCGATGTTCGGCGTCTTCATGTAGGGATGCCCTGACGCGCCGGTTTCGTCGAAGCGCAAGTCATCCACCAGGATGACGATGAGGTTGGGCTTCTTGGAGGCTTTCATCCCGCGACAGCGGCCATTTTCTCATGGCATACTGGCCTTATGACGCCCCGCGCCATCACCATCCGGCCCGCTGAGCCGCGCGACGCGCAAGCGATCGCGACGATGTCGCGCGACTTCATCGAATCGGGGCTGGGCTGGAAGTACGACGCGGCGCGCGTGCTGCGCGCGATGCGCGACCGGGAAACGCTCGCGGTGGTCGCCTGTGAAGGGGCAAAGACCAGTACGGTGAACAAAGGCACCGTGGCGGGGTTCGCCATCATGGAATTCGGCGACGAGCGCGCGCACCTGGTGCTGCTCGCGGTGCGCCCGTCGCACCGGCGCGTCGGCATCGGCCAGCGCCTGCTCGACTGGCTGCTCGAATCGGCGCGCGTGGCCGGCATGGCGAGCATCCACCTGGAATTGCGCTCCGGCAACGATGCGGCGCGGCGCTTCTACCGCGCGATGGGCTTCTACGAGACCGTGCTGGTCCCGGGCTACTACCGCAGCGGCGAAGGCCGCAAGGAAGGCGCGCTGCGCATGCTGCGCGTGCTGCGCAACCCCGGGCCGGTGCCCTACACCTGGCGGCCCCCCAAGACCGAATCCCCTTAGGACACTAAACGGGGTCAGACCCCTTTCTCGATTTCCCCTCTACGGAACGATCGCGAAGCCGATGCGCAGCTGCGATTTGTTCTTCACGTTGTAGTCCAGGATCGATTCGCCGTATCCGGCGAAGAACTGCATGTGCAGGTAGCCGCCCACCGGGCCGAATTTCACGTCGCGGATGCGCCGCGACACGTCGATCAGGATGCTGCCCTTGTCCGCGGTGCCGTAGCGCAGCACGCTGGTCGCGATCCAGTTCGCGCCTGAATCGAAGCGCGCGCGCCAGTCGACGTAGCCGCGGAAGTGCGCGATGTCGGTGTTCTCATCCTTGTCGAGGTAGTTGTAGATCTTGGGGGTGAACTCGAAGCTTGCGCCGTCGGCGAGCCGCCACTCCCACTCCGGGCGCACGAAGCCGATGTTGATCGAGCGCGAGGTGTCGCCCGAGCCGCCGTTCGACTCGTGCTCGAGGCCCATGCGCGCGCCGTCGAAGAACGATTTCTGGCCGGCGCGCTCCCATTTCCAGAAGATCGACGGCCGGTAGCTCGTGTCGCGGAACGCTTTCGACTCGGTCGACAGGTCCCAGAGCGAGTTCTGGGTGTAGCCGAAATACAGGCCCGAGAGCCAGGGCTGGTCCTGGCCGAAGCCGGCGCTCGCGTCGAACAGGCGGTACTTGAACGAGAGCTGGAAGCGGGCGCTCGTGCCGCCGCGTGTGCCGACGATGAAGTACATCGGATCGTTTTCCGAGAGCGGCGGCTCGCGCTCCTCGATCGGGCGCCCGGTGCGGTTGTCGAGCGAGTCGCGCCGCGTCGCCACGATGGCGAGCGTGTTGGACGACTCGTCGACGAGGCGCAGCGTGATGGGCCCGGCGGCCGAGAGCGGCATGGTCGCGGCGTACGTACGCCGGCCGTTCTGCGCCGGGCCCGCCGCGTTCAGTGTGAGCGCGATCTCGGCCACGTCCACGCTCATGCGCGCGGCGAGCTCGTCGGGCAGCGGCTGCCCCGGCGGTGCGATCACGGTGACCTCGAAGCGCGCCCCGGCCTCGGCGTAGGCTGCCTTCGACGTGATGACCCAATCCGCGGCGCTCGAAACCAGGGCGTGAAGGCCGAGCAGCATCCCCACCAGCCCTTTCGCCAAGCGATTCATGCCGCGTTCCAGTCCTGCCCCTGGGCGAAGCGCTCCACCAGGAACTCGACGAAGCGCCGCACCTTGGCGGAAAGGTGCTTGCGGCTCGGGTAGACGGCGTAGATCGGCACCGGCGGCGGCGTGAAGTCCTGTAGCAGGGGAACCAGGCGCCCTGCCCGCACATCGGGCCCGACGATGAAGGCCGGCTCGAAGACGATGCCGGCGCCGCGCGCAGCCGCCTCGGCGAGCAGGTCGCCGTTGTTCGAGTGCAGCGTGCCGGAAACTCGCACCGCGCGCTCGCGCCCCGATGGATCGCGGAAGCGCCAGAGGTTGCGCGGCGTCACGTATTCATACGTGAAGCAATTGTGGCGCTCAAGGTCCTCAGGGACTTCGGGCGCGCCATGCGCCGCAAGGTAGATGGGCGCGGCGCAGGGCACGAGGCGCGTCTCGCCGAGCTTGCGCGCCACCAGGTTCTCCGAGCCGGCGCTGCCGACGCGCACGCCGAGGTCGAAGCCCTCCTCCACCAGGTCGACGATGCGGTCGGAAAGCGAGACGTCGAAGCGCACCTCGGAGTGCTGGGCGAGAAAGTCGGCGATCGCCGGCGCGAGGTGCCGCACTCCGAAGTTCACCGATGTAGTCAACCGGATCGTGCCGCGCGGAACGACCGCGGCGCGCGCCGCCTCCTGCTCGGCCTCTTCAAGGTCGGCGAGGAGCTGCACCGCGCGCTCGTAGAAAGCGCGCCCGCTCTCGGTCAGGCTCACCCGCCGGGTGGTGCGGTTGAGGAGCCGGGTCTGCAGATGGGCCTCCAGGTCGGCGACATGCCGGGACGTTGCTGAAGTAGACAGGGAGAGGCGCTCGGCCGCCTTGGCAAAACTCCCCGATTCAACAACTTGGGCGAATACCTGGATGGCGCTTAGGCGGTCCATTGTCCCGTTTTTAGGGACTATATACTACTATTAGTCATCTTTATCCCACATCTTATCGGGCTCATATTGATCCCATGAAAAACATCCTCCGCATCCACAAGCAGCCCGAAGGGCACTGGGTGGGCGACGGCTTCCCGGTCCACACAGTGCTCGACTACCAGCGCCATCCCGAGCTCTCCCCGTTCCTGCTCCTCGACCACGCCGGGCCGGCCGACTTTCCGCCCGCGGAAAAGCCGCGCGGCGTGGGCTGGCATCCGCACCGCGGGTTCGAAACCGTGACCGTGGTGCTCGACGGCGAAGTCGACCATGAAGACACCGCCGGCAATGGCGGCCGCATCGGCCCCGGCGACGTGCAATGGATGACCGCCGGCTCGGGCCTCCTGCACAAGGAAATGCACAGCGACGCATTCACGCGCCGCGGCGGGCGCTTTCACGCGCTGCAGCTCTGGGTCAACCTGCCGGCGAAGTCCAAGATGACCGCGCCGCGTTACCAGACCTTGCTCGCTTCGGACATTCCTTCCGTGGGTCCGGTCCGGGTGATCGCAGGCGAGTACGAAGGGGCGAAGGGACCGGCGCAGACGTTCACGCCGGTGAATCTCTTGGATGTCCGCCTGCAGGCCAGGCAATCGGTCGAGCTGCGGCTGCGCGACGGCTTTAGCGCGGGCTTGTACATCGTCAGCGGGAACGCCGCGGTCAATGGCGAAAGCGCGCGCGAAGGCGAGCTCGTCGTCCTCGATCGGCAAGGCGACGTCGTGCGCATCGAAGCGCAGGCCGACGCGGTGGTCTTCGTCATGAACGGCGCGTCGATCGACGAGCCGGTCGCTGGCTACGGCCCGTTCGTGATGAACACGCCGCGCGAGATCCAGCAGGCGTTCGCCGACTACCACGCCGGGCGCCTGGGGAAGATCCCCTCCACGCTCAATGTTTAGGGAGAACCATCCATGATCGACAACCGCACCGCCCCTTACGCCGCGCTCGTGCTGCGCGTCTCGCTCGGCGTGATGTTCATCGCGCACTCGCTGGTCCTCAAGCACTTCACCTACACCCTCGCGGGCACGGTGCAGTTCTTCGAGTCGATCGGGCTGCCCGGCGCGCTCGCCTATGCGACGTTCTGGGCCGAGCTGATCGGCGGAGTCGCGCTCGTCGCCGGGATCGGCAGCCGCTGGGTCGCGCTCGCGCTCATTCCGATCCTGGCCGGCGCCGCGTGGGTGCACGTCGGCAACGGCTGGGTCTTCAGCAACCCGAACGGCGGCTGGGAGTACCCGGCGTTCCTGATCGCGGCTTCGATCGTGGTCGCCCTGCTCGGCGACGGGCGCTACGCGCTCGCCAGCCGCTTCGCGGCACCCAACTTGCGGCTGCAAACCCAATAACGAAGCGCTTACTTACTTAACCACAGGAGATTGATTTTATGAAGCTTTATTACGCACCCGGCGCCTGTTCGCTGTCCCCCCACATCGTGTCCCGCGAGCTCGGCATCCCACTGGAGCTGAAGAAGGTCAACACGAAGGACAAGACGATCGAAGGCGGCGGCGACTACTGGAAAGTGAACGCGCGCGGCTATGTGCCGGCACTGGTGCTCGACAACGGCGAGACCCTGACCGAGGGCCCGGCGATCGTGCAGTACCTCGCCGACCAGAAGCCGGAGGCCGGCCTCGCGCCCAAGGCCGGCAGCTTCGAGCGTTACCGCCTGCAGGAGTGGCTGAACTTCCTCACTTCCGAGATCCACAAGCAGTTCTCGCCGCTCTTCAAGCCGAACACGCCCGAGGACTACAAGCCGATCGCCAAGCAGAACCTGGCGTCGCGCTTCGACTGGATCGACCAGAAACTCGCCGGCCGCGACTACCTGATGGGCAAGCAGTTCACCGTGGCGGATGCGTACCTTTTCGTGCTGCTCAACTGGACCAAGTTCCAGGGCATCGACCTCGCCAAGTGGCCGAACCTCGCCGCGTTCCAGCAGCGCGTCGGCGCGCGGCCCAAAGTGCAGGAAGCGCTGCAGGCCGAAGGGCTGCTGAAGAAAGCGGCGTGAGCGCTCATTTGTCCATATTCATCTCGCACGGCTCGCCGATGCACGCCCTCCAGCCGGGACCGGCTGGAGAGGCGTGGCAGGCGCTCGCGAAGCGTCTGCCGAAGCCCAAGGCGATCGTGATCGCCTCGGCGCATTGGGAGACCAACCTGCCAATGCTCACCGGCTCGGACAAGCCCGAGACGATTCACGACTTCTACAACTTCCCCGAGCCGCTCTACCGCCTGCGCTACCCCGCGCCGGGTGCGCCCGAGGTCGCGAAGCGCGCCCAGCAGCTGCTCAAGGACGCAGGCTTCACCGCTGGCATCGACGGCTGCCGCGGGCTCGACCACGGCGCGTGGTCGCCGCTCCTCTATATGTATCCCGGAGCGGACATCCCCGTTGTGCAGATCTCCGTGCAACCGGCATTGGGGCCTCGGCACCACGTAGAGCTGGGCAAAGCACTTCGCCCGCTCGGGAAAGAGCAGGTTCTCGTCGTCGGCTCCGGCCACATGACGCATAACCTGCGCGACTGGGCGCGCGGCCAGGGGCAGCCCGCGCCTTACGCGCGAGAGTTCCAGGCCTGGGTGCTCGACAAGCTGCAGCAGAAGGACGTGGAAAGTCTGGTCGAGTACCGCTCGCGCTCGCCGCACGGCGCGCGCGCGCATCCGACCGACGAGCATTTCCTGCCGCTGTTCTTCGCTCTGGGCGCCGCCGCGGAGAAGGCGAAGCCCGAGCGCGTCTACGACGCCATCGACGCCGGCGTGCTGGCGATGGACGC
>DASRIR010000122.1:0-3200 GCA_035649875.1 Burkholderiales bacterium | reverse complement strand
CTGGGTGAAGACCGTCGACAACTATCGCGTCGGCGAGGTGGCGAAGACGCTCAAGGAAGCGATGACCACCGACTATCCGGGCCTCAAGGTGATCATCGCCGAGGGCGAGTGCCAGCTCGAGCGGCAACGCAAGCTCAGGCCTGTCGTTTCAAAACAGTTATCGGAGGGAAAACGCACGGTACGCGTGAAGTACGGGGTCGACGAGGACACCTGCACGGGCGACCACTCGTGCATCCGGCTGTCGGGCTGCCCGACGCTCACCATCAAGGATAACCCCGATCCTCTGCGCCGCGATCCCGTCGCCACGGTCATCGACGGCTGCGTCGGCTGCGGCCTTTGCGGCGAAAACGCGCACGCTGCGGTGCTGTGCCCGTCCTTCTATCGCGCGGAAGTCATCCAGAACGCCACTTGGTGGGACCGTCTGTGGAACGCCAGTTCACCCGCGAGATAGAGTCGCTGCGCCTCGGCGAAGGCGACACTTTCCACGGCGAAGGCATCCTCGCCGTGACCAAGGCACTTCTCCAGTCGGGCGTCTCCTACGTCGGCGGCTAACAGGGCGCGCCGGTGTCGCACCTGCTCGATGTCATGGTGCAGGCCAAGGACTATCTCGACGAGCTCGGTGTGCACGTCGAGGCTTGCACGAGCGAAGCCTCGGCCGCCGCGATGCTCGGCGCCTCGATCAACTATCCCGCGCGCGGCGCAGTGACGTGGAAGTCGATCGTCGGCACCAACGTCGCCGCGGACGCGCTTTCGTATCTCGCGAGCGCCGGCGTGATGGGCGGCACGCTCATCGTCCTTGGAGAGGACTACGGCGAAGGCGGCGTGGTCGCGCAGGAGCGCAGCCACGCCTTCGCGCTGAAATCGCTCATGTGGCTTCTCGACCCGCGCCCCAACCTCGCCACGATCGCCGACATGGTGGAGCGGGGTTTCGAGCTCTCCGAGGCGTCGAGCACGCCGGTCATGATGGAGCTTAGGATCCGCGCCTGCCATGTGCGCGGTGCGTTCAAGACAAAAGCGAACGTAGCGCCCGCGGTCTCGACGCGGAAGCGTCTCGATGGTCCGCCGCGCGAATTCATCTACGACCGCCTCGCGCACCCGCCGGCGACTTTCCGGCAGGAAAAGCTCAAGTCCGAGGTGCGGCTGCCCGCGGCGCGCAAGTACATCCTTGAGAAGCGCCTGAACGAAGTGTTCCCCGGAACGGAAAAGCTCGGGATTGTCGTCCAGGGCGGACTGTACAACGGCCTGATGCGCGCGCTGCGCACGCTCGGGCTCGCCGATCCGTTTGGTGCAACCCGCATTCCGATCCTCGCGCTCAACGTCGTCTATCCGCTCGTGCCGGAGGAGATCGTCGGCTTCGCGAGGGACAAAGCGGCGTTGCTCATCCTCGAGGAAGGACAGCCGGAATTCATCGAGCAGGAAGTCGCCACGTTCCTGCGCCGCGCCGACGTCGCCGCGAAGCTGCACGGCAAGGACTGCATGCACATGGCGGGGGAGTACCACGTCGAGTCGCTCGTGCGCGGCATTGCGCGCTTCGTCGGCCTGCATGCGCCGCACCTGGACGTCTCCGCGGGAACCCGATGGCTGGACGCTGTCGACAAAAGCAAAAGCGCCGCGTCCGATCTTCTCAGCGCGTTGCCGGCGCGGCCGCCAACGTTCTGCGTGGGCTGCCCAGAGCGGCCGGTGTTCTCGGCGATGAAGCTCGTGGCGAAGGACATCGGCCGGCCGCATGTCGCCATGGACGTCGGCTGCCATGCGTTTGCGAGCTTCGAGCCCTTCTCGCAGGGCAATACCCTGCTCGGCTACGGCATGAGCCTCGCCTCGGCGGCGGGCGTGGCCCCAATGCAGACCAAGCGGGCGGTCGCGGTCATGGGCGACGGCGGCTTCTGGCACAACGGGCTGCTCTCCGGCGTCGCGTCGAACCTGATGAACAAGGGCGACGGCGTGCTCATCATCATGAAGAACGGGTACGCCTCCGCGACCGGTACGCAGGAGCTCATTTCCTCGCCGCCGGAGGAAGCGCGGCGGCAAGCGCTCGACCGGAGCGCCGCCGATGCCGATCACACTATCGAGAACACATTGACCGGGCTTGGCGTGAAGTGGCTGCGCACGGTGAATAACTACGACGTGACGACGATGACGAAGACTTACCGCGAGGCCATGACGACGGCGCAAAAGGGCCTCAAGGTGATCGTCGCGGAAGGCGAGTGCCAGCTCGAGCGGCAACGCCGGCTGAAACCTGTTGTCGCCGAGCGCATGCAGAGGAAAGAAAGAAACGTGAAAGTGAAATACGGCGTGGACGAGGACACGTGCACCGGCGACCACTCGTGTATCCGGCTCTCGGGCTGCCCGACGCTGACGATCAAGGACAATCCGGATCCGCTGCGCCGTGACCCGGTCGCGACGGTGATCGACGGATGCGTGGGCTGCGGCCTGTGCGGCGAGAATGCGCACGCCGCGGTGCTGTGCCCGTCCTTCTATCGAGCGGAGATCATCCAGAATCCGACAGCGTGGGACAAGCTCGTCCATCGCATCGCATGAACCTGCCCGAGCGTCCGATCACCATCCTCATCGCCGCGCTCGGCGGTGAAGGTGGCGGCGTCATGGCCGACTGGCTTATGGAGGCGGCGACGCAGAGCGGCTTCCCGGCGCAGGCCACCTCCATCCCCGGGGTCGCGCAGCGCACCGGCGCGACCACCTATTACCTCGAGATCTACCCGGCGCAGCGCGAAGTTCTCGGCGGCCGGGAGCCGGTGCTCTCGCTCACACCGAGTCCCGGCAACGTCGACGTGATGGTCGCTTCGGAGCTCATCGAAGCGGGGCGCGCCATGCTGAACGGCTACGTGAGCCCCGAGCGCACCACGCTCATCGCTTCGACGCACCGCATTTACGCCACGGTCGAGAAGATGCAGATGGCCGACGGCCGCTTCGAGTCCGCGCGCGTGCTCGAGGCGGCGCGCGAGCTCGCGAAGCGTCCGGTGCTTTTCGACATGCGCAAGCTCGCCGAGGAAAGCGGCACCGTGATCAACGCCGTGCTCTTCGGGGCGATGGCCGGGAGCGGAGTGCTGCCGCTCACGCGCGAGGCGTGCGAACAAGCGATCCGTCATGGCGGCCGCGGCGCCGAGGCGAGCCTGCGCGGTTTCGCCGCCGGCTACGACATCGCCGGCGGCACGCGGGCCGCGCCCGCGGAAGCGGCGCCGCCC
>DASRIR010000121.1:0-2003 GCA_035649875.1 Burkholderiales bacterium | reverse complement strand
CCTGGTGCAGTCGGGCTTCTCGAGCATCGAGGAAATCGCCTACGTGCCGCAGTCGGAACTCGCGGCGATCGAGGAGTTCGATGCGCAGATGGTGCAGGAGCTGCGCAACCGCGCGCGCGACGTGCTGCTCACGCAGGCGATCGCATCGGAGGAGAGCATCGAGACGGCCGAGCCCGCCGTGGACCTGCTCGAAGTCGAGGGTATGGACGAGGATCTCGCCTCCGAGCTCGCGCGGCACGGCATCGTGACCCGCGAGGACCTCGCCGAGCAATCGATCGACGAGCTGGCGGAGATTCCGAATCTCGCGCCGGAGCGCGCGGGCGAGCTGATTCTCGCGGCACGCAAGCACTGGTTCGAGCAGAGTCAGCAGGCCTGACCGGAGAGCACACATGGCGGAAGTCACGGTCACTCAGTTTGCGGACGTGCTCAAGGTGCCGGTCGAGCGCCTGATTACCCAGCTCGACGAGGCTGGAATCAAGGTCGCGGGTGCGGACGACATCATCAGCGACGAGGCCAAGATGGAGTTGCTGACGCACCTGCGCCGCGCCCATGGCCGCGTCGAGGACGCCGCCGCGCCGCGCCGGATCACGCTACAGCGCAAGTCGCAGAGCGAGATCAAGCTCGCCTCGCCCCAGGGCCGGGCGCGAACGGTCAACGTCGAGGTGCGCCGCAAGCGAACCTACCTCAACCGCACGGTGCTCGAGGAAGAGCAGCGGCAGCGGCAGGAGGAGCTCGACCGCCAGCGCCAGGCGGATGAAGCCGTGCGTATGGAGGCCGAGCGCCGCGAACAGGACAAGCGCGCGGCCGAGCAGCGCGAGCGCGAGCGGCTCGAGGCCGAGTCGCGCCGCAAGGTCGACGACGAGGCGCGGCTGCGCGCAGAGGAAGAGGCCCGCCGTCAGGCGGAGGTCCGAGAGCGCGAGAAGACAGAGCAGCCGGCGCGTCATCCGGCGCCCGCGCCGGCGCATGCGCCCAAGGCGCGCGTCGAAGCGCCTGCCGACGAGCGTCGCGGCACGAAGTACGGTCGCCAGGAGCTGCATGTCGGCGTCGATGCGAGCGCGCGTTTCAAGAAGAAGCAGGCGCAGCGCAGCCGCCGACACGTCCAGGTCAGCGTCGATGCGCGGCACGGTTTCGAGCTGCCGACGGCGCCGGTCAAGCGCGACGTTCAGGTATCCGAGACGATCACGGTCGGCGAGCTGGCCAACCGAATGGCGGTCAAGGCCAACGAAGTGATCAAGGTCATGATGAAGATGGGCGTGATGGCGACGATCAACCAGCCCATCGACCAGGACACGGCGCAGCTCGTGGTCGAGGAGTTCGGCCACACGGCCGTGCGGTTCAAGGAAGACACGCTCGAGGAGCAGCTGCGGATCGATGACGGCGCCGCCGAAGCGCTGCCGCGCCCGCCGGTGGTGACCATCATGGGTCACGTCGACCACGGCAAGACTTCGCTGCTCGATTACATCCGCCGCGCGAAGGTCGCGGCTGGCGAGGCGGGCGGCATCACGCAGCACATCGGCGCCTACCAGGTGGAGACGCCGAAGGGCCTGATCACGTTCATCGACACGCCGGGCCACGCCGCATTCACGGCGATGCGCGCCCGCGGCGCGCACGTCACCGATATCGTCGTGCTCGTGGTCGCGGCCGACGACGGCGTAATGCCGCAGACCGTGGAGGCGATCCAGCATGCGCGTGCCGCGAATGTCGCAATGGTCGTAGCGGTCAACAAGATCGACAAGGGCGACGCGGATCCCGACCGCGTGCGTAACGATCTCGGCAAGCAGAACGTCATCCCCGAGGAATGGGGCGGCGACACGATGTTCGTCAACGTTTCCGCCCGCACCGGGCAGGGCATCGATCAGCTACTCGAGACGATTCTCCTCCAGGCCGAGGTGCTCGATCTCAAGGCGCCGCAGACCGGCGCAGCGGTCGGCGTGGTGCTCGAATCGAGCATCGAGAAGGGCCGCGGCGCCGTCGCCACGGTGCTGGTGAAGCGCGGCACGATG
>DASRIR010000120.1:0-4410 GCA_035649875.1 Burkholderiales bacterium | reverse complement strand
ATCGACGCCGGCGGTCTCGGCCCACTTGGCCGAGGTGTAGTCGAGCACCGAGGTGTAGACCATCTTCTCGCCGGTCTTCTTCGACTCGCGGATCTCGGTGATCGTGCGCTTCTTTCGCTCGCTGCTCGTCGCGGCCGCCATTGGCCCTCCGTTTGATATTCAACTGATATGTTACTGCAGGCTACGCCAGAAGCAGCACCTGGCCGGTGGTGCGGCGCGCCTCGAGATCGCGATGCGCGTCGGCCGCCGCGCCGAGCGGGTAGCGCTGGCGCACCTCGGCGCGAATCACGCCGTCCTTCAGCGCCCGGAAGACGTTTCCCGCCATCTCTTGCAGGTGGTCCGCCGTGTAATGAAACAGCACCGGCCGCGATAGCGTCCCCGACTTCGTCGTGAGATCCGGAAAAGACTCGTGCGGGCCACTCGCCTGCCCGTAGCTCACCCAATGGCCGCGCAGCGCGAGCGCCTCGAAATTCTCCCGGGCCGCCGCCTGGCCGAGCCCGTCGTAAATGACGTCGGCCTTGTGCTTCATCTCGCGGGCGAATCGATAGTCGCGCGTGACGATGACCTGGTCGCAGCCGTTCGCGCGCGCAAGCGCCGCCTTCTCCTCGCTCGACACCGTGCCTATCACGCGCGCGCCGAGCGCCTTCGCCCACTGGCATAGGAGGAGCCCGACCCCGCCGGCCGCGGCGTGCACCAGTAGCACGTCGCCCGGCCGTACGCGATGCGTGCGGTGCAGGAGGTACTCCGCTGTCATCCCCTTCAGCATCACCGCGGCCGCGGTCTCGTCGTTGATGTAATCGGGGAGCAGCACGAGATCGCGGGCGGGCAGCGCGCGCATCGTCGCGTAGGCGCCAGGCGGGGTGCACGCATAAGCGACGCGATCGCCGGGTCGGAAACGGCTCGACTCGCTCGCGACCACGACGCCCGCCGCCTCCATGCCGATCGGCGCCGGCGGCTCGATCATGCGGTAGAGGCCCTTGCGGATGTATACGTCGATGTAGTTCACGCCGAGCGCCGTCTGGCGGATCAGCACTTCGCCTCTCGGTTTTTCCAGTTTCCTGAGCTGCAGGACTTCGGGGCCGCCGAAGCCCGTGGCGACCACGCCTTGGGACTCCACCGCCTGGGGTCTCACCCGGGGTCCGCCCCCATTGAGGTAGCGCGCGAGCGCCGCAAAACCGGTCTCGTAGACCCCGCCGCCTACGAGCTGCTCAAACTCGCGCTCGCGGCCCTTGGGTACGTCGAAAGTGGATTCCCAGTGCCAGAAGGTGCGCTCGCCGTCGGTGATTCTTTTCAACTGCACGGTCGCGACGTAGTTTTTCATCGGGAGCGTCGCGTCGAGGATGCAGTAGGTCGAGACGTAATCACGATCCGAGAGCGCGAGGAGCTGCTCGCGGATATGGTTGCCATCCTTGAGAAAGAAGTTGCGTACGCAGCCGACCTGGTCGGACGGCTCGTCGCGCTCGATGCGCGAGTCGCCGACCGCCGGGTGCCAGGCGGAGTGGCTGTTGAAGTCGCGCAGCACCGCCCAGACGCGCTCGACGGGCGCATCGATGACGGCCGAGCGCCTGACGCGGATCAAGAACAAATCGGGGTCAGAGCCCGGTTTTTCTCAGGCGAGTTGCCGAAATCGGGCTCTGACCCCGATTTCCTGTCCGTTTCAGCGCAGCTTTTGCTTGAGCGAATCAAATGCAGCCTGAAAGACGCCCTGGCCGATGTTGTGGGCGAGCTCGCGCTCTTTCTCCGGCGCGCAGTCGAACTCGGCCCACCACTCGGCGAAGGTTTTGTTGCCGTCGGTGACCGGTGTGAGCTTGAGCGTGGCGACATAGTTGTCCACCCCCATCGGGCTCTCGAGGATCGAGTAGCTGCACTGGTAGTCGTAGTCCGAGAGCGTGAGGAGCTGCTCGCGGATCACGCCGCCGTCCTTCAGGCGGAAGTTGCGCACGCAGCCGATCTTGTCGGCCGGCATGTTGCTCTCGATGCGCGACTCAGCGACGAACGGCGTCCACTTCGGCAGGCCGTTGAAGTCGCGCACCTGCGCCCACACCCGGTCGGCCGGCGCGTCGATGACGCTCGAGGTGTACACCTTGATCAAGGCTTCTTGCCTTCCAGCAGCGCGTTTGCCGCGCTCCCGATGTCGCCGCCTTGCACGCCGATCTCGCGCAGAAGCTGATCGACCAGCGGCGCCTGGGCGCGGAAGCGCAGCGCGGAGTTGACCACGCTGTCGGCGATGTTTCCATTGCCGCTGCCGTTACCACCGCCCTGCCCGCCGCCCAGGCCCTCGACGTGCAACACCTTGATGCCCTCGATGCGCTCCATGGGCTTGACCGACTCGCGGATGATGCCCTCCAGCTTGTCGATGAGCTGGCGGCGCATCGCGGACTGGCGCGCTTCCGGCGTGAGCAAGTTGGCGGCCTTGTTCATGAGGGTCAGGCCCTCGGCCTCGACCTCGTGGCGGATCTTTGCCGCCATGGCTCGGATGCGCGAGGCGTCGGCTTCCGCCTCGGCCTGGGAAACGTCGATCAGCTTCTTCCGCTGCGCGAGCTCGACTTCGCGCACCGTGAACACCTTCTCCTCCTCCGCCACCGCCTTGGCGCGCGCGTGGTCTGCTGCGGCCTGCGCCTCCGACTGGACCTTCGACTGCTCGGCCACCGCGATCGCACGCTGCTGCTCGGCGAGCTCGATCGCCTGCCGACGCGTGATCTCCAATTCCTGGATGGCCTGCTCGCGGTCGATTCTCTCGTGCTCGACCGCGCGCTCCGAGACGATGCGCGCCCGCTCGACCGCCTCGCGCGCCTGGATCTGCGCCCGCTCGGCTTCCTGCTCCCGCGTCGCCTTCTCGCGCGCCACCTCGGCGCGCTGCTCGGCGCGCCGTACCTCGAGCTCGCGCTCCTGCGTGAGGCGCGCGTATTCGAGCTCGCGGTCGATATCGAGCGCCTGGCGCTCGGTGTCGAGGTTCTTGTTGCGGATCTGGATCATCGTGTCCTGCTCGATGTCGTTTCTCTTCTTTTTGCGCGTTTCGATGGTCTCGGTGAGCCGCGTCAGGCCCTCGGCGTCGAATGCATTCGAGGGATTGAAGAACTCCATCCCGGTCTGGTCGAGCTGGGTGAGCGACACGGTCTCGAGCTCCAGGCCGTTCTGCAGGAGATCGGCCGCGGCGGCGGCGCGCACGCGCTTCACGTAGTCGCCGCGCTTCTCGTGCATCTCCTCCATCGTCATCTCCGCGGCCACGGTGCGCAGCGCATCAACGAACTTGCCCTCGACCAGCTCCTTAAGCTGGTCGGGCTGCAGGGTGCGCTGGCCGAGCGTCTGCGCCGCGGCGGCGATCGCGTCGGCGTCCGCCTTGACGCGCACGTAGAACTCGCTCGTCACGTCGACTCGCATGCGGTCCTTCGTGATCAGGGCGCGCTCCCGGCCGCGCGACACCTCGAGCCTGAGCGTGTTCATGTTGACCGGCATCACCTCGTGCACGATCGGCAGCACGAACGCGCCGCCGTTCATGACGACCTTCTGGCCGCCGAGCCCGGTGCGCACGAAGCCGCGCTCCTTGGACGAGCGCAGATAGAGCCAGTTGAGAAGCCACACGACCAGCGCCACGATGATGGCGACGCCGATGAGGGCAAGGATGAGCTGTCCGAATTGAGCACCCGTCATGGGGAACCTCCGATTGCCTTGAACTTTCTGGTTGTCTCCGTAAGCGCGACTTCGGTGGGCAGGCGCTCCATGCTCGAAGCGCCGTAGAAGCCGTTGCAGCCTTTCGCTTTCCTCAATACGTACCGAGCATCTTCCGGCGTGGCGACGGGTCCGCCGTGGCAAAGCACGAGCACGTCCGGATTCACCTCGCGCGCCGCCCTCGCCCAGCTTTCGATCCGGGGAACGGTTTCCTCCAGGCCCACCGCGGTGCGCGCGCCGATCGCGCCGCCGGTCGTGAGACCGAGGTGGCAGACGATGATGTCGGCGCCTGCGCGCGCCATGTCGCGCGCGTTCTCTTCGGAGAACACGTAGGGCGTGGTGAGCAGATCCATCTCGCGCGCTTTGCGGATCACCTCGACCTCGAGGCCGTACCCCATGCCGGTTTCCTCAAGCTGCGCACGGATCGTGCCGTCGAAAAGGCCGACGGTCGGGAAGTTCTGGATGCCGGAAAAACCGAGGTCGATCAACTTGCGCAGGAAAGAATCCACGAGCAGAAAAGGATCGGTGCCGTTCACCCCGGCGAGCACCGGCGTGCGCTTCACGACCGGCAGCACCTCGCGCGCCATGTCGAGCACGATCTCGTTCGCGTTGCCGTAGGCCATGAGCCCGGCGAGGGAGCCGCGGCCGGCCATGCGGTAGCGGCCCGAGTTGTAGATGACGATGAGATCGATGCCGCCCGCCTCCTCGCATTTCGCGGAAAGCCCCGTGCCGGCGCCGCCG
>DASRIR010000119.1:0-4394 GCA_035649875.1 Burkholderiales bacterium | reverse complement strand
CTGGTGAAGTGGCTCTCCACCATCAAGCAGGCGGGAGAATCGTCGATCACGGTGGAGAAGATGAAGCTCGACGAGAAAGGCTTCCCGCAGCCGACCGGCGAATTCGAGACGCTCGCCGCCGACTCGGTCGTGCTCGCGCTCGGCCAGGACGTGGATCTCGGCCTGCTCGACAACGTGCCGGGTATCGAGAAGCACGACGGGGTCATCAAGGTCGGCCGGAACATGATGACCGGCTGCAAAGGGGTGTTCGCCGGCGGCGACATGGTGCCCTCGGAGCGCACGGTTACCGTCGCGGTCGGCCACGGCAAAAAGGCGGCCCGGCATATCGACGCGTGGTTGAGAAACACCGTTTATGAAAAGGGCGAGAAGCACGAGCTCGCCAGCTTCGAAAAGATCAACCCCTGGTATTACTCGGATGCGCCGAAGACCGTGCGCCCGCTGCTCGACCTCATCCGCCGCCAGTCGACCTTCGAGGAGGTGCAGGGCGGGCTCGACGAGAAGAACGCGCTGTTCGAGGCGCGCCGCTGCCTGTCGTGCGGCAACTGTTTCGAGTGCGACAACTGTTACGGCGTGTGTCCGGACAACGCGGTCGTGAAGCTCGGCCCGGGCAAGCGCTTCCAGTTCAACTATGACTACTGCAAAGGGTGCGGACTGTGCGCCGCCGAGTGCCCCTGCGGCGCGATCGAGATGGTTGCCGAATCCATCTAACCTCCTGACGCATCGAGTCCTAAGAGGGCGCTAGGCGGCGGCGTCGCGGCGGATGATGCTGCTGTGGGGCGAGGCGACGAGGAGATTCCTGACGTTCATGACGCTCCGGATCGATGCTCCGAACATTCGGGTTCTCTCAAAGGAAGGGCTTTGCGCGCTCCACGAGCTCGGCGAGCCCAGGCTCGGTCGGGTCGAGCGCCTTGCCGGGATGGATGATGGAGACTTGGCAGGCCTCGGCCGCTTCGACCAGCTCGCGGTAGCTGCCGGCCTTCGGGTCGGCGATGTAGGCCTGCTTGTTCGCGTCGTACACGAACATGCGGCTATTGATCTTCACGCACTCCTCGCACGTCGTGCAGCGCGGCGTCTCGATGTACGCCGCGTCGGACGCGGGCGCAGCCTTTTCGGGTTCCGGTGCAGCGGGAACGGGTGCCGGTGCGGCCGGAGGTGAGACAGGTTCTTGCTCGACGACCTGCTTCGGCGCTACTCGGGCCTGCAAGGCACGCCACGCGTCAAGGCAGCGGCGCGCTTCGCGCGCGATCGCCTCGCCGACGATTACGCGGTGCAGCCGGTTATCGGCGTCCACCATGGGTATGGAAGGCACTTCGGCATCGGCGCGGCCGCGCGGCAGGCGCGCGAAGTATTCGGCGTAGCGCGCATCGCAGGCCACGAAATCCAGAAGGGTGAACGCGGTCTCTTCGCTGATGCGCTGGTGCTCGGCATCCTCGTAGTTGAGTGCGTGCAGCGGCCAGTCGCGCTCGGGCTGCGGGTTGTTCTCGAGCGAGAAGCGCTCACCGTGCGGCGCCGCCGGTTCGTAGCTGAACGCCGGGAAGGCGCGCGACTCCATGGCAGCCGCCGTTGATAGGTAATCGCCACAGAACACGCTGATCAGCGCCGCTCCGGAGTACTCCAGCGCCTTGCGCACCTTCTCCCTCAACCGATGCAGGTTCGAGGCCGCCGATTGCAGTACGAACACTTCGTTCGCGCCGAGCGCGAGGCCGGCGAGGGCGCGGGCCTGCGCGCCGAAGGCGGGCGCGTTGGCGACCGCCGACCAGTCGAGGATGTCGTGGTGCTCCACGAGGATCTTCGCCGGCAGGCCGCTCGCCAAAAGCTCGCCCAGGCAGGTGTTCTCCGCCGCCTGCAGGTCACGTGCGTTCAGGCGCACGAGATAAGCAGGCACGAGCTCGGCATCGACCGAGGTTTCGCCGAATTCGCTGAACACGCGGTCATGCACAGCTTCGACGTAATCGCCGGTCGCCTCGAGCCGCGCGATAGCCATCGCTTTAGCGAGATCGACCAGCGCTGGCCGGCGCTCAAGAAACGCGCGCAGCGCGGCCGCACAGCTCTCGAACACGAAGTCGTGCCCGGGCTGCGATTTCAGCACAGCGAGCGCCGCCCGTATGCGGTTGCGCCGCGCCGGCGCGAGCCGCCGCTCCGGAAGCGCTCTTGCGAGCAGGCGCGAGAGCGCCGCGGTGTCGAACGTGTCATCGCGCACGGCGAGGGACTTGGCGAGCGCTTCGGGCGTTCGTCCCTCGTCGGAGTGCGCGTAATCGGCGGCGAGGATTCCCGACAGCCGGGCCATCAGCCGCTCGGCGTCCTCGCGGAAAGCGCGCGCCTTGGCTTCATGAACGCTTTTCCAGAGCTGCAGGAGGAAGCGCCCCGGCAGCGCGGCATCGCAATCGGCGAGCTCGCCGTCGGCGGCGAGCTGCGGCTCGATGTCCCAAAGCGCGCTCAGCTGGCCGCCGAGACCGCCGGCGAGGCGCGCGCGGATCTCGCGCTCGCGACGCAGCGCCTGGACTCGCACGCGCTCGTCCGTCACCTGCTTCAGCGCTTCATCCACCAGGTGTGAGAGAGGAACGATCGACTTTTCCGTGAACACCAGCGGAAAGTCGTAGCGCAGCGCGGTGAGATCGCGGTAGGCGCCGAAGAGCGCGGGCCTCAGCGTTCCCGTGTCGATTGGCTCGAGCGCGGCGGCGCTGCGCGCGCCGGTCAGGTGAAACGCGAGTTGCGCGTTCAGTTCTGCGTGCATGGCCAGATCGTGAACTTGTCGAACTCGGCTTCGAGCCCCGCGCGGATGAAGTCGGCCGTGCGCAGCTTGTCGCTGCGGCGCAGGTCCTCGTAGCACGGCACCGCCGGGTTGCGGTACAGGATGCCTACGGGAATCGGGTCGAGCTGCGTCGCCATCTCGCGCGCCGCCGCCAGCTTCGACGGATCGTGCTCGCGGTTATTGCTGTAGGTGCGCGCCACTGCCTCCGAGAGCTGCAATGCGTCCCTGTGGTGCAGCAGAAGGGTGCGCTTCGGGTCCTTCACATAGGGCTCGAAATGCTCCGGCAGCCATTCCGGGCAGCGCTGCAGGATGCGCACGAACGAAAAGCCCTTGTGATGGAACGCCGCGCGCACGATCTGGTAGAGCACTTCCGGGATCCAGTCGACCGCCTGCGCGACGAACGAGACGTTCTGGATGCCGAGCGTCACGGTGAGCGGGTTGAGCGCTTCGAGCTGCGTGCCGCGCGGCGTGGTGTTGCTCCTGGTGCCGCGCGGCGAGGTGGGGGAGGCCTGCTTCTTCGTGAGCCCGTAGATCTCGTTGTCGTGCAGGAGCATCGTCAGGTTCATGTTGTAGCGCACCGCATGCACCCAGTGCGCCGCGCCGATCGAGCAGCAGTCGCCGTCGCCAGTGTTCACGAAGACGTGCAGGTCCGGCCGCGCCATGCGCACACCCTCGGCAATCGGCAGCGCGCGGCCGTGGATGCCGTGAAAGCCGTAGGTCTTCATGTAATGCGGGAAGCGGCTCGAGCAGCCGATGCCGGAGACGAACACCGTCTTCTCCGGGTGCAGCCGCTCGTCGCGGCAGAGCTTCTGCACCGCGGCGAGGATCGCGTTGTCGCCGCAGCCGGAGCACCAGCGCGGCACGCCGCTCTGGTAGTCCTCGAGCTCGAAGCGCTCGTCGTGCAGGCGCAGCAGGCACTCGGCGTGGTCAGTCATGGACTGCTTCCTCGGTGGTAGCGAGCTTGCTGCGCAGCACCTCTCGAATACTGGAAGGCTTGATCGGCTGGCCCTTCACTTCGCTCCAGCAGTCGACGTCGACGAGGTAGCGCGCCCTGAGCAGCATGGCGAGCGCGGAGTAGCGGCGGTTCGACTCGTCGATGAGCTCGTCGCCCGGACGATCGCACCAGTTGGCTTCGATCGTGATCACTTTCTTGAAGCGCTTCATCGCCTCGCCGATGCCGGGGGGCAGGGGCTGGAGGAACTTGAGGTGCATCGAAGACACGGCTGCGCCTTCGGCGCGCAGGCCGTCGACGGCTTCCTCGATCGCGCCGCGGGTAGAGCCCCAGCCGATCACCAGGAGATCACCCTGCGCATCGCCGTGGATCGCGGGTGCTTTCAGCGTCCTTTGCAGCGCGGCGAGCTTCAAGCTGCGGAAGTGGATGCCTTCTTCGTTGATCTGCGGATCGTAGGCGACGTGGCTTGCGCGGTCGTGCGCAAGCCCGGTGAGCGCGTGCATGCCGCTCGGCTGCCCGGGGATGAAGCGGCGCGCAAGCCCGGTCGCCGCTTCCCAGTCGTAGGGCTGCATGCCTTCCGGCACCGCGCTCTGGTCCGCGGGCGGCGCGATCCACGCCGGGTCGAACTTCGGCCGCGGGAACGGCTGCTGCGACGTGGCGAGGTTCGCGTCGGTGAGGACGACGACCACC
>DASRIR010000118.1:0-44262 GCA_035649875.1 Burkholderiales bacterium | reverse complement strand
CGCACCTTCTGGCGCGTGACGCTGCCGATCTGCACGCCCGCGCTGGTCGACATCAGCCGCTACTTCTTCATCAATGCCATGACCACGATCTCGGCGGTGGTGTTCCTGTACTCGCCCGACACCAAGGTCGCCTCGATCGCGATCCTCAACCTCGACGAGGCCGGCGAGCCGGGCGCGGCAGCCGCGATGGCGGTGCTGATCGCCGCGACTTCGCTCGTGGTCTGCATCCTCTACCTCGGCCTCGGCCGCCTCATCGACCTCAGAACGCAAAGCTGGAGACACCTCAAGTGAAAGAACCGATCCTGCTCACGCCCGGGCCGCTCACCACCTCGACCGCGACCAAGCTCGCGATGGTGCGCGACTGGGGCTCGCGCGACGCGGGCTTCATCGAGCTCAACCGCCGCGTGCGGCAGATGCTGCTGAAGATCGTGGACGTGGAAAGCAGCCACGTCTGCGTACCGCTCCAGGGCAGCGGCACGTTCGCGGTCGAGGCGATGCTCGGCACGCTCGTGCCGCGCGACGGCCACGTGCTGGTTCCGCTGAACGGCGCTTACTGCAAGCGCATCCAGCGCATCTGCTCGATCCTGGGCAGGCGCGTCAGTGCCATCGAGTACGACGAACGCGACCCGGTCAAACCCTCCGATGTCGACAAGGCGCTCGCCAACGACCCGTCGATCACGCATGTCGCGCTCGTGCACTGCGAGACCAGCACCGGCGTGCTTAACCCGCTCGAGGAAACCGCAGAAGTCGTCAGCAGGAGAAAACGGAGTCTCCTCGTGGACGCGATGAGCTCTTTCGCCGCGGTCGAGATCCGCGGGCCGTTCGACGCGCTGGTCGCCGCCTCGGGCAAGTGCCTCGAAGGCCCGCCCGGAATGGGCTTCGCGTTGATCCGCAAGAGCGCGTTGGAGAAATGCGCTGGTAACGCGCACTCGCTCGTCCTCGACCTGCACGACCAGTGGGTCAGCATGGAGAAAACCGCGCAGTGGCGCTTCACGCCGCCGACCGTGATCGTCGCCGCGCTGCACGCGGCGCTCGAGCAGTTCGTCGCCGAGGGCGGCCGCGCGGCGCGCGGCGCGCGGTATCGCCACAACTGCCAGGTGCTGATCGAGGGCATGACGCGCCTGGGCTTCAAGCAGTTCCTGGATCCCCGGCACCAGGCGCCGGTGATCGCGACCTTTCTCGCGCCGAGCGATCCGAATTACGACTTCCAGAAATTCTACGACCGGGTGCGCGAGAAGGGCTTCGTGCTCTATCCGGGCAAGCTCACCCAGGTCGACACGCTGCGCGTCGGCTGCATCGGCTCGATCGACGAGCACGCGATTCGCGCCGCGCTGCACGCCATCGGCGATACCTTAGCGGAGCAGAACATCCGGCTGCACGAATCCGGCGCTGCTCGCGCTCGACAGCACGCGCCTTAGCGGGTCGTTAGCCGGCCTTGATCACGCCGCAGGCAAGGCGCGCGCCTGCATTGCCGGTGGGCTGCGTCTTGTAGTCGTCGGGATCGGCGTGGATGATGAGGCCGCGCCCGACGATGCTCGCCGCACCCGCGCCGAGCGTGATCGCGTCCACGGTGACGTCGAGGCGCGCGCGCCCGTCCTTGGCGGCCTTGAGCGAGGGCAGGTCGCCGGCGTGACGCTCCGCCGACTTCGGGTCGCCGTGCGGCTTGCCATGCGGGTTGAAGTGCCCCTTTGCGCTCATGCCGTCTTCCGAGCTGCAGTCGCCGGCCTCATGGATGTGGAAGCCGTGCTCGGCGTCGGGCCGCAGGCCCTGCGCGAACACGATGACGCGCACCTTGTCGCCCGCCTGCTCGAAGGTGGCTTCCCCGAACGCCTTGTTGCCCTTCGTTGGCTGCAGCGCAGCAGTGGCGCGGGGCGCCGGGTCGGAAGTCGACTGGCAGGCGGCGAGCAGCGCGGCCGCGGTTAGCGCAAAAGTAAGTCTTCTCATGATCCTCCTCGCGGCTAGAATCTACTCGATTCCTTGGAGGAGGATCAATGAAACCAAATCGAATGCTGTGGATCGGCCTCGCATGCGCCCTCGTCGGCGCGATGCCGGTCGCGGTGCACGCGCAGGCCACGAAGCCGGTCGTACTGCGCTTCGTCTCCGACTTCACTGGGCCGCCGCATCCCGCGGGCATGGCGATGAAGCACTTCGGAGACCGGCTGCCGCAAGTCCTGCCCGGCAGCGAGGCGAGGCTCTACTACGCGGGCGCGCTCTACACGATCCCGGAAGCGTTCGAGGCGATGCGCCAGGGCAACCTAGAGATGACTTGGATGCAGATGGGCAAGGCGGCGCCGGTCGATCCCTACATGATGGCGGTCGTCGGCCCGGGCATCCTCACGACGGTGGGCGCGGTCGACAATTTCGACAAGACCAAGACCTACCAGACCCTCGTCGACCGGCTGCAGAAGCAGCAGCTGATCAAGGTGTTCGGCGCGGGCCACATGAGCTTCGGCATGGGCGTGGGCGCGAAGAAGCGCTACCTCAAGCCCGAGGACTTCGCCGGCCGCAAGGTGCGCAGCATGGGCCCGGCCGAGAACCCGGTGCTCGAGGCCTGGAAGGCGAACCCGGTGGTGATGGCGTTCGGCGAAGTGCCGACCGCGCTCGAGTCCGGGGTGATCGACGGCCTGATGACCAGCATCGGCGGTTGGCTCGGCGTGCGCGAGCAGTCGCCCTACTACACGACCGGCGGCGCGGGCGTGTTTACCGGCGACTACTACATGATAAGCGCGAGCCGCCGCTGGTGGGACCGGCTCAACCCGGCGCAGCAGAAAGCGATCGAGGGCCTGGTGGCCGAGACCATCCAGCTGCAGAAGGAATACAACTGGTGCGTCGACCGCCTAACCTACGAGAAGTACGGCACCAAGGATCCGTCGAAGCCCGGGGTGTACTGGATGACGCCGCAGGAAGTGGCGCAGCTCACCGCGGCGCTGGGCGAGGGACCGTCGCGCTGGATCAAGAGCAAAGTACCGCCGCCGGCGCAGCAGCTGGTCGACAACTTCAAGAAGGAGGGCCAGGAGCTCTCCAAGCAGAACCCGCCCGGCTCGTCGTGGATCGAGAAGATCGACTGCTCGAAGCACGCCTCGAAGATCGTCATTAGGTAGTGGAGGTCGTCGAGAAGGCGTACGCGCTCTGGCGTACGTTCCAGGACCGAGTCCTGGCGTACGCCGGAGCGATTCTCTTCGTCGGTTCCACACTGCTCGCGCTGCTCGAGGTCGGGCGGCGCTACGTGCTCGGCATGTCCTTCGAGTGGCAGCAGGACGCGGTCACCTTCTTCATCCTGAGCGGGGTGTTCCTCTACTTCAGCATCTCGCAGCGGCGTGACGCGCATCTCACCGTCACGCTAATCCCGGAGCTGTTCAACGTATTCGGCGGCCGCTGGCGCCCGGCGGCCGAGCTGGTGAAGCTCGCCGCGCTCGTGTTCTCGTGCGCCTTCATGGCGGCGGTGGTGTGGTGGGGGATCCCCGAGGTCGAGGACAGCATCAAGTACGAGTCGCGCACCGAGAGCCTCGCGTTCCCGATGTGGCCGTTCCTCGCGGTGCTGCTGGTCTCGTTCGCCTGCATGGCGATCACCATGCTGTTCCAGATTTACCGCGCGGTGCAGGCGCTGCGCGGGCGCGCGGTGCTGCACGAAGCGCGCGAGGAAGCCGACGGGACGCACTGATGGCCATCGTCGGCATCGTGCTCTTCGCCCTGCTCCTGCTCGCGGTGCCGATCGGCATCGCGCTCAGCTCCGCCGCGGCGGCGTACCTCATGGTCGACCCGCTGCTCGAGCCGACCGTGATCTTCCGCCAGTTCTTCAGCTTCATCGCGCGCTATTCGCTGACCGCGATCCCGCTGTTCATCTTCGCCGGCTTCCTGATGGAGAAGACCGGCCTGATCCGGCAGCTGTTCAGTTTCGCCGACTCGCTGGTCGGCCACCTGCCGGGCGGCTTCGGCGTCGCCACCGTCCTCGCGTGCGTGCTGTTCGGCGCCATCTCGGGCTCGAGCGTGGCGATGGCGGCGGCGATGTCGGTGATCGCGATTCCCGAGATGAAGAAGCGCGGCTATCCCGATTGGCTGTCCGGCGGCCTGGTGGCCACCGCCGGAGGCATCGCGATCCTCATACCGCCGAGCATCCCGCTGCTCATTTACGGCATCGTCACCGAGACCTCGGTGGTGCGGCTGTTTTTTGCCGGGGTGATTCCCGGCCTGCTGCTCGCGCTCGGCAACATCATCAGCGTGATCGTGATCGCGCTGTGGCTGAAGCTGCCGCGCAGCGGCCGGTTCGAGCGAGCGCGCGTGTGGCGCGAATCGAAGGGCGCGCTGCCCGCGCTCGGCATGCCGGTGGTGATCCTCGGCGGGCTGTACGGCGGGGTTTTCACCCCCACCGAGGCCGCGGCGGCCGCCTGCGGCTATGCCATGGTGTACGGATTGATCGTCGGCCGCGGCGAATTCGTGCGCGCGCTGCTGCCGACCGCGATGCGCGCCATGAACCTGACCGGGATCATCCTGTTCCTCATCGGCAGCGTAGGCGTGTTCCAGTTTCTCGCCGCCAACATGTACTGGCCCCAGAAGATCACCGACGTCATCGTCGGCTGGGGCCTGACGCCGCTCGGCTTCATCTTCGCCTACATGGGCGTGCTGCTCATTCTCGGCATGTTCGTCGACGGCGTGGCGATGATCCTGCTGACCGTGCCGGTGATCTTCCCGGTCGCCTACGCGATGAAGATCGACCCGGTCGCGCTCGGCATCATGCTCACGCTCAACATCGAGATGGGCGTGGTGACGCCGCCGGTGGGCCTGAACCTGTTCGCGGTGAGCGGCACCTCGAGGATCCCGCTGCCCGAGGTGATCAAGGGCACGCTGCCCTTCTTCATCGGCGACGGCCTCGTGCTGCTCGCGGTGATCTTCTTCCCGGAGCTCGCCACCTGGCTGCCGAACCTCCTGGTGAAGGACGTGTTCAAGGCGTGACCGGGAGGCGGTCTACTCCTCGGGCAGCACCGGCCGCGCGCGGTGCCCCATCGCCCACATCACGTAGCCCGAGAACGCGTAGGTCATGACGAGCGCGAACAGCACGAGCGACGGGCTCGAGGCGATGATCGAGAGCGCGACCACGCAGGCGAGGATCACCCAGAGCGGCACGCGCTTCTTCCAGTTCACTTCCTTGAAGCTCCAGTACGGGACGTTCGACACCATGGTGAAGCCGGCGAACACCGCGACGATCCAGGCGAGGACCGCGAGCCACTGGTAGTCGCGCGGCGTCGCGATTTCGAAGAAATCCACCAGCACCCAGATGAAGCCGGCGAGCACCGCCGCGCCCGAAGGGCTCGGCAGCCCCTGGAAATAGCGCTTGTCGATCACCGCGATGTTGGCGTTGAAGCGGGCGAGGCGGATGCCCGCGCCCGCGCAGTAGATGAAGGCGCCGATCCAGCCCAGCCCGAACAGCTGGATGTCCTTCAGCACCCAGGTGTAGGCCATGAGCGCGGGCGCGGCGCCGAAGGCAACCATGTCGGCGATCGAGTCGAACTGCGCGCCGAACTCGCTCTGCGTGTTGGTCCAGCGCGCCACGCGCCCGTCCATGCCGTCGAGCACCATGGCGATGAAGATCGCGATGCAGCCGATCTCGAAGCGACCGTTCATCGCCTGCACGATGGCGAAGAAGCCGCAGAACAGCACGCCGAGGGTGAAGAGGTTGGGCAGCAGGTAGATGCCGCGGCGGCGCAGCCCGACCGGGCCGGCGGGAGCGTCGGCTACTTCGTATTCGGGCGCGTCGTCAGCCATGCGATCACGCTCTCCGCTGCGTACACCTTGTCGCCGATCGCCGCCTTCACTTCGGCATCGAGCGGCAGGTAGTGGTCGACGCGCGAGCCGAAGCGGATGAAGCCGAAGCGCTGGCCGCGTTCGAGCTCGGCGCCCGCGCCAACATAGCACAGGATGCGCCGCGCGATCAGCCCGGCGACCTGCACGCAGGTCACGTCCTGGCCGTCGGGCGTGCGCAGCCAGAGCGCGTTGCGCTCGTTCGCGGCCGAAGCCTTGTCGAGCGCGGCGTTGACGAACGCGCCGGGGAAGTACCAGCGCTCCTTCACCACGCCGTCGACCGGCGAGCGGTTCGAGTGCACGTTGAACACGTTCATGAACACGCTCACCTTCAGCGCCTCGCGCTTCACGTATGGGTCCTGCGCGCGGCTCACCTCGACCACCCGGCCGTCGGCGGCCGACAGCACCGCACCCGGATCATCGGGCACGCGGCGCGGCGGGTCGCGGAAGAACTGCAGGATGAAGACCGCGGCGAGCCAGAACGGCAGCGACCACCACCAGCCAGCCAGAAAGCCGATCAGCAGAGAAATTCCAACGGCAATCAGGACGAACACCCACCCTTCGCGAGCGATGAACGGATGGGGGTAACGCCGCGCCACGCCTGCCTAGTTTTTCGACGTATCCACGAGGCGATTGCGCTTGATCCAGGGCATCATCTCGCGCAGTCGCGCGCCGACCTTCTCGATCGGCAGCTCGGCGGTCATGCGCCGGCGCGAGAGCAGCGTCGGCGCGCCGGCGCGGTTCTCGAGCACGAACTCCTTGGCGTACTCGCCCGACTGGATTCGCTCGAGCACCGCTTTCATGCGCTTGCGCGTGCCCTCATCGATGATCTTGGGCCCGGACGTGTACTCGCCGTACTCGGCGTTGTTCGAGATCGAGTAGTTCATGGTGCCGATGCCGCCCTCGTACATCAGGTCGACGATCAGCTTGAGCTCGTGCAGGCACTCGAAGTAGGCCATCTCGGGCGCGTAGCCGGCCTCGACCAGCGTGTCGAAGCCGGCCTTGACCAGCTCGACGCAGCCGCCGCACAGCACGGTCTGCTCGCCGAACAGGTCGGTCTCGGTCTCTTCCTTGAAGTTGGTCTCGATGATGCCGGCCTTGCCGCCGCCGATCGCCGCGGCGTAGGACAGCGCGACGTCGCGCGCCTTCTTGGAAGGATCGCGGTACACGGCGATCAGCATCGGCACCCCGCCGCCGCCGGCGAAGGTCGAGCGCACGGTGTGGCCCGGCGCCTTCGGCGCCACCATCCAGACGTCGAGGTCGGCGCGCGGCTGGATCAGGCCGTAGTGGATGTTGAAGCCGTGGGCGAAGGCGAGCGACGCGCCCTTCTTGATGTTGGGCTCGATGAAATCCTTGTAGACCGCGGCGTGGTGCTCGTCGGGCAGCAGCAGCATCACGATGTCCGCGCTCTTGATCGCCTCGGCGAGCCCGGCGACCTTGACCCCGGCCTTCTTCGCCTTGTCCCACGAGGCGCCGCCCTTGCGCAGGCCCACGGTCACTTTCACGCCCGATTCCTGCAGGTTTTGCGCATGCGCATGGCCCTGCGAGCCGTAGCCGATGATGGTGACCTTCTTCCCTTTGACCAAGGAAAGGTCGGCGTCCTTGTCGTAATAGACCTTCATTGATTTTTCCCCTGAAAAACTAGACTCGAAGAACGCGATTGCCGCGTCCGATCCCACTGGCTCCCGTGCGTACCGTCTCGATGATCGCGCCCTGGTCGAGCGACTTGATGAACGCGTCGAGCTTGGCGCCGTCGCCGGTGAGCTCGATGGTGTAGGTGTTGTCCGATACGTCGATGATGCGGCCGCGGAAGATGTCGGCCATGCGCTTCATGTCCTCGCGCTCGGCCTTGCCGGCGCGCACCTTGATCAGCATCAGCTCGCGCTCGATGTGCTCGGCCTCGGAGAGATCGATCACCTTCACGACTTCGATCAGCTTGTTGAGCTGCTTGGTGATCTGCTCGACCACGTCCTCGGAGCCCGAGGTGACGATGGTCATGCGCGACATCGAGGCGTCCTCGGTCGGCGCCACGGTCAGCGTCTCGATGTTGTAGCCGCGCGCGGAGAATAGCCCGGAGATGCGGGACAGCGCGCCCGCCTCGTTTTCCACGAGGACCGAGATGATGTGCCGGCTCACAGAACTACGCGAAAACCGCTTATCACTACAGATCCTCGTAGAGGATCATCTCCGTGATCCCCTTGCCGCCGGGGACCATCGGGTAGACGTTCTCCTTCTGGTCGGTGATGAAGTCGAGGAACACGAGGTCGCTTTTCGCCGCGAACGCCTCGCGCAGCGCGGGCTCCACGTCGGCCGGTTTCTCCACCAGCACGCCGCGGTGGCCGTAGCCTTCGGCGAGCTTCACGAAGTCGGGCAGCGCGTCCATGTAGGACTCGGAGTAGCGGTTGCCGTGGAAGAACTGCTGCCACTGCCGCACCATGCCCATGTACTTGTTGTTCAGATTGATGATCTTGATCGGCAGCCGGTACTGCTTGCAGGTGGAAAGCTCCTGCAGGCACATCTGGATCGACGACTCGCCGGTCACGCAGGCGACCGTCGCGCCGGGGTTGGCGAGCTGCACGCCCATCGCCGCCGGCAGGCCGAAGCCCATGGTGCCGAGGCCGCCGGAGTTGATCCAGCGCCGCGGCTCGTTGAACTTGTAGAACTGCGCCGCCCACATCTGGTGCTGGCCGACGTCGGAGGTGACGAACGCCTCGCCCCTGGTCACCTCGTACAGCTTCTCCAGCACGAACTGCGGCTTGATGATCGCGGACTTGCGGTCGTAGCGCAGGCAATCCTTCGCGCGCCAGCCGTCGATCTGCTTCCACCACGCGCTCAGATCTTTTGTTTTTCCGTTCTTCAACAGAACCAAAAGATCGTTCAGGACGTCGGTGATGTTGCCGACGATCGGCACGTCGACCTTCACGCGCTTCGAGATCGACGACGGGTCGATGTCGATATGGACGATCTTGCGCGGGTTCTGCGCGAAGTGCGCGGGGTTGCCGATCACCCGGTCGTCGAAGCGCGCGCCGATCGCGAGCAGCACGTCGCAGTGCTGCATCGCCATGTTGGCTTCGTAGGTGCCGTGCATGCCGAGCATGCCGAGGAACTGCTTGTCGGTCGCCGGATAGGCGCCCAGGCCCATCAGCGTATTGGTGCAGGGGAAGCCGAGAGTCCGCACCAGCTCGCGCAGCTGCGACGAGGCGTTCGAGAGCACCACGCCGCCGCCCGTGTACACCATCGGACGCTCCGCCTCGAGGATCAGCTGCACCGCCTTCTTGATCTGCCCGGCATGGCCTTTGCGCACCGGGTTGTAGGAGCGCATCGGCACGCTCTCGGGATAGTCGAACTCGCAGGCGTGGGTGGTGACGTCCTTCGGGATGTCGACCAGCACGGGCCCCGGCCGCCCCGTGGTCGCGATGTGGAACGCCTTCTTGATCGTCGAGGCGAGGTCCCTCACGTTCTTCACCAGGAAGTTGTGCTTCACGCACGGCCGCGTGATGCCGACCGTGTCGCATTCCTGGAACGCGTCGAGGCCGATCGCGTGCGTCGGCACTTGTCCCGTCAGCACGACGAGCGGGATCGAGTCCATGTAGGCCGTGGCGATGCCGGTCACGGCGTTGGTCACGCCCGGCCCCGAGGTCACGAGGCACACGCCCACCTTTTTCGAGGAGCGCGAATAGCCGTCGGCGGCGTGCACCGCGCCCTGTTCGTGGCGCACGAGCACGTGCTTGACCTTGTCCTGCTTGAAGAGCTCGTCGTAGATGAACAGCACCGCGCCGCCGGGGTAGCCGAAGACGTAGTCGACGCCCTCCTCCTGGAGGCAGCGCACTACGATCTCGGCCCCGGTGAGGGTGGTGGTCTTCGCGCGGTCCATTGGTCCCCGATGGCGGAAAAGCGTTCAACAATAAAGGCTTGGTGCGGTGCGGTCAAGCAGCGCGCGCGCTTGGCGCGAGCGCCTTTGATACCATCTCGCGCCAACAACAGAGGAACCCTCTGGCATCGCGCAGCGAGCTCTCCGCATTCCTGGCAGGCGTCGAAAAGCGGGCATTCAAGCAAGCCGTGTTCGCGGTGCGCGACGAGGAAGCCGCGCTCGACATCGTGCAGGACGCGATGCTTCGGCTCGCCGAGAAGTACGGGAACCGGCCGCTGGCCGAGCTGCCGCTGCTGTTCCACCGCATCGTGCAGAACGCGATCCGCGACTGGTTCCGGCGCCAGAAGGTGCGCTCGGTGTGGACCACGCCGCTTTCCTCCCTCGGCCCCGGACGCAGCGAGGACGACGACCAGGATCCGCTCGAAACCCTGCAGCCGGCGGACGGGTCAGAGGTACAGGAGGGCCCGGCGGGGCAATTGGAGCAGATGCAAGTGTTTGAAATCATTAGACAAGAGGTCTACCGCCTGCCGGACCGTCAACGGGAAGCTTTCATCCTGCGTTATTGGGATGAACTGGACGTGGCCGAAACGGCGCGGAGAATGAACTGCTCCGAGGGCAGCGTGAAAACGCATTGCTCGCGGGCGTCTCATGCTTTGCAGGTTGCCTTGGTTGCGCGCGGTATCACGCTGGACATAAAGACATGAACGAACAGCAATTGCGTCATCTTTTGAATCAGGGGACCCCGGTACGGCCCGAAGTCGCGCAGGCCTTGCAGCGTGCGCGGGAAATCGCGCTCGAGCGGCAGCGGCCCGAGCTCGCGCCCGCGCTCGCCTGGGCCGACAACGCCATCGGGTCTCTCGGCGGCTGGAGCGGGTTTGCGGTTCGCGTCCTGCTGCCGCTCGCGCTGCTCATCGGCAGCGGTGCCGCGCTCTACACCTGGCAGCAGAACCAGCGCGCGGCCGAGGTGGAGGAGATCGATTCCCAGCTCCTCACCGACGACCTGCCGATCGACGCTTACCTCGATCGCGGCTTCCAGAACTGGCTGAAGAAGCGGGTCGCCGAAGAATGAGGATGCGGCGCGCCTGGTTCCTGCTTGCCGCGCTGGTCGCGACGGTCGCTTTCGCGGAGCCGCCCGTCGACGTCGCGCGCAAGCCCTCACCCAAGGCGAAGCCGGCCGCCAAGGCCAAGGCGCCGGTGCGCCCCGCCTGGGCCGAGCTCACCGCCGAGCAGCAGAAGATCCTCGCGCCGCTCAAGGCGGACTGGGAGAGCCTGGAGCCCGAGCGCCGGCGCAAGTGGGTCGGCGTGGCCAAGCGCTACCCGACGATGACCGCGCAGAGCCAGGAGCGCGTGCAGCGGCGCATGCAGACCTGGGCCAAGCTCTCGCCCGAGCAGCGCCGGCAGGCGCGCGAGACCTACAAGCAGATCGTCAAGGTCCCGCCCGAGAAGCGCGGCAACCTGCGCGACCAGTGGGCCGAGTACCAGCAGCTGCCGCAGCAGGAGCGCGACAGCCTGGTCGCCCCCGAGAGGAAGCGCCGCTGAGCGGAGCCACGCCGGGCCTTCCCCGGCGGCTCGCATCGATGGCGTACGAGGCGGTCCTGCTCTTCGCGGTCGCCTTCTTCGCAGCCTGGCTGTTCTTCTTCGCGAGCGGAGCCCGCGACGCCACCGCCGGCGGCCTGCGCTATGCGCTGCAGCTCTTCATCGGCGTGATGCTTGCCGCCTACTTCCTCTGGTGCTGGCTGCGCGGCGGCCAGACGCTCGCGATGAAGGCGTGGGGCATCCGGCTGGTGGATGTCACCCCGGGAAAGGCGCTGCTGCGCTTCGTCCTGGCGGTCCTGCTTCTGCCCGCGTCGATCGCGTGGGCGCTGTTCGATCGCGACCGGCAGTTCCTGCACGACCGGTTGGCGGGTACTCGTCTGGTGAACGCCGGAAGCAAATGAAAGAAAGGCGGACCGTCCCCCACTTTTGGGTTAGCGTCGTTCCACCCACCACATCATGAGGATCGCCGCGGCGAGGAACGCGACGCTCGGCACGACCGCAGCGGAGAGCGGCGGCCAGTTGTGCAACAGACCGATGTGGGAGAACAGGCTGTTCAGCATGTGGAAGAAGATGCCGAGCATGATGCCGAGGAACACCTTGACGCCGACCATGCCGGCGCGCGCCTGCATGTAGGCGAAAGGCAGCGCGAGCGCCATCATCACCAGCGCCGCGGCCGGGTAGAAGATCTTCTTCCACAGCGCGATCTCGTAGCGCTCGGTGCGCTGGCGGTTGCCGGCGAGGTGCTCGGTGTACTTGTGCAGCGCCCAGGCCGACATGCGCTCCGGGCGCACGATGAGCGCGTCGAGCATGTCCGGACTGACCCGCGAGCGCCATTCGGCTTCGGGCTCGCGCGCGGTGCGCGGCCCCTGCGCGGTGAACGTGGTGTGGACAACGTCGTGCAGGTGCCAGATCCCGCGACCCCCGTAATCGGCGCGCTGCGCAAGCGTCATCTTGTGCAGGCGGTACTCGGCGTCGAAGTCGTAGATGCGCACGCCCACCAGCTGGTTGGTCTGGCGCGCCTCGCGCACGTTGATGAACGAGCCTTCGTCCTTGAACCACAGTCCCGACGTCAGGTCCTGGCCGATCATCGAGCTCATCGCGCGCAGCTTGACCTTCTGCGCCTGCTCCTCGGACCAGGGCGCCACCCATTCGCCGATCACGAAGGTCAGCACCACGAAGGCGAGCCCGATCTTCGCCAGCGCGAGCGCCGCGCGCCGCGGCGACAGTCCCGAGGCGCGCATCACCGTGTACTCCGAGTTGCTCGCGAGATGCGCGAGCACGTAGAGCGTGCCGATCAGCACCACCACCGGGAACAGCTCGTAGGCGTGCGTCGGCATCGACAGCAGCACGAAGGTGAACACCTGCCGCAGGTGGTAGTCGACCTTGCCGAGGTCGGCGAGCTCGCGGATCAGGTCGAAGAACGCGAACAGGCCCAGGAAGCCGAGCAGCACGAACGCGGTCGCGCCGTAGATCTGGCGCGCCAGGTAGCGCTCGAGGGTGCGCATGCTACTTGCCGAGCCTGAGGCGGATCAGCTGCATGCGCTGCGCGAACATGAACACGAGCAGCGCCACCATCCCGGCGTGCACCAGCCACCAGCCGACGCCGAAGTCCATGCGGCCCTGGGCGACGCGCGCCTGGCTCACGCTGAGCAGGTTCGAGTACACGATGTAGGTGAGCAGCGCGAACAGCAGGTTGGCCGAGCGCCCGGCGCGCGGGTTGACGAAGCTCATCGGGATGGCGAGCAGGACTAATACCAGGGCGGAGATCGGCACGCCGACGCGCCACAGCAGCTCGCCCAGGTTCTGGTTGTTCGGGTTGGTGACCAGCGCCCAGGTCGGCAGGTTCTTGTGCGTGGGCGCGACCTCCTTGCCCTCGCGCAGCTCGATGCGCGCGGCGTAGCGCTCGAACTCGGTCACGCGGTATTCGGGGTCGCCGGGCGCGCCCTCGTAGCGCCGGCCCTGCTCGAGCACGATGAAGCGGTCGCCGTTCTCGGCGGTCTCGGTGTGCCCGCTGCGGCTCATGCTGACGCCGCTGCGGTTCTGCTGCACCGAGCTCACGAAGATGTTCTGCACCGCGCTCGAGTCGCCCGACACCGACTCGACGAAGAACACGCGCGTGCGGTTCGCGGTCTCGCCGAACACGCCCGGCGTCACGCGCGACACGTCGTCGCGCTGCTCGAGCTTGGAGGCGTACTGGCCCGCCATCTGCGCCGCCCACGGCGAGATGAAGAGCGAGAGCGCGGCGATCACCGCGATCTGCGGCAGCGCGAACAGCAGCACCGGCTTGAGCCAGGCCGTGAGCGGCTGCCCGGCGCCGAACCAGATCACCATCTCCGAGTCGCGCCAGCTGCGCGTCATCGTCAGCAGCACCGAGATGAACATGGTGAGCGAGAGCAGAACCGGCAGGGCGCCGAGCGCGAAGAAGCCGAGGAACGCGAACACCGCGTCCGAGGGAAACTTGCCACCCGCGGCCTGGCCGAGCAAGCGGATGAGACGCGTGGTGACCGCGATCGCGAACAGCGTCATGAACACCGCGCCCGCGAGACCGGCGAACTCCCTGAGCAGCGCCCGGTGAAAGATCATGCGATACTTTCGGCCCGTGGAATTTAGCATAAAGACGCTCTCGCCCGAGACGGCGAAGGCCGGCTGCGTGGTGGTGGGCGTCCATCCGGGAAGCGAGCTAACCCCGGCAGCGCGTCGCCTCGACCAGGCTGCCAAAGGCGCGCTCAAGAAAGCGCTGCGCGACCTCTCGGGAAAAACCGGCTCGACGCTGCTGCTGCGCGCGCTGCCCGGCGTCGCGGCCGAGCGCGTGCTGCTGGTGGGTCTCGGGCCGAAGAACACCACGGAAGCCGCGTACCGCGACGCGGTGCGCGCCGCGGCCAGCGCGCTGAAAGAGCTCGACACCAAAGACGCGGCGCTGTTTCTCGTGGACCTGAAGGTCGGCGCCCGGCCGCTCGGCTGGAACGTGCGCCACGCCGTGCTCGGCATGCGCGAGGCCTTGTACCGCTTCGATCAGCTGAAGACCGAGAAAAAGCCGCCCGCGCCCGCGCTCGCGGAAATCGTTCTTCCCCTGAGCCCCAAGAAGGAGTTGCAGAACGCGCTGCGCGAGGCCACGGCCACCGCCGACGGGGTTGCGCTCGCGCGCACGCTCGGCAACCTGCCGGCCAACATCTGCACGCCGGCCTATCTCGCGGACGAGGCGAAGAAGCTCGCGCGCGACTTCAAGCTCGAGCTCGAGGTGCTCGAGCGCAAGGACATGGAGAAGCTCGGCATGGGCGCGCTGCTCTCGGTGGCGCGCGCGTCGCACCAGCCGCCCAAGCTGATTGTCCTGAAATATTCCGGCGCCGCGAAAGACAAGAAACCCGTTGCCCTGGTCGGCAAAGGCATCACCTTCGATACGGGTGGAATCTCGCTCAAGCCCGCCGGCGAGATGGACGAGATGAAGTTCGACATGTCGGGCGCCGCCTCGGTGCTCGGCACGGTGCGCGCGCTCGCCGGCATGCGCGCGCCGGTGAACGTGGTCGGCGTGATCCCGGCGTGCGAGAACATGCCGGGCGGCGCCGCGACCAAGCCCGGCGACGTGGTCACCACCCTCTCGGGACAGACGGTCGAGATCCTCAACACCGACGCCGAGGGGCGGCTGATCCTCTGCGATGCGCTCGCCTATGCCGAGCGCTTCAAGCCCGACGCGGTAATCGATATCGCCACGCTGACCGGCGCGATCGTGATCGCCCTTGGCCACGTCGCGACCGGTCTTTTCGCCAACGACGAGAAGCTCGCGGCGGAAGTGTGCGCCGCGGCCGACGACGCCTGGGACCGCGTCTGGCAGATGCCGCTGTGGGAGGACTACCAGGAGCAGCTGCGCTCGAACTTCGCCGACTTCGCCAACATCGGCGGCCGGCCCGGCGGCAGCATTACCGCGGCGTGCTTTCTCGCGCGCTTTACGCGCAAGCTGCGCTGGGCGCACCTCGACATCGCCGGCACCGCCTGGAAAAGCGGCCGCGACAAGGGCTCGACCGGCCGCCCCGTCCCGCTGCTGGTCCGTTTCGCGCTGCGGCACGCGGGGCGGAAATGACCAGCGTCGATTTTTATTTCAATGCAGCCGACCGGCTGCAGGTCGCCTGCCGGCTCGCCGGCAAGGCGGTGAAGCAGAACCAGCGCGTGCTGATCTACGCGCCGGAGGCCGAGACCGCCGGCCGCATCGACAAGATGCTGTGGACCTGGCCCGCCATCGGCTTCGTGCCGCACTGCGCGGTGCACGCGGCGCTCGCCGCCGAGACCCCAGTGCTGATCGGCTCGGAAGTGGGAGCAGATGCGGCAACCCCGGAAGGCGTTGAGGTCTTGCTCAATCTCGCCACGGACTGCCCGCCGCATTTCGAGCGCTTCGGCCGGCTGCTGGAAATAGTCGGTGTGAGTGAAGAAGAAAGGATTCCTGGCCGCGAGCGCTACCGCTTCTACTCGGCCCGCGGCTATCGCATCACCAACCACGACCTCGCGCAAAGCGATGAGTGACGATCCGCTCGGCACGCGCGTCGACGCGCTGATCGGCCGCCAGGAAGGGCCGCGCGCCAAGGGCGAAGTCCCCGTGCTCACGCAGATCGTGTACGACGAGCGCGCGCCGCGGCGCACGGTGGACGACGCCCAGCTCGAGGCGCTGGCGCGCTCGCTCGAGCGCGCGGTGCTCGAGCGGCTCGGGCCCGAGGTCGACCGCGTGATCGAGGAGCGCCTCGCGCGCACGCTGAACACGGTGCTCGGCCAGGCGCTCGAAGGCGTGCGCGCCGAGATCACCGTCAGCGTCACGCAGATGGTGCGCGAGGCGGTCGCCGCCTCGGTGGCCTTCGCCCTGCGGCCGAAAAACCCGGAGTGATCGACAAGAGCTTCAACCCGGCGGCAATCGAGCAAGCCTGGTACCGGCGTTGGGAAGACGCCGGCTATTTCCGGCACCGAGATCACGCTACGCCGGCGTACTGCATCCAGCTGCCGCCGCCGAACGTCACCGGCACGCTCCACATGGGGCACGCGTTCCAGCAGACCCTGATGGACGCGCTCATCCGCTACCACCGCATGCGCGGCGACAACACCAACTGGGTGGTCGGCACCGACCACGCCGGCATCGCGACCCAGATCGTGGTCGAGCGCCAGCTGCAGGAAGAGACCAAGACGCGCCACGATCTCGGGCGCGAGAAGTTCGTCGAGCGCGTGTGGCATTGGAAGCAGCAGTCGGGCTCCACGATCACGCGCCAGATGCGCCGCCTCGGCGCCTCGGGGAACTGGGACTATGCCGACACCGAAGGGCAACGCGCTGGGTACTTCACCATGGACGCGAAGATGTCGCGCGCCGTGGTCGAAGTATTCGTCCGATTGTTCGAGCAAGGCCTCATCTACCGCGGCAAACGCCTCGTCAACTGGGACCCGGTGCTGGGCACGGCGGTCTCCGACCTCGAGGTCGATACCGAGGAAGAGGACGGCAGGATCTGGGAGATCCGCTATCCGTTGGAAGAGGGCAGCGGCTCGATCAGCGTGGCGACCGTCCGGCCGGAGACGATGCTGGGCGACGTCGCGGTCGCGGTCAACCCGAAAGACGCCCGGTACTCGAAGTTGGTGGGAAAAAAGGCGAAGCTGCCGCTCACGGGTCGGACCATTCCGATCATCGCCGACGACTATGTCGACCCGGAATTCGGCACCGGCGCGGTCAAGATCACGCCGGGCCACGACTTCAACGACTACCAGGTCGGCAAGCGCCACGGCCTCGAGCCGGTCAGCGTGATGACGCTGCGGGCGCATATGAACGAGGCGGCGCCGGCGAAATACCGCGGCCTCGAGCGATTCGAGGCGAGAAAGCGGGTGGTCGCGGACCTGAAAGCCGAGGGCCTGCTCGTGTCCGAAAAGCCGTACAAGCTGCGCGTACCGCGCTCGGGACGCACCGGCGTCATCGTCGAGCCGATGCTCACCGACCAGTGGTTCGTCGCGATGGAAGGCTTGGCGCGGAAAGGCCTCGAAGTGGTGGCGACGGGCGAAGTCAAGTTCTTCCCGGAGCACTGGACCAAGACCTACAACGAGTGGCTCGAGAACATCCAGGACTGGTGCATCTCGCGCCAGCTCTGGTGGGGCCACCAGATTCCTGCCTGGTACGACGCGGACGGCAACATCCATGTCGCGCGCACGGAGCAGGAAGCGATCGCCAAAGCCAAGGGCAAGCCCCTGAAAAGGGACCCGGACGTGCTCGACACCTGGTTCTCGTCCGCACTGGTGCCGTTTTCCTCCCTCGGCTGGCCGGAGAAAACCAGGGATCTCGAGGTCTTCTTGCCCTCCTCGGTGCTGATCACGGGGTTCGACATCATCTTCTTCTGGGTGGCGCGCATGGTGATGATGACCACGCACTTCACCGGCCAGGTGCCCTTCCGACATGTGTACATCAACGCCATCGTGCGCGACGCCGAGGGCGAGAAGATGTCGAAGTCCAAGGGGAACACGCTCGACCCGCTGGATCTCATCGACGGCATCAGCTTCGAGGAGCTGCGGAAGAAGTCCACCGTCGGGCTGCTGCGCAAGGAGCACAAGGAAAAGGCCGAACGCTACGTCCGCAGCCATTTCCCGGACGGGATCCCGGCGTTCGGCGCCGATGCGCTGCGTTTCACTTTCGCCTCGCTCGCGACTTTCGCTCGCACGCTCAACTTCGAACTCAGCCGCTGCGAGGGCTACCGGAATTTCTGCAACAAGCTGTGGAACGCGACGCGCTTCGTGCTGATGAACACCGAGGCCAAGGACTGCGGGCAGGACGAATCACTGCCCGTGACCCTGTCGACCTGGGACCGGTGGATCGTGAGCCGCCTGCAGCGCACTGAAGCCGAGGTCGAGCAGGCGTTCGCCGAATACCGCTTCGACAACGCCGCCGGCGCGATCTACCGCTTCGTCTGGGACGAGTATTGCGACTGGTACCTGGAGCTCGCCAAGGGACAGCTCGCCAAGGACGACGAGGCTGCCCAGCGCGGCACGCGCCGCACGCTGGTGCGCGTTCTGGAAACCGCGTTGCGGCTCGCGCATCCCGTGATCCCGTTCATCACCGAAGAGCTGTGGCAGAAGGTGGCGCCGCTCGCCGGCAAGAAGGGCGAGACCATCATGCTGCAGCGCTATCCGAAGTCGCAGCCCGAGAAGATCGACGAAGCCGCCGAGGGCGAAGTGCAGGTGGCGAAGGACGTGGTGAACGCCGCCCGCAACCTGAAGGCGGAGATGAAGCTCACCGCGCAACAGCGCGTCCCGCTCTACATCACCGGTGCGCCCAGCGCCACGGCCCTCGACGCGGTCCAGGCGCTGGTGCGGCCTTCCGAGGTCAAGGTGGTGGACGAGCTCCCGGGCTCGGACTCGCCCGTCGCGGTGGTCGGCGCGCAGCGCGTCATGCTGCACGTCGAGGTCGACCCGGCCGCCGAGCGCCAGCGGCTCAGCAAGGAGTCGGCGCGCCTCGAAGGCGAGATCGTCAAGGCGAAAGCCAAGCTCGGCAACGCTTCGTTCGTCGAGCGGGCGCCCGCCAAGGTGGTGGAGCAGGAGCGTACGCGGCTCGCCGATTTCGAGTCGACGCTCGCGCGAGTCCGGCAACAGCTCGGCAAGCTCAGCGCCTGAGCGGCGGCTGAGGCCCGCCTAGGACAGGGTGCAGGCGATCGCTTCCTGCTCGGAACGCCAGGAGTAATCGAATTGCCAGCCGTGCTGCGCTTCCAGGCGCAGGCGGAAAGCGTTCTCCAGCTCGGCGGATGGCGTGCTCACGCAGCTGCCGGGAAATCGCATCAGGAAGCTCGAGGCGATGACCGCGCATTCGCCGAGCGCGAGCGCCCGGCTTTGCGCGATGTCGCGGCCGTGCAGGAAGAGCTCGTCGTCCAGGTACGCCGGCACGCCGAACTGCCGGTAGGTCGCTACCGCGGCGGCCAGGCCCCATGACAGCCAGCGCTGGACGCGGCCGGGCGCGAACTTGAGCGGCGCGATCAGCGCGAAGGGGTAGCGCGCGGCCTCTTCCGCCCACAGCAATACCGGCGCCGCCGCGCGCGGCTGCGCCGCGGCGATGGCGGCGCAGGCCGTGTCGAACTGCGCCTGTTCGATGACGCCGAGCCGGATCCAGCGCGCTTTCATAGTTCGATATCTTCCCGTATTGCGGCGATTCCCGCAGCCGCGCAGGCGTCGTCCTCGCGCCCGCCCGGCGCGCCGGAGACGCCGATGGCGCCCAGCAGCGCGCCGCTCGCTTCGATCATCAGGCCGCCGCCGACCGCGGCGATGCCGGGCCGGTTGCGAATGCCGCTCGCCGGCCGCCCGGGTTGCGTGGCCTCCGCGAGCTCGGTCGTGTTGGTCCGGAAGCTGACCGCGGTATACGCCTTGGCGGTTGCCATGTCGGGCGTATGCGGGCCGGCAAACCGGTCGCGCAGCAGCACCTGCACAACGCCCATGCGGTCGACCACCGCGACGGTCGCCTGGAAGCCACGGTCGCGGCAGCTCTTGAGCGCGGCCTGCGCGGCCTTGAGCGCGGTTTCCGGCGTCAACAGCTTGACGGCGAAGGTGCCATCGGCCGCCTGCAGCGGCGCGGCAAACGCGAATGCGGCGGCGATGGCCGCCCGCTTCACTTCTTCCTCATGAAGAACGTGAACTCCTTGTTCGCCTCGCCGTGCGACACCAGCTCGTGGCCGGTCTGCCGCGAGAACGTCTGGAAATCCTTCACCGCGCCGGGATCGGTGGCGAGCACCTTGAGCACCTGGCCGGACTGCATGTCGGTGAGCGCCTTCTTCGTGCGCAGAATCGGCAGCGGGCAGTTGAGCCCGCGGGCGTCGAGTTCCTTGTCGAAGTTCATGCAAGTTATTATGCCGTATGGCAGAACCGGAACGCCCGTTCGATCCGAACGCGACGCGGCCGTACATTCCGCCGGCGAGCACGCCGGGCTGGCTGCTGACGATCGCGCAGCTGCCGGTAGAGGATCCGGCCTCGCGCATGCGCGTGCTGCGCACGCTCGAATCGCTCGGCGCCGCGGTGATGCGCGAAGGTGTCTACCTGCTGCCCGACACGCCCGGCAACCGTCAGTCGCTCGAGACGCTCACCGACTACATCACCAAGATCAACGGCAGCGCGAGCGTGCTGCAGGTGACCGCGGTCTCGCCCGCGCAGCAGCACGCGTTCGTGCGCTTCTTCGATCGCTCGGCGCGCTACGAAGAGCTGATCAAGACGATCGAGAGCCTGCGCGTCGGCTTCGGCCACTCCGACCCGAGCGCGATCTCGCGCGTGCTGCACAAGCAGCGCCGCGAGTTCGAGAGCATCGCGGCGCTCGACTTCTTTCCGAGCGAGGCGCGCCGCCGCGCCGAGGAAGCGCTCGCCAAGGCGGATGCCGAGGTGCGCAAGCTGCTGTTTCCGGCGCAGCCGCAGCCCGCGCTCGCGCCGGGCGAGGCGCTGCTCGGCCGCACCTGGGTGACGCGCAAGCCGCTGTGGGCCGACCGCCTCGCCTGCTCGTGGCTCATCCGGCGCTTCGTCGACCCGGAAGCCAAAGTCTCCTTCCTGGAGAAGACCCAGGCGCTGCCCGCCGACTGCATCGCTTTCGGCTTCGAGGGCGCGCACTTCGCCAACAGCCAGGCGCGCGTCACCTACGAGGAGATGCTGGTCAAGCTCGACCTCGGCAAGAACGCGGCGCTCGCCAAGATCGGCAGCATCGTGCACTTCCTCGAGATCCGCGGCACGCCGGTCGCCGAAGCCGCCGGCGTGCAGACCTTGCTGCAGGGCGCGCAGCGGCGCTCGAACACCGAAAGAGAGCTGCTCGCGGAAGCCGAGAAAACGTTCGACCTGCTCTACGAAGCGTACTACCAGGCGCCGAAAACCTAGCGCTTTGCGTCCTTGAGCTCCTGCGCGTGCTGCGCGCGGAGCTCCTTCAGGCGCGCGTCCACCACCGAGAGCTGATAGAAGTCGCCGTCACCCGCGCTGCGCGCGAGCTGCAGCTGCTCGATCGCCGCCGGCAAGCTGCCCTGCAGGGCGTACACCTCGGCCTGCGCCTGATGCTGGAGCGAGCGTTTGCCGAGCGCGGCGTAATTCTTCGCCTGAAGTTGGTGTAGCCGCGCGTCGCGCGGATAGACGCGGAGCGACTCGCCGAGAAGGGTCAGCGCCTGCTGGTTGCGCCCCGCCTCCTGCAGCGCCTCGGCATGCGCGTATAGCAGCGGCTTCGAGTGCGGATAGCGCGCGTGCGCTTCCCCGAGCTGGCTTGCCGCACCGGCGCGGTCGCCAAGCGCCAGCCTGACCCGCGCGCCGAGGGTCTCGATCATCGGTCCGGCGGCGCCGGCGGCGCGCGTGCGCGCCAGCTCGCCCTGCGCCTCCTTGGCCCGCCCCGCGCGCAGCAGCGCGCTTGTCAGCCCGTACCGCGCCGCCGCCTCGCTCGCGTAGCGCTTCTCGCGCACGGACCCCTGGAAGTATTCGACGGCGGCGCGCGGCTCACCCGATGCGGCGCGCAGCTTGGCGCGCACCAGATGGAACTCTGCGGAATCCAGGTGCTGCTTGTACGGCACGCTCGCCGCGCGGTTCTGGGAGTCGGCGATGCGCTCGGTCGTCACCGGGTGCGTGCGCAGGTAGCCGGGCAGCGAGCCGTCGTCCGCGAGGCGGGTACTGCGCTGCATCTTCTCGAAGAAGCCGCCCATCGCGTGCACGTCGAAACCCGAGGCCTCGAGCGCCTGGAAGCCGATCCGGTCGGCCTCGCGCTCGAAGTCGCGCGAGTAGCTGAGCTGGCTCTGCACGGCCACACCCGAGGCCGCGGCCAGCGCGCCGCTCGCGAGGTCGGGCCGCGAGCGCCCGAGGAGGACCGCCGCCGCGAGCGCCGCGAGCACCGGCAGCTGCATCTGCTGCTGCTGGCCGAGCATGCGCGCGATATGCCGCTGCGTGACGTGCGCGATTTCATGCGCCAGCACCGAAGCCACCTCGGACTCGCTTTCCGCGGCGAGCAGCAGGCCGGTGTGCACCCCGATGAAGCCGCCCGGCAGGGCGAACGCGTTGATCGTGTGGTCGCGGATCGCGAAAAACTCGAAGTCCTGGCGTGCGCCGGCCGAGTTCTGCGCCAGGCGGGCGCCGAGGTTGCCGATGTAGTCGGCGATTTCCGCGTCGTCCAGGTAGTTCGGCTCGCGAAAGCGGATGTCGCGCATGATGCTTTCGCCGATGCGGCGCTCGAGCTGGGGCGAAAGGCCCGCGTCGCCGCCGCCGCCGAGATCCGGCAGGGGCTGGCCGAAGACCGAGCCAGCGACAACGGTTAGAAAAGCGGCCCAAAACCGCATGTGTTTATGATAGTCCCCGAATGCGACCGAAAAGATCAGCCGCCCCATCGTTGACCCATTTCGACGCGCGAGGTTCAGCCCACATGGTGGACGTCGGGGCCAAGCCCACGACCCACCGCGTCGCGGTCGCCTCGGGCCATATCCGGATGCAGCCGGCCACGTTTCGCCTGGTTTCCTCCGGCAAGGCGCGCAAAGGCGACGTTCTCGGCGTGGCGCGCATCGCCGCGGTGCAGGCCGCCAAGCGCGCCGCCGAGCTGATCCCCCTCGCCCACCCGATCGCGCTCTCACGCGTCGCTGTGGACTTTGAGTTTCTAAGAAAGACCTCCTCCGTTCGAATCTCGGCGCGCGTCGAATGCCGCGGGCAGACCGGGGTCGAGATGGAGGCGCTCACCGCGGCGGCGATGGGGCTGCTCACCATCTACGACATGGTAAAGGCGGTCGACCGCGGCATGACGCTCGGCGCGATCCGCCTCGAGGAGAAACACGGAGGAAAGTCAGGGGTATTCCGCCGGCGTCGCACGCTAAAATAACGCCATGAAAAACACCCGCAGATCGCTGCTCGCGGCGCTGGGCTTGCTGCTCCTGAAGCCGCTCGCCGCGCTCGCAGCCTGGAACGAGCAGGCGTTCGGCGCGAAAAGCACCGCCGATGCGCTGAAGAGCCTGGGCGCGCCAAGCGCGGCAACCAGCAAGGACATCGTGATCGAGGCGCCGCAAATCGCCGAGAACGGCGCGGTGGTGCCGATCGAGGTCTCGAGCAACATCCCGGGCACGAGCTCGATCGCGGTGCTGATCGAGAACAACCCCTTCCCGCTCGCCGGCCGCTTCGAGTTCAAGGACGGCGCGCTGCCGTTCGTCAAGCTCAACGTGAAAATGGGCGAGACCTCCGACGTGCGCGTGCTCGCCGAAGCCGGCGGCAAGCACTACGTCGCGACGCGGGAGATCAAGGTGACCATCGGCGGGTGCGGAGGCTGACATGGCGGCGGGACCAATGAAGATGCGGGCAACGCTCGCCGGCGGCAACACCGACGTGCGCGTGCTGATGAGCCACCCGATGACCACCGCGCAGATGAAGGAAGGCCTGCACCACATCAAGAACGTGGTGGTGAAGCAGAACGGCAAGACGGTGGTCGAGGCCGAGATCAGCCAGGCCGTGTCGCGCAACCCGGTGTTCTCGTTCCGCCTGAAGGGCGGCGCCAAGGGCGACAAGATCGAGGTCAGCTGGCTCGACAACAAGGGCGAGGCCAACAAGATCGAAGCCGCCGTCGCGTGAAGCGCTTTTTCGCTGCAATCGTCCTCGGCGCGTTATCGGTCCCCGCCCCTGCGCAGGACGCCAAGAAGGAAATCCAGAAGTACCAGCAGATGATCGCCGAGGGCTCGCCGGTCGAGCTGTTCGAGCTCGAGGGCGAGGCGCTCTGGAAGAAGCCGCAGGGGCCGAACAACGTCTCGCTCGAAAAGTGCGACCTGGGCCAGGGTTCGGGCGTGCTGAAGGGCGCCTACGCGCGCCTGCCGCGCTACTTCAAGGACGCCGACCGCGTCATGGACCTGGAGGCGCGCCTCCTCCACTGCATGACCACCCTGCAGGGCCGCGGCCGCGACGAAGCCACCAAGCGCGTGTTCGGCAACGAGAGCCAGCCCTCCGAGATGGAATACCTCTCGGCCTATGTCGCCGCGCAGTCGCGCGGCATGAAGCTCGCCCCAGGCACCTCGCACCCCCGGGAGAAGGAAGCGTTCGAGCTCGGAAAAGCGCTCTTCTTTCACCGCGCCGGCGGCTGGGACATGTCGTGCGCGAGCTGCCACGGCGAGGAAGGCAAGCGCATCCGCATGCAGGACCTGCCGGTGCTCCACAAGCGGGAGTTCGCCCGGCCAATCATGGCCACCTGGCCCGCGTACCGCGTCTCGAACAGCCAGTTCAAGACCATGCAGTGGCGCCTCAACGACTGCTACCGCCAGATGCGCTACCCCGAGCCGAAGTTCGCCTCCGACGCGACCATCGCGCTCACTACTTTCCTCACCGTCACCGCCGCGGGCGAGCCGTATCGCGGCCCGGGAACGAAGCGATGAGAATCGGGTTGTTTTTCGCGCTGTTCGCCTTCCCCGCGGTGTTGCTCGCACAAACCCCGCCGGACGTGCAGAAGGTCCTGCAGCGCGACTTCAACACGCGCGGCCAGGCGACGATGGACCGCGTGGTCCAGGACGGCGTGCAGCGCGTCTGCACCGAGAGCAACGACCGCCCGCCCGCCGGGCTCGCGAAGCAGATGGAAGCCGACCAGTTGAAGACCATCGCCTTTCCCGAGGGCAGCCTGATCGGCGACTGGAAGAACGGCGAGCGCATCGCGCAGAGCGGCCGCGGCCTGCAATGGACCGATGCCGCGGGCGCCGCGGGCGGCGGCAGCTGCTACAACTGCCACCAGCTTTCGCCGCAGGAAACCTCGCACGGCACGCTCGGCCCGAGCCTACTGCGCTTCGGCGCCACCCGCGGCCGCGGCCCCGAGATGCAGCGCTACGTCTACGGCAAGATCTACAACGCGAAGGCGTACAGCCTGTGCTCGCAGATGCCGCGCCTCGGTTACTCGGGCACCCTCACCTCCGAGCAGATCAAGGACCTCGTCGGCCTGCTGCTCGACCCCGCCTCGCCGGTCAACAAGTAAAACGGCGGGTAGTTGCAGCGCCGCGAATTTCTCCAGCTCCTAGCGATAGCCGGCTTGGCCGGCGCTTCACTCCGTTCCAGGACGAGTACGGCGCAGGCGGCCGCGCAGCTCTATGACGTAAAGCCGTTCGGCAACGTCTCGCTGCTGCACGTCACCGATACGCATGCCCAGCTGCTGCCGGTGTATTTCCGCGAGCCGGTTGGGGAGAAATTCCTGGAGCAGCACAAGATCCAACGGGGAACGCCGCTCGCGCATGCCGTGAGCAACGTGGAGTTCGAAGCGCTGGCGAGGCGCTACGGCAAGGTCGGCGGGTTCGCGCACCTCGCGACGTTGGTCAAGCGCGTGCGCGCCACGCGGCCGCACGCGCTGCTCCTCGACGGCGGGGACAGCTGGCAGGGTTCGGCTACCGCGCTCTGGACGCGCGGTGCCGACATGGCGGGCGCGCAGCAGCGGCTGGGCGTGGACTACATGACTGCCCACTGGGAATTCACTTATGGGCAGAAGGCGCTCGAGGGGTCCCCGGTCAAGGTGCTTGCGCAAAATGTGCGCACCGCCGACTTCGAGGATCCGGTGTTCGAGCCGTACGCGCTGCGCCAGGTGAACGGCGTGCCGATCGCGATCATCGGCCAGGCATTTCCGTATACGCCCATCGCCAACCCGCGCCATTTCGTGCCCGACTGGACTTTCGGCATCCAGGAAGGCCTGCTCCAGCGCCGCATCGAAGAGGTTCGCAGCAAGGGCGCCAAGGCGGTGGTCCTGCTCTCGCACAACGGCAGCCACGTGGACCTCAAGCTCGCCTCGCGCGTGCGCGGCCTGGACGCGATTCTGGGCGGCCACACGCACGATCCGGCGCCGCGGCCGGCGCGCGTGGGAAGAACGCTGGTGACCAACGCGGGCTCCAACGGAAAGTTTCTCGGCGTGCTGGACCTGCAGGTCGGCGCGGGCGGAGTCAGCGATGCGCGCTACCGCCTGCTGCCGGTGTTCTCGCGCTTGCTGGACGAAGACGCCGACATGGCGGCGTATATCGCCGAAGCGCGCAAGCCGTTCGAGGGAAAGCTGACCGAAAAGCTCGCGCTCACCGAAGGCCTGCTCTACCGGCGCGGCCGCTTCAACGGCACCTTCGACCAGCTGATCGTCGAGGCGCTGCTGAAGGAGAGGGACGCGGAGATCGCGTTCTCGCCCGGCTTCCGCTGGGGCACGACGCTGCTGCCGGGCGACGCGATCACGCGCGAGCATCTCCTCGACCAGACCGCGATCACCTACCCGCAGACCACACTGAACGAGCTCACCGGGGAGCAGATCAAAGGGATCATGGAGGACGTGGCGGACAACGTGTTCAACGCCGATCCCTACCTTCAGCAGGGCGGGGACATGGTCAGGGTCGGGGGAATGCGCTACGCGCTGGCACCCGGGGCGCGGATCGGCCAGCGGGTGTCGGACCTTCGGCTGCATGGCAAGCCGCTGGAACCTACAAAGCGTTACAAAGTGACAGGGTGGGCGCCGGTCGCAGAGGGTATAACGGGAGAGCCGGTCTGGGACGTCGTGGAGCGTTATTTGCGCGCCGCCAAGACCGTCCGGCCGCGCGTTAAGGATAATCCCGTCCTGACATGAAGAAGACTGCGTTCCTCGTCATCGCGCTCGCCGCGCTCGCCGCCGGCTGCTGGTACTGGTACCAGTCGCGCGGCGGCGATGGCGAGGTGCGCTATCGCGTCGCCAAGGTCGAGCGCGGCTCGCTCTCGGCCGTGGTCGTGGCGAGCGGGACGCTGAACGCCACCACCACGGTGCAGGTCGGCTCGCAGATCTCCGGGCAGGTGAAGGAAATCTTCGCCGACTTCAACACCGCGGTGAAGAAGGACCAGGTCATCGCGCAGATCGACCCGTCGACCTTCGAGCTGCGCGTCAACCAGGCGCGCGCCGACCTCGACTCGGCCGAAGGCGCGGTAGCCGTTGCGCGGGCCGGTTTCGCGGCGCAGCAGGCCGAGCTCGGCCGGGTGAAAGTGACGCTGGCCGACGCCCAGCGCGACGTGGAACGAAAGAAGGCGCTGGTGGACAAGAAGTTCATCTCCGCGGCCGAGCTCGACAAGGCGGTGGTGGTGCTCGACACCACGCGCGAGCAGCTGAAAGCGGTGCAGGCGCAGATCCGGGTGAGCGAGGCGCAGGTCTCGAGCGCGCGTGCCGCGGTCAAGCAGCGCGAATCGCTGCTCAAGCAGGCGCAGGTGGACCTCGAACGCACCATCATCCGCGCGCCGGTCGACGGCACGGTCATCCTGCGCAACGTCGATGCGGGACAGACGGTGGCGGCGAGCCTGCAGGCGCCGGTGCTCTTCACCATCGCGCAGGACCTGCGCGACATGCAGGTGGAGGCGGCGATCGACGAAGCGGACGTCGGGCGCCTGCGCGTCGGCATGGCGGCAAGCTTCGCGGTCGATGCTTTCCCGCGCCGCAACTTCCAGGGCGAGATCCGGCAGATCCGCAAGTCGCCGCTGAACGTGCAGAACGTGGTGAGCTACACCGTAGTGATCTCGGCGGCGAACCCCGACCTCGCGCTGCTGCCGGGCATGACCGCGAACGTGCGCGTCGCGGTGGAGAACCGCGCAAGCGCGCTCAAGGTGCCCAACGCCGCCCTGCGCTTCCGGCCCGCGGGCGCCGTGGACGTGAAGGCGCCGAACGACGCGCCGCCGCAGCAGGCCGGCGGCCAGGGCGCGCAGGAATTCCGCAACCGCATCCAGCACGAGCTCAAGCCGAGCGAGGTGCAAAAGGCGCAGCTCGAGGAGATCTACAGCGAGTCGCGCCAGAAGTTCGCGCGCGTGCGCGACATGAAAGGCGACGGCAACCGTCGCAAGGAAGCCGAGCGCATCCGCTCCGAGACCAACGCCCGCATCGCCGAGATCCTGACCCCGGAGCAGCGCCCGGCGTGGGAGCGCCTGCTCGCCGAGTCGGGCACGCGTGGGCAGACCAGCGCCGGCCGCGTATACCAGCTCGACAACGGCGAGCCGAAGGCGGTCGAGGTGCGGCTCGGCCTGTCCGACGGCATGAGCACCGAGGTGGTGAGCGGCCTCAAGGAGAACGACGAAGTGATCATCGGCACGGCCGACGCGCGCGGCTCGCAGCCCGCGGCCGGCGGCGGATTGCCGCGCGCGCGCTTCTTCTGATGCTCATCCGCACCCGGAACCTCGTGAAGACGTACCGCATGGGGGGCGGAGAAGTGCGCGCCCTGGATGGCGTGAGCGTCGACATCGACAAAGGCGAGTTCGTCGCCGTGATGGGTCCGTCCGGCTCGGGCAAGTCGACCTTCATGAACGTCCTCGGGTGCCTCGACCGGCCGACCAGCGGCGAGTACGTATTGGGCGACCGGAAAGTCTCTACGCTGGCGGGCGACGAGCTCGCGGCGGTGCGCAACCGCAACATCGGCTTCGTGTTCCAGCAGTTCAACCTGCTCGCGCGCACCCCGGCGGTGGAGAACGTCGAGCTGCCGCTGGTTTATGCCGGGGTGGCCAAGGCGCAGCGCGTCGAGCGCTCCATGAAGATTCTCCAGCGCGTCGGGCTCGGCGATCGGACCGACCACCACCCGGCGCAGCTCTCGGGCGGCCAGCAGCAGCGCGTGGCAATCGCGCGCGCGCTCGTCACCGAGCCGCTGCTCATCCTCGCCGACGAGCCCACCGGGGCGCTCGACTCACGCACCAGCCTCGAGATCATGGCGCTGTTCCAGGAGCTGAACCGCCAGGGCATGACCGTGGTGCTCGTGACGCACGAGGCCGACGTGGCGCGCTTCGCGCGCCGCATCATCGCGTTCCGCGACGGCAGGGTCGTGCAGGACGAGCATAACGAGGCGCTCGCGGCATGAAGTTCATGGCGTTGCTGAGAATCGCGCTGCGCGCGCTCGCAGTGAACAAGCTGCGCAGCGCGCTCACCATGCTGGGCATCGTGATCGGCGTCGGCGCGGTAATCGTGATGATCGCGGTCGGCGCGGGCGCGCAGGCGCGCGTCGAAGAGCAGATCCGCGCGCTCGGCTCGAACCTGCTGCTCGTCATGCCGGGCTCGACCACCGCGGGCGGCGTGCGCATGGGCTTCGGCTCGGGCTCGACCCTCACCGAGGACGACGTGGTGGCAATCAACCGCGAGATCCCGGAAGCGCTCGCCGCGCCGGCGCTGCGCGGCGCGGCCCAGGTAATCTGGGGCAACGCCAACTGGTCGACCCAGGTCTTCGGGGTGACGCCCGAGTACCTCGACGTGCGGCAGTGGCCGCTCGCCGCAGGGCGCGCGTTCGAGCCGGCCGAGATGGCGGCCGCGGCCAAGGTGGCCCTGATCGGCGCCACGGTAGCGAAGCAGCTCTTCGGCAGCGGCGACCCGCTCGACCAGTCGATCCGCATCAAGCGCGTGCCGTTCACCGTGATCGGCGTGCTCGACGTGAAGGGCCAGAGCCTGATGGGCACCGACCAGGACGACCTGGTGCTGGTGCCGATCAAGACTGCGCGCAGCCGCGTGCTCGGCACGGCGAGCGCGGCGCGCAACCGCACCGTGGGCACGATCTGGGTCAAGGCGGCCGACGGCATCGACACCAAAGTGGTCGAGGAGCACGTGCGCTCGCTCCTGCGCCAGCGCCACCGCATCCAGGTGGGCGCCGACGACGATTTCTCGCTGCGCAATCTCGCTGAGGTGATGGCAGCCCAGGAAGCCTCGAGCCGCGTGCTCGCGCTGCTGCTCGCCGCGGTGGCCTCGGTCTCGCTGCTGGTGGGCGGCATCGGCATCATGAACATCATGCTGGTCTCGGTGACCGAGCGCACGCGCGAGATCGGGCTGCGCATGGCAGTGGGCGCGCGCACGCGCGACATCCTCGGCCAGTTCCTGGTCGAGGCGGTGACGCTGTCGCTGATCGGCGGCCTGATCGGCGTCACCCTCGGCATCGGCGGCACGCTGATGATCGCCGAGCTCGCCGGCTGGCGCGTGGTGCTCTCGCCCGAGGCGGTGGCGCTCGCGGTCGCGTTCGCCTTCGTGATCGGCGTGTTCTTCGGCTTCTATCCCGCGCGCAAGGCCGCGCGCCTGAATCCGGTCGAAGCGCTGCGCTTCGAATGAGGATCCTGGTTACCGGCGGCGCCGGCTACATCGGCTCGCACATGGTCCAGGTGCTCGCTGCGCGCGGCGACGAAGTCACCGTGCTCGACGATCTTTCCACCGGCCATGCCGATGCCGTACGCGCCGGGAATTTCGTGCGCGGGGACATCGCCGACACGCCGGCCACCGCCGCCCTGCTGAAGAAGAACCGCATCGAGGCGGTGATCCATTTCGCGGCGAGCAGCCTGGTGGGCGAATCGGTCGCCGATCCGCTCAAGTACTACACGCGCAACGTGGGCGGCACGGCGGCGCTGCTGCGCGCGATGCGCGACGCCGGCACCGAGCGGATCGTGTTCTCCTCCACCGCGGCGGTGTACGGCAACCCAGTGCGGCAGCCGATCGACGAGGCGCACCCGACCCAGCCGGTGAACCCTTACGGCTCGACCAAGCTAGCGGTCGAGCGCATGCTGTCGGAATGCGGCACCGCGTACGGGTTGCGCGCGGCAAGCCTGCGCTACTTCAACGCCGCGGGCGCCGATGCGCAGGCTGGCCTGGGCGAGCGCCACGACCCGGAGACCCACCTGATCCCGCTGGTGCTGCGCGCGGCGGCAAAAGGCACGGCGGTCTCGGTGTTCGGCAACGACTACCCCACGCGCGACGGCACCTGCGTGCGCGATTACATCCACGTCGCCGACCTGTGCGACGCGCATGTGCGCGCGCTCAACTGGCTTGCGCGGAACAAGGCCTATGAGTGCTTCAACCTCGGCAACGGCGACGGCGCCACGGTGCTCGAGGTGATCGAAGCCGCGCGGCGCGTGACCGGCAAGCCGATCGCGATCAACCACGCCCCGAGGCGCGCCGGCGATCCGCCCTCGCTCGTCGCGGACGCGGCCAAGGCGCAGCGCGTGCTGGGCTGGAAGCCGCAGCGCGCTGCGGTCGAGACCATCGTGCGCGATGCGTGGGACTTCGAAAGCGCTAGATCTTCTCCGCGAGGAGCATCTTCACCGGCCGGGCGCTGACGCGGTCGATCAGCACCGCCGCGCTTGCCGCGCTGCTGCTCGCCGCGTGCGCCGCGCCGCCGCTTACCCCGCGCGGCGACGAGCTCGCCGCGCGGGTGGATGCCGAGCTCGCGCGGCGCGGCGCGGAAGGCGACCTGCTCCAGCTCGTCGACAACGTGCTGCGCCACGAGCCGGGCCCGCCGCCCTGGACGCCGGCGCTGGTACGCCGCCTGCTCGCCCAGCCGCTCGCGGCGGCGGACGCCGAGGGGCTGTTCCGCGCCGCGGTTCCACCCGAGCTGCTCGAATTCCAGGCGTTCGCGCCGGCGCGCCCCGGCGCGACGCTGGATGAGATGCTCGCCGAGTACATCGCCGAGCTCGCTTCGGCCCAGGCGCTCCTGCGCCGGGCGGCGCGTGGCGTGCCTATCGAGACCGCGGCGCTGCTCAAGGAGCTGGAAAGCGGGTTCGATTCTCCGGCGGCGCTTCTCGGCCTCGCGCGCATCGACGACGGGCTCGTGCGAAGCGCGAGCGCGCAGTTCGTGCGTGCGACCGCGCGCTTCGTCGCCGGGATACGCGCCGGCGGCGCCGTGCTGCGCTTCCCGGAAGCGCCACGGCGCTTCGACTCGGCGATCGGCGTGGTCTCGATCGGCACGCGCAGCAACGACCGGCACGCGCCCGACGCCGCGCTCATCGTCGATCCGGCGGGCGACGACCACTATGAGCGCGCGCCGCTGTCCGGCGGCGGCGTCGCCGTAATCGTCGATCTTGAAGGCAACGACACGTATCGCGGCTCCGACGTCGTGCTGCACGGCCTCGCCGCGCTCGTCGACCTGTCGGGCGACGACCGCTACGAGATGACGGGCGCCGGGCTCGGCGCGGCGATCGCCGGCGCGTCGCTGGTGGTGGACTTCTCGGGCAACGACAGCTACGAGGCCGGTCTTTTCGGCCAGGGCGCGGCCGCCTTCGGCCTGGGGGCGCTCCTCGATTTTGCGGGCGACGACCGCTACCGGCTGCGCGGCGGCGGGCAGGGATTCGGCCTGGCGGGCGGCGTCGGCCTGCTCTGGGACCGGGCGGGGAACGACGGCTACAGCGCCGACGGCATGGAGGATGTGTACGGCCGCGGCGGCGGCGTGAGCTTCGCGCAGGGCGCGGCGTTCGGCTTTCGCACCCTGCTCGCCGGGGGCATCGGCATCCTGCGCGATGACGCGGGCGACGACGTCTACGAGGCGCAGATGTTCGCGCAGGGCACGGGCTACTACTACGGCCTCGGGCTCGCCTGGGACCGCGCCGGCAACGACCGCTGGCACGCGGTGCGCTATGCCCAGGGCAACGGCGTGCACGAGGCGGTGGGGGTGCTGCGCGACGAGTCCGGCGACGATCGCTACGAGCTCGCCTACGGCGTCGGCCAGGGCATGGGCCTGGATCTCGCGGTCGGAGTGCTCTACGACGCAGCGGGTGACGACCGCTACCAGGCTACCGTGCACGCGCAGGGAAGCGCCACGTCCAACGGCATCGGGCTGCTCTTCGACCGGGAAGGCGCGGACGCCTGGCACATGAGCGCCGATCCGCGCGGCTGGGGCCGCGCCGAGGAGGGACGCGGATTGCCGAGCCTCGGGCTCCTCCTCTTCGATCCGGCAAAGGCGTCCTTCCTGCGCGAAGGCGGCGGCGTACCCCCGCCGCAGGGCGGCGCGCCGATCGAGGCGCCGGCGCCGAGCGGAGAGCGGCACTGCCCGCCTCCGCCCGATGTGCCGGCCGGCGCCGAAGCTTCGTTCGCGCAGGCGCTGCGCGGCCTGGAGTTCGTGTTCCGCGGCCGACCGGCCGATCCGGCGACCTATGCGTATGTGCAGGAGCGCCTCACCGCGGATCTCCCCGGTGCGCTGGCGGAGCTGCCGCGCGGCGATTTCGGCATCGACTGGATCCTGAGCAATACGCTGCCTTGCGTGCTGAAGCAGGCGACCCCGGAGCAGGCCGCCGCCGTGTGGAACGCGATGGAAGCGGTGCTGGGCGCGGAGCCGGCGAGCCCGTTCGCGCTTCCCATGGCGCTCGCGCTGCGCGAGCGGCCCGCGCCGCCCGCGCAGCTCGGCCGCCTCACGCGCGCGATGGCCCGCCACCCGAGCTGCGCGGTACACGCGGCGGGCGTGGTGCTGGAAAATTCGCAGGCAGCCGCGCAAGCAGCGTTACGCTCGTCGTGCTGGCTGCTGCAGGCCACGGCCATCGGAGTACTCGGCAAGCTCGGCGCCGCCGTCGATCCGGAGGCCCGCCTGCCCTCATTTCTGCGCCGGCGCTAGAGCCCGCCTATTTGGTTGCGGCGAAGACCATCTGGTGGCAATGGTACGGGTCGAGCCGCTCGAGCGCGGGCTGCAGGAAGACCGGGAACGGATAGAGGCCGAAGCCGCGGCCCTCCACGTTCGAGAATCCAATCGCTCGAAGGTAGTCATTGAGCACCCGGTAGCTGAATACAATCAGATGGCGATGCACCGGCGTGTCGTCCTCGGTGTCGTGGCGCTGATCCTCTTTACTCACCTTGAAGATCTCGGCGTGCGCCAGCAGCTCGTTCGAGTCGGGATGCGGGCCGCTCGAGGGCATCTTCCCGAGGAGGAGCAGTATCATCGTGAAGTACGTGCTGATGTTTGGCGTCAGCAGCACCAGCCGGCCGCCCGGGCGCAGCACGCGGTGGCAGGCCTTGAGGAAGCGGCACGGATTGAGCAGATGCTCGAGCACCGAAAGCGCATACACGCAGGAGAAGCTCGCATCGCGGTGCGCAATCCCCTGGTTGAGATCGCCCTGCGCGATCTCCAGCCCGCGCGCGCGGCCTTGCTCGGCGCACTTCCCATTCCATTCGATGCCGCAGTATTGGCCGGGCGTGATGCCGCAGCGCCGCGCCAGGACGTCGAATGCCCAGCCGTCGTTGGCACCGCAGTCGAGGATCGTCGAATCGGATTCCGCACAGCCAGCGATGTGGCCGTAGGCGGTTTCATACGCCCGGTCCATGGCGTCCTGGTAAAGGGACTTGAAGTAGCTCCTAAGCAATGCAACTCAAGATAGTACGTCGCTTTTCAGTACACTGCGCGGCGTGCAAGCGGTTCCCAGACCGATCCGGCTCTTTCTGAAGGCGCTGAAACGGCTCGCCATCAATGCGCGCACCCTGGCGCGCGAGCAGGGCTTCTCGCGCAGCGTGCGCGAAGGCCTGCCGGTGGACGCGAGCGGCGCAGCGCTCCCCTGGTATACGTATCCGGCGATCGAGTATCTCGGCCAGTTCGACTTTCGCGGCCGCGCCGTTTTCGAGTACGGCGCCGGCAACTCGTCGCGCTTCTGGACGGCGCGCGGCGCAGCGGTCTGCGCGGTGGAAAACGACGAGCGCTGGTATGCCGAGCTCGCGGCCAGCGTGCCGCGGCTCGACATCGAGCTCTGCCGCGCGAAAGACGACTACGTCGGCAGCATCGCGCGCCGCGGGCGGGTCTTCGACCTGATCGCGATCGACGGCGTGTGGCGCCGGGCGTGCGCGAATGCCGCGCCCGCGCACCTCGCACCCGGCGGCGCGATCGTGATGGACAATTCCGACCGGCATCCGCAGGCGACGGCCGACCTGCGCGCGCGCGGCTTCCTGCAGGTGGATTTCAACGGCTTCGGCCCGGTCAACGCCTATGCGTGGACCACGTCGCTTTTCGTGAAGGCGGACTGGCCGCTGCAGCGCGCGTTCCGCGACCCGGCGCCGGTCGGCGGCCTGCGCGAGTACGTGGCGGAAGACGACGACGCGCCGCGCCTATAGGCGCCGGAAGTTCCGGAGCAGGCCGGCGAGGAAGACCAGCGTCGCGGCGAGCTTGTTCTCGAACTTGAGCTGGATCCGGTAGCTCTCGGTCAGCGTGCCGAGCACGTCGCGGTGGCTCGTGCCGTCGAGCGAGAAGCAGCCCGCCACCTCGTCGATCGCCGCGATCGTGACCCCGCCGCGCACGCACTCCCGGATGAACAGCCGGTCCGCGGCGACCGGATAGGCGGACGAGTAATAGCCGAAACGCTCGTGCAGCGCCTTGCGGAACGCGGTGGACACCGAGTGGCCGGAGACGTACGTGAGGTGCTTGTTGAGCAGCGAGCTGCCGCCGCGCACACCGTAGACGCGTTCGCCGAACTGGAGGCGCGCGGTGACGATGTCGGTGCGCCGCTCGGCGATGGCCTTCTTGAAGGCGGCCACGGCATGCTCGAAGAAATAGTCGTCGGCGCCGATCACCACGTAGTACTCCCCGCTCGAGAGCCGGATCGCGCGGTTGAACGCGTCGTAAATGCCGAAATCGGGCTGGGAACTCACCTTGGGAGCGAGATCGGCCGCCCCGGCGAGCAGCTCCAAAGTGCCGTCGCGCGAGCCGCCGTCGGCGACCACCCACTCGAACTCGCGGTCGCTCTGGCGGCGCAGGCTCTCGATCAGCCGCGGCAGGTAGAGCGCCGCGTTGTACGTCGCCGTGACCACGCTCAGCTTCACAAGTCCACGACTCTCCTCGATCGCAAGCGCCAGAGGTTATGGGCGAGCGCGTTGATCAGGCCCCTGGCGCCGGACCGCCCGGGCGGCGCGGCCGGCACGGCGAAGCCTTCCTGCTTCAGCCGCTCGATACCGGTCCGCAGTTCGGCGACGTACGGGGCGTAGACGTTGCGCACGACCGGCGTCGGCAGCGCATAGCCGTCGGCCAGCACGATTCGCGCGCCCTGCAGCCGCAGGCCGTGGAAGTGCCAGGCGACCGCCTTGCCATAGGGGAAGCGCGTCGCGTTCCACGGCGCGAGCAGCAGGTCCGCCTGCTGCAGCACGTGCACCGAGTCCGCAAACCGCTCGGGCCAGTCGTCGAGATACTTCTGGTCGCCGAATTTGCCGTCCTCGTAGCGGTTGTAGCACCACTCGAGGCACCGCTGCGCCCACCAGCTGCGCACCGGCTCCGAGGCGCCGCGCCGGAACGTCACGAACTGCACGCAATACTGCCCGCTGCCCGCCGAGCGGTCGTATTCCGGCGCGTAGGCGTGGTCGGTGATGAGCACGTGCTTTCCGGAGGCTGCGAACTCGCGGAAGATCGGCGCCGGGCTGCGGCGGAACCACAGGTCGGCGTCCAGGTACGTCACACGCTCGACCGCGGGATCGGCTTCGAACACGAAACGCGGTGCGAACGGGGTAATCGTCCAGCAGTACTCGCCGCGCGTCCTGCCTTCCTTGACCCGCTTGAGCTCGGGCGTCTCGACGGCCGACAAACGCAGCGTGCGTAGGTGCGGCAGCTTGAGCCGCGTGAGCGTGTCGTGCGCCGCCTCGTCCATGCAGAGCACCCACAGGGTGTACGCGCCGCCGTGGCGCTCGAGCGATGCGTGCAGCGCCAGGCCCTGCGGCAGGAACATGCTGTCGAACAGCGTGACGTAATGCTCCATCAGCGCTTCGCGTAGGCGTTGACGGCGGCGACGACCGTGGCGACGTCCTGGTCGCTCAACTGCGGATGGCAGGGCAACGAGACGCAGGTGCGCGCGTGGCGCTCTGCGCCCGGCAAGCCCTTCGCGTCGCGCGCGATGTCCTTGCACGGCGGCTGGTGATGCACGGGCAGCGGGTAATGCAGCAGCGTCTGCACGCCGCGCGAGCGCAGGTGGTCCTGAAAGCGCTCGCGTTCCTCGCAGGCCACCACAAAGAGGTGGAATACGTGCGCTTCCGGCTCCTCGGGCTCGGCGAGGAGGCGGACCGCCGGATTTTCCATGCCCTGCCGGTACGCGCGCGCGATCTCGCGTCTGCGCGCGGTGAACCGGGCCGTCCACTTCAGCCGCTCGGCGAGGATCGCCGCGTGCAGCTCGTCCAGCCGGCTGTTCAGCCCGAGCTCCGGATGGTGATAGCGCTCGCTCTGGCCGTAGTTGCGCAGGCAGGCAGCGCGCGCCGCGAGCGCTGGGTCATTGGTCACCAGCATGCCGGCGTCGCCGGGCGCGCCAAGGTTCTTGGTCGGGTAGAAGCTGTACGCCCCGGCGCGGCCGAAGGCGCCCGCCGAGCGCCCGCGCCAGCGCGCGAAATGCGCTTGCGCGCAATCCTCGATCAGCGCGATGCCGCGCTCGGCGCAGAGCCGCCCCCACTCCTCCATGCCGCGCAGCTGACCATACAGGTGGACGAGAAGCACCGCCCGCGTGCGAGCCGAGATCACGCGCCGCACGCTCTCCGGCGCGAGCAGCGCGGTTTGCGGGTCGATATCCGCGAGCACCGGCGTCGCGCCCGCGCGCAGGACCGCGAGGACCGTGGCAAACGCGGTCATCGGCGTGGTGATCACCTCGTCGCCCGGCCCGATATCCAGGGCGCGCAGCGCCACCTCGATCGCGTCCAGCCCGTTGCCCATGCCGACGCCATGCGCGACGCCGCACGCCTGCGCCCACTGGCGCTCGAAGGACTCGACCTCCTTGCCGAGGATGTACCAGCCAGAGGCAAGCACCCGCTCGACCGCGACGGCCATGTCGCGGCGCAGCGCCTCGGGCTCGGCCTTGAAATCGTTCATCAGGATCACGCGCCGGGAACCTCCCAGTAGTGCCGGCCATGCTCCCGGTAATAAGCGAGCGTGCGCTGCAAGCCCTCCCGCAGGCCCACGTGCGGCGCCCAGCCTAGCTCCTTATTGATGAGCGAGAAGTCGCTGTAGTAGTCCCCGATGTCGATTGCCTTGCGATCCGCGGGAAAAGGCTTGAGCTCGTAGGCGCCGCGACGGTCGAGCTCGATCATCAGCTCGGCAACCGCCTTCAGCGACACCACCTCGCGGCTGCCCAGGTTGTAGACCTTGCCGTTAGCCGCGTCCGCCGCGCCGGCGAGCAGCAGCGCATCGACGCAATCGTCCACGTAGTTGAAATCGCGCAGCTGCTTGCCATCGCCGAACACCGTGATCGCCTGACCCTCGATCAGGTGGCGCACCCAAACGCCGAGGAAGGTCTGGCGCGCGTCCTTCACTCGCATCCCCGGCCCGTAGGTGTTGGTGAGCCGCAGCGCGCACGCGCGGATGCCGTGCACGTTGTTGTACAGCAGGTGGTACCACTCTCCCGCGAGCTTGTTGATCCCGTTGACGTCGACCGGCCGCACCGGGTGCGCCTCGTCCACCGGCAGGTATTGCGGCTTGCCGTAGAGCTGGCGCGTGCTGGCGAAGACCAGCTTGATGCGCGGGTTTGCCTTGCGGCAGGCCTCGAGGATGGAAAGCTGCGCCGCGGCGTTGATCTCGAGGTCGGTGCGCGGATCGCTCATCGAATCGAGGTGGCTGGTCTGCCCCGCGAGGTTGAACAGGAAATCCTGGTCGCGCACCAGGTAGCCCATCGCGTGCGGATCGCGCACGTCGCAGATATTGAGCGTGGTGCGCTCCGCGAGGTCGCGGATGTTGAAGAGGTTGCCACCGTACTGCGGGATCAGGCTGTCGACGAGCGCGATGCGCGCCGCGACGCCCGCCAGCCGGCGCGCGAGGTTGGAGCCGATGAAGCCCGCGCCCCCGGTGATCAGCACCCGGGCGCCGCGATAGGTATCGACGGGAGCGGTCATGCGCGCATTATCGCCGGGGCGCGGCATCGCGCTCGAGGACGAAGCCGCAAAGCTCGAACGCAGTGCCGCCGCTGCGCCAGACGCCGCTCGCGTCCGAAAACGCCGCCAGCATTGCGTAGCCCGGCGTCAGCGCGGCACGCAGGCGCCGCCGCGAGAAGATCCAGCACGGGTAGCTCGCGGGATAGATATCCGGGGGCACGCGCTGCACGCAGGCCACGTCCTGCTCGAGCGCCGAGCACGGCGTGCGGTCGACGACCACGTGGCGCGCGTGCGCAGCGAGGCCGCGCTCGATCAGCGCGTACGGATCCGGGAAGTACTGCAACACGCTGCAGAAGAGCAGCGCATCGGCCGGCTCGCGCGTCAGTTCGCCGAGATCGTCGGCGAAGCCCAGCTCGGCGTTCTGAAAATGCTGCCGGCCCAGGGTCACGTAAGCCGGCTGCTCGAGAACCAGCCACGACAAGCGGATGCCGGGAAGGAACGCCTTGCATTGGCGGTACAGCCGGCCGAATGCGCCGCCGATATCGAGCACCCGCAGCGTGCCGCTGCCAGTCGCAGCGGCGCGGGCGAGCGCCGCCAGGACCGGCAGCTCGAACTGCATCTCGCCGAAGGCAACGCCGTCGCGCGCGTCGGCGGCGGAGCCCTGCTTCACCTTGAGCTCGGCCTCGAGCACGCGCTGCGCGATGTCGTGGCCCGCATACCCCTCGGAGCGGCGCTGCGCCTCTGCCCAGGTCGCGTACTCGCCCTCGTAGCGCACGCCGCGGCCGAACGCGGCGCGCAACGCCCGGACCAGCGCCGGCGGCGCGAAATCGCGCACCGTGTCGCGCAGCGTCATGTCGCCGCGCGCGACGGAACCAGCCGCCGCAGCCGGCGCAGCACCCGGTGCGCGAACGAGGGCCGTAACGCCGCCAGGTAGGCCGCGAAGCAGCGCCGCGCCGCCGCGCTTTCCGTCACCGCAATCCCGCCGACCTGGATTTCGCGGCCCCACTCGGCGTGCTCGAAAGTGCGGGTATCGCCCACGTGCACGCCGCTGCCGTCGGCGCCGATGTTTTGCACCTGCGATGACCCGGGGTACAGCGTGAGCGCGCCGTCCAGGAAGGCGCACGCATGCCAGCGAATGGCCCAGGAGTCGTTCCGGCCCTCGATGCAGTCTTCGAGCATCCTCGTATAGGGGTAGCTGCCGTCCAGGTCGAAGGCGCGCGTGAGCCCGCGCCGCCGCAGCTCGGCCAGGAGCTTGCGCGCATCGGGCTCGAAGCGCGCCCAGGCCCGCCGCCAGGTGCCCCATCCCCAGCAGTCGGCGCCGCGCAGGAAGAAAGTCTCCGGCAGGCGCTCGCCCACCGGATAGAGGTAGCCGTGGATGCTCGCCACGCGCTCGTCGTCCGCATAGCAGCGCAGCGCGTCGTTCATGTAGCGCAGGAAATGCGGCCCGACGACGAGATCATCTTCCAGCACGACCAGGCGATCGTGCTGCTGCAGCAGCTCGCTCACGCCGCGCGTCACGGAGCGGGCAAGCCCGAGATTGGTCGGCGATGCGACCACGCGCACCGCGGCGAAGCCGCGGATGCCCGCGACGAGCCCGCGCACCGCCTCGACTGCCGCGCGGTCGGCCTCGTGCCGCGCGCCGTCGCAGAACACCACGAGCCGCGAGCCCGCCGCTTCCGCGTTCGCCGCCAGCGCCTGCAGGGTGCGGTGCAGGTGCTCGGGCCGCTTGTAGGCGAACAGCGCTATGGGCGCGAGGCCGTGGTCCATTTCGTCAGCCAGAGAAACTGCAGCGCCAGGATTTCGCGCGCGGCGAACGCGTTGAACAACACCGCGGCGCAGAATTGCGCGATGAGCGTGGCGAGCGCCGCGCCGATCGCTCCGTAGCGCGGGATCAGCGCGAGGTTGAGCGCCACGTTGACCAGCAGGCCGAACAGCGTGCGGTAGAGGGCGAATTGCGGACGCCGCTCGTTCGTGATCCAGAGCGATTGGGCGACCCCGAGCGCGACCGGGATGTTGGCGAACACGTGCACGGCGAGCACCGTCGCCGCGTCGCGGTACGCGCCGCCGTAGAGCAGATCGACGAGAAAGCCGGCGCTCAGCGCCATCACGATGCTCACGGCGCCCGCGAGCGCCCACATCAGCGCGAACAGGCGCGCGAGCGCCTCCAGGTAAGCGGCTTCGGACTGCAGCTTGAGGCGGCTGAAAGCCGGCGCGGTGCTCGAGTAGATCGCCATCGGTATGAAGTACCACAGCGTGGAGAGCGACAGAGCGGCCGAGTAAATGCCGAGCTCGCCTTCGCCGACCAGCTCGCGCAGCATGATCTGGTCCACACGCATATAGAGCACCACCGCCAGGCCCGAGACCAGAAGCGGCCACGCCTCGCGCAGTAGGTCTCCTCCCCTCGTGGCGCTCCAGGTCCAGCGCCCGGGCGCCGGGTAGCGGCGGTAGACAAGGACGAGCGCGAGCGCCGAGAGCGCCGCCTCGACCATGACGACGGCGGCAAACGCGGCGAGCGGCGCCTGCCAGAGAACCAGCGCGACCTTGAGCGCGCTGGCGAGGGCAAACGCGAGGCTCTTTGCGGCCACGGTGCGCTTGCTTTGGGTCTGGCTTTGGAACCAGAGATCGACCGTATCGGCGGCCTGGAACACGATGCTGCCGGCCACGATCGCCACCAGCAGCAGCGCCCCGGTGTCCCCCGGCCGCAGCAGCGCCATCCCGCCGATCGCGGCGCCCCAGCAGGCAAGCCCGGCGACGAGCCGCAGGCGCAGCGCCGTGCCGAGCCTCTCGCGCGCGTTGCCGGGATCGGCGCCGATGTCCCGCACCACCAGGCTGTCCAGGCCGAGCTGGGCCAGGATCTGAAATATGGCGACGAAGGCGAGCGCGTAGGCGAGTTCGCCGAACTGCGCCGGACCGAGGTAGCGCGCCACCCAGGCGCCGACCGCGATGCCGACCACGGTGCGTACCGCGCGGTCGAAGAGCAGCCAGCCGGTGTTGCCGATCATCGCTTGGACGCTCGCGCGCCCGTCGAGCCGCTCGCGCAGCGGCGCCGGCAGGTAGCGCAGCCAGGCCGCGTTCACGCGTTCGCTACCCCGCGCATCCCGGCGCCGCCGGCGATGTGCTCGAGAAACGCGGAAAGGCGCGCGCCGTGCTGCGCCCATGCGACCGGGGCGACCGGCGGCAGCTCGGGTCGCGCAAGCAGCGCCTCGATGCCTTGCGCGAGCGAGGCGACCGAATCGGGCTCGTAGCGGTTGCGCGGGGCCTGCTCCAGCAGCTCGGCTACGCCGGCAGTCGCGGCCACGAGGGGCGGCACACCGCAGGCGAGGATTTCGTAGAGCTTCTGCGGGAAGCAGTACTCGCCGAAAGCAGAGCGCCGGTTGCACACGACCGCGAGGTCCATGGCGCCGATCACCTGCGGCACCTCGGCGAGCGGCAGCTGGCCGAGATAGCGGATGCGCTCGTGCGTCGGAATGCGGATGCTGCCGCTCACGTGGCCGGCAAGCAGCAGGTGCAGCTCGGGGTGCTTCGGCGCGAGCTGCAGGAAGGCCTGGAACAGGGTCTCGGTGCCGCGCGCGGCGTCGATCGCGCCCGCGGTGCCGATCACGCGTGCGCCGCCCGGCAGGCCGAAGCGCCGGCGGCACGCGGCGCGATCGAGCGGCCGGAATTCCGGGCTGACGCCGTTTTCCAGCACCAGAGTTTGCCCGCGCAGGGCATAGCGCTCGCGCACGAAGCGCTCGAGCGCGCGCGAAACGCAGGTCACGCCCGCCGCCTGGCGCACGCTCGCGCGAAACCAGGGTCGCACGCCCGGCACCGCGGTGGCGAGGAAGCTCTCGAAATTGTCATAGAGATCCACCACGCACGGCACGCCGAAGCGGCGCTGCGCGCGCACGCCGAGGATCGCGTGGAAGCTGTCCGAGCAGGCCCAGATCGCGTCGGGCCGGAAGCTCCCGCCGAGCGTCTCGATCGCGCGCGCCCAGCGATAGAACGACCAGGGCGCGAGCGGGCGGACGTTGAGCGCATGCCAGGACACCTGCGCCGCGCCGCGGCGGCGCTCGAACACGCCCTCGCTGCGCGCCTGGTAGCTCGCGCAGATTCCGCGCACCTCGTGCCCGCGCGCCGCAAGCTCGAGCGGCAGCTCGTAGCAGCGCCCGTACGCATCGTCGAGCAGGTCCTTGCCCGTGTACTGGCGCTTGGAGAGGACGAGAATGCGCATCGCGCGCCCTAGGCCGAAACCGCGCTCAGCAGCTCGTCATAGCCGCGGCCGACGCTGTGCCAGTCGAGGCGCTGGAGCACCAGGCCGCGGCCGCGGCGCGCAAGGTGCGCGGCGCGTTGCGGATCGCCGAGCAGGCCGACGATCTTGTCGGCGAAATCGCGCGCATCGCCCGGGCGCGCGAGCAACCCGGTCACGCCATCCTCGATCAGGTCGCCGATCGCGGGCAGCGCGCTCGCCACCACCGGGCATTCGCAGGCGAGCGCCTCGCCGATCACCAGGCCGAGGCCTTCCTGGTCGCCGTCGCGCGTGACCACGCTCGGCATGACCAGCGCCGTGGCACGCCGGTAATACGGCGGCAGATCTTCGTTCGGCACCGGTCCGGCGAGAACGAGATGCGCCTCGAGCCCTCGCGCCCGCGCTTCGGCGCGCAGCTCGGCGTCGAGCGGCCCGGCGCCGACCACCGTCAGCCGCACCCCGGGGACTTTCTCGTGCACCAGCGCGAGCATCTGCGGCAGGCAGCTCACGCCTTTCTTCGCCACCAGCCGGCCGACGAACAGCAGCTCGCGTTCCGCGCGCGCCGGAACCGCGGCCGGCGCGAAACGGCTTTGCGCGTCGACGCCCATGGGCATGATCCGCACGTTTTCCGGCCGGGCGCCGAGCTGCATCGCCGGCGGCTTCATCGCCGCGCTCACCACCGTCAGCACATCGGCGCGCCGCGCCACCCAGCCCTTGAGCCGGCGCGCGAGCCATCCGCGCAGCGCGAAGAGATCGGCGCCGTGCGAGGTGCAGACCAGCGCCGGGCGCTTCGGCCCGGGCGCGGCAAGCGCGGCGAGCGCGCCGACGATGCCCTGCGGCACCATCCAGTGCGCGTGGATCACGTCGGGCCGCATGCGGCGCACGGCGCGCAACGCCGCCCAGAGCTCGGCCAGGACGAAGAACGGCACGAGGAGATGTCGCCAGCGCGCGCGCCGCAGCTTTTCGAGGATGCCGCCGTCGTAGGCGAGCGATTCGAGCCGCCCCGGCGCGTAGCGGAAGCGGCGCACCGTCAGGCGCTCGCCCAGGCGCTCCTCGCGCGCAGCGCCCGGGCAGTGTGGCGCGAGCACCAGCACCTCGTGCGCGGCCGCGAGGCGCCGGCAGAGCTCGAACACGAACGGCGGTTCGCGATCCCCCGGCCAGCGCGGAAACGTCGAGGTCAGGACGAGGATCCGCAGCCGGCCGCTCCTCTACCTGTCGCTGTCCTTGAAGTTGAGCAGCGCGATCTGCTCGGACAGCAAGCCGACCACGAAGACCAGGACCGAGGTGACGAACAGCAAGGCGCTCATGTTCGTGAAGCGATGCATGGTGAGGTAGGTGTAGAGATAGTAGCCGAGGCCGGTGAGGAAGAACGCCGCGCTG
>DASRIR010000117.1:0-2251 GCA_035649875.1 Burkholderiales bacterium | reverse complement strand
GATGATCGCGCCGAGGTTGAGGGTGAGGAAGATGTGCAGGATGCGCTCGTTCTGCGGCAGCACGCGGCTGCGGTTCTCGACCCACTCGTCGCACGCGGTGACCAGCACCTCGGCCGCGAGCAGCGCGGCGATGATCCAGGCAGCGGCGCCCTGCCAGGCGAACCAGGCGAGGCCGAACAGCAGCCCGGTCCAGATCAGCTCGCGCAGCACGTGCAGGCGGAGCTCGGGGCGGGCGGAAGGCTTCTGCGGCAGGCGCGCGATGAGCTCGTGGTTGACCAGCGTGTCCGCGCCCGCGAGCACGCCTTGCAGCACCAGCAGCCACGGTAGCCAGGCCTCGGTCATTCGAGCGCGGCGAGGTCTTCCTTCGACAGCCGGAGCCTGGCCGCGGCCACGTTCTCCTCGAGGTGCGCGATCGAGCCGGTGCCGGGGATCGGCACCATCACCGGCGACTTGGCGAGCAGCCAGGCGATGGCGACCTGCGCCGGGGTTGCTTTTGCCTTCTGCGCGATCTTCTTCACCCGGGCAAGGCGAAGCGCGGAGCCATCGCCCAGCGGGTACCACGGCAGGAAGGCGATGCCGAGCTTTTCGCAATGCAGCAGCACGTCCTCGGAGCTGCGGTCGTCGAGGCTGTACTTGTTCTGCACCGAGACCACGTTCGCCACCTTGCGCGCGCGTTCCAGCTCCGCGACGTCGAAGTTGGAAACGCCGATGTGGCGGATCTTGCCGGCGCGCTGGGCGTCGACCAGCGGGCCGAGCGAATCCTCGAGCGGCACCTTAGGATCGATGGCGTGGAGCTGGTAGAGGTCGATGCGCTCCACCTTCAGGCGCTTCAGGCTTCCTTCGAGCGCCTTGCGCAGGTGCTCGGGGCGCCCGTTCTCATCCCAGCGCGGCGCGCTCGGGCGAACCAGCCCGCCCTTGGTCGCGATGACCAGGCCCTTCGGATACGGGTGCAGCGCCTCGGCGATCAGCTCCTCGTCCACGTACGGTCCGTACGAATCCGCGGTGTCGATGAAATTCACGCCGAGCTCGAGCGCGCGCCGCAGCACCCGGTGGGCCTGCGCGCGGTCCTTCGGCGGTCCCCAGATCTGCGGCCCGCAGATCCGCATCGCGCCGAAGCCGAGGCGGTTGATCTCCAGGTCAGCGATCTTCATGCGCGAGATCCTTCAGCATCGCCGCCAGCCCGAGCGTGACGCGCGCCATGCGCTCGTAGTCGAGCTTGTCGGGGGTATCGGTCGGCAGATGGTAATGCGGATAGCGGTTGAATGCGGTGTCGGTGACCATGATCGCGTCGTAGCCGTGCTGGCGGAACGACCAGTGGTCGGACCAGGTCACGCCGGGAACGAAGCCCGGCGCCGCCACGCCCTCGGAGGGGAAAGCGGTGCTCTGCCTGAACTTCCGAATGGACGTTCTGACCAGGGCACGCGCGCCCAGATCGCCGACGAACGCGATGAAATCCGCGCGGTCGGGATAGAACAGGCCGAGCGGCGGCGGGTAGCGCTGGCTGCCGGCTGCGTCCCGGTAGTAGCCGAGCATCTCGAGCGAAAACATCGCCCGGATGCGCTCGCCCCGCTCGCGCGCACGTTTCGCGTACGCAAAGCTTCCCATCTCCGCGCTGTAGAAGTAAGGCATCTCCTCGTTGGCGAACGCGACGAAGCGCACCGGCAATTTCATCGCCGCGAGCTCGAGCAGCACCGCGACGCCCGAGGCATTGTCGTCGGCGCCCGGCGAGCCGGGCACCGTGTCGTAGTGCGCGCCGACCACGATGTCTCCCGAGCCGGCTTCGATGTTGCGCACTTTGCGCCCGCCGCTTTCGAAGTACTGCGATTGCGGCTGGTGCCCCTGGCGGGTCAGCGCGGCTTCGATGTAGCGCGCGGCGGTCTCGAGGTCCTGGTTGCGCTCGGCGGCGGCCAGCGCGGCGACGTGCAGCCGCAAGCGCAGGGCGAGGGCGCGCGCCTCTCCCGAGAGCGGCGGCAAGGGCCCGGCATGCGAGCGCCCGGGCATCCCTGTCATGTAAGCCAGTCCCGCGGCGAGCGCCGCCGCCAGCAGCGCGAGGATCGCGAGCAGCGTGATCGGCCTACTCGAGCGCGTGGTTCAGCTCGGCGATCAGGTCGTCGATGCTCTCGATGCCCACCGACAGGCGCACCAGGCCGTCGTCGATGCCGAGCCCGGCGCGCACGTCCTCGGGCAGCGAGGCGTGGGTCATGATCGCCGGGTGCTCGATCAGGCTCTCCACGCCGCCCAGGCTCTCGGC
>DASRIR010000116.1:0-3652 GCA_035649875.1 Burkholderiales bacterium | reverse complement strand
CTGCCCGAGAACGTGCACCTGGTGAGCCTGCAGCACCGCGCGCGCGAAGGCGAGGCGCTGCTGGTGGCGGAATCGCCCAGCGCCGAGGCGCTGACCGCGTTCCTGCTGCGCCTTGAGCGCGAGGCGCGCTTCGACGAAGTGCTGCTCAGCAAGCAGGGCACGGCGAACGCGCCGGGCGCGAGCGCGGTGCAGTTCGAGATCCGCGTGCGGTGGAAGTCGTGAGCCTGCTCGCCGAGCTGCGTTATTGCCTGCGCCATCGATGGGCACGGTCGGGTCTGATTGCCGCCGCGATCGGGATCGCCGCCCTGACGGGAGTGACGGCCCTCTGGTGGCCGGCGTACAGCGAGCAGAACGCGCTCGAGCAGCAGATTTCCGCCAAGCGCCGCGCGCTCGCGCGCGCGCAGCAGTCGGACGAGCTGGCTCGCGTCTACCAGCGCGCGCAAAAGGACGTGGCTTCGCTCGAGGGCAAGCTGCGCCACGGCGCGACCCAGGCGCAGCTGGTGCAGAGCTTCGCGCGCCTCGCGCGCAAGCACGGCGTGCGCATCGTGTCCGAGACGTATGAAGAAGGGCGCAACGCCGCCGCGCAAGCCACGCTCAGCGCCGAGCTCGCGGTGCAGGCGCCCTACCCGGCGTTGCGCGACTTCCTGCGCGAGGTCGCCACGCTGCCGACGTGGAGCGAGGTGCACGAGGCGCGCATCGAAAGCGCGCAGGACAAGGCGCTGCAGAAAGGCAGGATCCGCATCGTCACCTACCGGCTGAAGTCCGCATGAACCGCCGCCGCGTCCTGCTCGCCGGCGCGGTGCTCGCGCTCGCCGTGCTCAACCTCTGGCACTGGGGCGCGCCGGGCGGCGGCCAGGCGCAGCGCGCGGCGGCCGCGGCGGCGAACGCCTTCGGCGCGAAGGACTTCGAGCTGCGCGCGGGCACGCTCGCGGCCGCCGCGCCGCCGTCGGCGCGCAACCTGTTCCAGCCGCGCCAGGCGCCGGCGCCCGCGCCGGTCAAGGTGGTCGAGGCGCCGCCGCCGCCTGCGCCGTCCGGCCCGCCGCCCAAGACCGCGGAGCAGGTCGCCGAAGAGGCGGCGCGCGACGAGCTGCGCCAGATCAGGCTGGTCGGCGTGGTGTTCCGCGAAGGCAAGGGGCAGGCGTTCCTGGTGAAGGGAGACCAGGTGTACCTGGTGCACACCGGCGGTGCGGTCGGCGAGCGCTTCCGCGTCGAGTCGATCGCGCCCGAGGGCATACAATTGAGCGATCCGGCGAGCCGCGTGCAGGGGCAGCTCCCGGTCATGGGGAAATAAATGGGGAGGCGCTTCCGTTCGTGGGCCGTGGCTGTCGGCGCAGCGCTGCTGCTCGCCGCGTGCGGCACCTCGCCCATCAAGCGCGCCGACGACTTCGCCGCCCAGGAAGAGTGGCTGAAATCGGTGCTCGAGTACCGCAAGGCGCTCGCCGAGTATCCGAACGACGTCGAGTACCGCTCGCGCCTGAAGCAGACCGAGCTCAAGGCCGCCGACTTCTACTACCAGCGCGGCGTGCGGCTGATGGAGCAGGGCAACCTCGACGGCGCGATCGTGCAGTTCCAGCAGGGACTGGCGGCGATCTCCGACCACGCCAAGCTGCAGCAGGCGATGGCCGACGCGCTCGGGCGCAAGGAGGCGGCCAGCCTGTACCAGGAGGGCCTCGGCGCGCGCCAGGCCGGCCGCCTGGACGAGGCGCGCCGCCAGTTCCAGCGCGCGCTCGAGGCCTGGCCCGACCACCGCGAAGCCAAGGCGGCGCTCGCCGAGCTGCGCAAGGAAACCGACGAGAAGCTGGCCGAGGGCCTCGCGCTCACCTCGAAGAAGCCGATCACGCTCAACTTCCGCCAGACCGACCTCAGGCAGGCGTTCGAGTTCCTCGCCAAGGCGTTCGGCGTGAACGTGATCTTCGACGACGCGGTGAAGAGCCTGCCGGTGACGCTGTTCGCGAAGGACGTGACCTTCGAGCAGGGCCTCAACCTGCTGCTCAACACCTCGCGCACCTTCTACAAGCGCATCGGCGGCAACACCATCCTGGTCGCGCCCGACACCAAGGAGAAGCGCGGGCAGTACGAGGACCACCTGGTGCGCACCTTCTACATGAACAGCGTGCGCGCGAAGGAGATGGCCGACATTCTGCGCGGCCTGGTGACGGTGAAGAAGATCATCATCAACGACCAGCTCAACACCGTCACGCTGCGCGACACCGAGGAGGTGATGCGCCTCGCCGAGCGCATCATCGACACCAACGACCGCAAGCCGGCCGAGATCATCCTCGACGTCGAGATCCTGGAAGTGAACCGCACCAAGGCCGAGCGCCTCGGCCTCGACTTCGGCACCTACGCCTTCACCGCCGCGGTGCCGGCGCCGATCCCGCTCTCGGGCTCGGTGCGCGACGCCATTTCGGCCACCGCCACGCTCGCCATCCCTTCGGTGACGTTCCGCTTCTTCAAGCAGGACGTGGACGCCAAGATCCTCGCCAACCCGAAGATCCGCGTGATGAACGGGCGCTCGGCCAAGATCCACATCGGCGACCGCGTGCCGCTGCGCGCCGCGACCATCGTCGACGCCACCGGCCAGACGCGCACCACCTTCGACTACAAGGACATCGGCATCCGGCTCACGGTCGACCCGACCATCTACCTCGACAACTCGGCGATGGTGAAGCTCGGGCTGGAAGTGAGCGCGCTGGGCGAGAACCTCGGCACCGCCAACGAGCCCGCGTTCCGCATCGGCACGCGCAACGCCGAGACCTTCATGCTGCTGCGCGACGGCGAGACCGCGATCCTCGGCGGCCTGATCCAGGACGCCGAGCGCAACAACCGCATCAAGATCCCGGGCCTGGGCGACATCCCGGCGGTGGGCGCGCTCTTCACTTCCTACGACGACCAGACGCAGCGCACCGACGTGCTGCTCACCATCACGCCGCGCGTGGTGCGCGGCTGGGACCTGCCGGCGCGCGCGGCGCGCGAGTTCTATTCCGGCAGCGAGAACGTGTACAGCGACCGGCCGCTGTTCGCCGGCCTCGAGACCGCGGCGGGCGCGCAGATCCGCATGGAGCAGATCGCGGCCGGCGCGCCGGCCCCGGTCAGCGCGCTGCCGCCGGTCACCGCGCCGGCGCCGCTCACCGTGCCGGGCGCGTCCTCGCCCGCCGCCGCGGCCGCGGCGGTGGCGCCGCAGCTCGCGGCGCTCCCGCCGTCCACGCCGGGCGGCGCCGTGCCGCTGCTCACCTTCTCCGAGCCGGTGTACGAGGTGTCCGCCGGCCAGGACTTCGAGATCCGCGTGCTCGGCGCCAACATGCCGGGCGGCGCCACGCTGCCGCTCGAGATCCTCTACAACCCGCAGCTCGTGCGCTACGTGAGCGGCGCGCGCGGCGACGTCGCCACGCCGTCCTTCAACGCTTCCGCCGACGCCTCGCGCGGCCTGCTGACCCTGTCGCTCGCGCTGCCGCCGGGCGAGGCCACGCCGTCGAACGCGGTGCTCGCGCGCCTGCAGATGCGCGGCGAGCGCGCCGGCATCTCCTACCTCGTCTACCGCGCCCCGGCGATCCGCACCGCGACCGGGGAGGTGATCAATGCGCAGGTCCGTGCGGCGCGCGTCCTTATCAAGTAGCCGCGGCCTGACGCTGGTCGAGCTGCTGGTCACGCT
>DASRIR010000115.1:0-3259 GCA_035649875.1 Burkholderiales bacterium | reverse complement strand
GCCGGGCGCTCGAGGCCGATGAGCGGCGAGCAGTCGGTGCCGTTGGGCAGCAGCACCACGCGCGCCGCGGGCGCGAGCTCGCGCGCCGACTCGAGCTCGACCTGCGCGATCGTCACCACCACGTCGGGCCAGCCGAGCGCGGTGCCGACGACGCGCCGCAGGAGCCGGCTGGAGCCGCAGAACACGCGCAGCGCGCCGCCGTGGGTCTGGTACACCACGCGCGCGCCGAGCAGCTTCGCCATCAGCAGGTACGCGAGGTCGCGCCAGTACGCCTTGGCGTCGATCGAGGTGTTGACGTGCACGATGGCCGGGGCCAGGCGCAGGATCGCGCCGCCGAGCTGGAACGGGCTGGCGAGCGCGCGCAGCAGCCGGCCGGCGGCGCTCTCGCCGCGCCCGGCGCTGCCGACCTGGAAGTGCGCCAGGCGGAAATGGTGCTCGAGCGACGAGCCGAACAGCGCGTTCAGGTGCGTGCTTACACCGCTCACCGCGCCGCGATCCGGCCCGAGGAGCAGGACCAGCGGTTTCTTCATCGTCCGGACGAGATCCGGGTGTAGTTCGGCCGCCCGGCAACGCGCGGCGCCAGGTAGTCGGCGAGCGACTCGGCGATGATGCGGTGGCCCTCGGCATTCGGATGGCCGTCGGTGGCCGAAATCCAGAAGCGCGTGCCGTCGCGGCCCCAGAAGGCGGGCAGCAGGTCGAGGACGTCGATGCCGTGCTGGTGGCAGAAGTCGGTCACCGCCTGGTGGTACTCCTTGATCGGGTAGGCGGCGTCGGTGAACTTGGCCATCGCCGGAATCACCATCACCACCAGGTCGATGTTGCGCTCGGCGGTGAGCCGCTTCATCTCGAGCAGCGCCTGCTGCATGCGGCGCCAGTGCGGGTTGCTGTCGACGAACTGGTCCTTGAGCTCGCCCACCTGGCCGAAGCCCTTCACCCCCAGCGGGCGCAGCGCGTTCCCCAGGCGCGGCGAGAGCCAGTCGGCGAACATCGAGTTCTTCTTGAGCCAGGTCCACGAGACATTGACGCCGCTCTTGATCCTGCGCGCGAGCGACATCTCCACCGGCTGCGTGACCACGCCCGACTCCTTCTGCGAGGAGGAGAGCTCGATGTCGTTGTAGAGAAAGCCGACCACCACCAGGTCGGGCCTGAGGCCGAGGCCGATCTCGCGCAGCAGCGCGAGCTCGTGCAGCGTGTTGTAGCCCGGGATCCCCATGTTGAGCACTTCCACCGGCGCGCCGCGCACGCCGGTGAGCAGCACCTCGGCCTGGCGCGGGAAAGTCTGCTCCGCCGGCACGCCCATGCCGAAGGTCACGGAATCGCCGAGCGCAAGCACGCGCACCGTGCCGTACGCGGGCTGCGGCGAGCGCTCGCGGTCGCGCAGGCCGAAGCCGTTGAACGCCACCGGCACGCCGGCGTGCAGGCCGCGCGCATTCGGCTGCCCGGCCCAGCCCGCCTGGGTCGGCAGCGGGCGCCACAGGTCGGCGCTGTCGGCCGGGGGCGCGTTGAAGCGCAGCACCGCCTCGCCGATCAGGCAAGGCACCAGCGCGGCCACCACCATCACGACGATATTGGCGAGCCAGGTCTTCATGCGGCGCTCCTCAGTCGAGCTCGAACTTGGTTTCGTAGTTCTGCTTGAGCGACGGATCCTGCCGGTCCTTGCGCAGGAAGCAGTTGCCGATCGCCAGGCTCTCGATCTCGGTGCCCATGAAGCAGCGGAACGCGTCCTCCGGGGAGCCGACGATCGGCTCGCCGCGCACGTTGAAGCTGGTGTTCACGATCACCGGACAGCTGGTTTTTTGTTTGAAAGAAGAAATCAAATCGTAGTAGCGCGGATTGGTCTCCTTGTGCACGGTCTGGATGCGCGCCGAGTAGTCGACGTGCGTCACCGCCGGGATCGAGGAGCGCGGCACGTTCAGCTTGTCGATGCCGAACAGCGCCTTCTGCTCTTCGGTCATGGCGATGCGGTGCTGCTCGGCCACGTCGGCCACCAGCAGCATGTACGGGCTCTCGGCTTCGATATTGAAGTATTTCGGCGCGTCTTCCGCCAGCACCGAGGGCGCGAACGGGCGGAACGACTCGCGGTACTTGACCTTGAGGTTGAGCTGCTTCTGCATGCTCGGCGAGCGCGCGTCGCCGAGGATCGAGCGCGCGCCGAGCGCGCGCGGGCCGAACTCCATGCGGCCCTGGAACCAGCCGAGCGCCTTGCCGTCGGCGAGCGAGCGGGCGGCTTCGTCGATCAGCTGCTCGTCCGGCAGGACCTCGAACACGGCGCCCGCGCGGCGCAGCCGCGCTTCGATGTCGGACTGCGTGAACTGCGGCCCGAGGTAGCCGCCGCGCATGGCGTCCATGCCCGGCGCGACGGTTCTCTCCTGTTTTTGGAATTTATGAAATGCAACATAGGCCGCGCCGAGGGCGCCGCCGGCGTCGCCCGCCGCCGGCTGCATCCACAGCCGGTCGAAGTATTTCTTGCGCAGCAGCTTGCCGTTGGCCACGCAGTTGAGCGCCACGCCGCCGGCCAGGCACAGGTTGCGCTCGCCGCTCTCCTTCGCCACGCCGGCCGCGAGCTTGAGCATCACCTCCTCGGTGATCGCCTGGACCGAGGCCGCGAGGTCCATCTCGCGCTGCGTCAGGCGCTGCTCGGGGGTGCGCGCCGGCCCGCCGAACAGGCTCGCGAACTTGCCGTTGGTCATGGTGAGGCCGGTGCAGTACTCGAAGTAATCGAGGTTCAGCCGGTAGCTGCCGTCCTCCTTGATGTCGATCAGGTGGTCCTTGATCTGCTTCACGAACCGGGGCTCGCCGTACGGCGCGAGGCCCATCACCTTGTATTCGCCCGAGTTCACCTTGAAGCCGGTGTAGTAGGTGAACGCGGAATAGAGCAGGCCGAGCGAGTGCGGGAAGTGGATCTCGCGCGTCACCTTGAGGTCGCGCCCGTGGCCGAGCGCGACCGAGCTGGTGGTCCACTCGCCCACGCCGTCGAGCGTGAGCACCGCGGCGCGCTCGAACGGCGACGGGTAGAACGCGCTCGCCGCGTGGCTCAGGTGGTGCTCGGAGAACAGCAGCTTCTGGTTCCAGTCCTGGTTCGGGTCGAGCTGCTCCAGCTCCTTCAGGATGTTGCGCTTCTGGAACAGCTTGTCCTTGACCCACACCGGCAGCGCCTCGCGGAACGAGGCGAAGCCGCGCGGCGCGAACGCGAGGTAGGTCTCGAGCAGGCGCTCGAACTTGAGGAACGGCTTGTCGTAGAACGCGACCAGGTCGATGT
>DASRIR010000114.1:0-27159 GCA_035649875.1 Burkholderiales bacterium | reverse complement strand
GCGCGCGACCGCCTCAAGCTGGAGGCCGCCATCACCGACGTCGCGCGCCACCTCGCGCAGGCGATCGTGCGCGACGGGGAAGGCGCGACCAAGTTCGTCACCGTGCGCGTCGAGCGCGGGCGCAGCGTGGACGAATGCCGGCAAGTCGCGTACGCGATCGCGCATTCGCCGCTGGTGAAGACCGCGTTCTTCGCCTCGGATCCCAATCTGGGCCGGATCCTGGCCGCGGTGGGGAACACTGGGGTGGAAGTGGCCAGGATGAGCCTCTACATCGACGAAGTCCTGGTGGCGAGCGCCGGCGGCCGCCACGGCGCGTACAAGGAAGAGCAGGGCGTGGCGGCGATGAAGAAGCCGGAGTTCACCGTGCGTGCGGTGCTGAACCGCGGCAAGGCCGAGGCCACGGTGTGGACTTGTGACCTGTCCTTCGACTACGTGAAAATCAATGCCGAGTATCGCACTTGACCAAAGAACTCGAAAAAATCCTGGAGAAGCTGGAGCAATTGCTCCCGCCGCCGCCGCCCGAGCCCGACTGGAAGGCGAGCGTCGCGTTCCGCTGGCGCTCGAGCGGGCGCCGTGGCACGCCGGGCTGGCTGCAGCCTGTGCGCCACGTGCATCGGATCAAGCTGTCCGACTTGCGCGGCATCGACAAGCAGATCGAGCGCGTCGAGCAGAACACGCGCCAGTTCATCGACGGCAAGCCGGCGAACAACGTCCTGCTCACCGGCGCGCGCGGCACCGGCAAGTCCTCCATCGTCAAGGGCCTGCTCAACAAGTATTCGAAGCAGGGCCTGCGGCTGATCGAGGTCGAGAAGAACGACCTGGTCGACCTGCCGACCATCGTCGACCAGGTCGGCTCGCGCCCCGAGCGCTTTCTGCTCTTCTGCGACGACCTCTCGTTCCACGGCGCCGAGGAGGGCTACATCGCGCTGAAAGTGGCGCTTGACGGCTCGATCTCGACCACCTCCGAGAACCTGCTGATCTACGCCACCTCGAACCGGCGCCACCTGATGCCCGAGTACATGGCCGAGAACCTGGAGACCAAGTACATCGGCGACGAGATCCATCCGGGCGAGACCGTGGAGGAGAAGATCTCGCTTTCCGAGCGCTTCGGCCTGTGGGTGACCTTCTACCCCTTCGACCAGGACGAGTACCTGCAGATCGTCGAGCAGTGGCTGAAGTCCTTCTCGGCTGCTTCGAGCGAGAAATCCAGGGAAGAAGCGCTTCAGTGGGCGCTGCAGCGCGGTTCGCGCAGCGGCCGCGTCGCCTACCAGTTCGCCCGCGACTGGGCGGGTCGCCATTCCAAGAAGAGGTGATTGAAGTCGCGGCCGCGGTGCTGCAGCGCGCCGATGGCGCGTTCCTGCTCGCGCAGCGCCCGCAGGGCAAGGTGTACGCCGGGTACTGGGAATTTCCGGGCGGCAAGATCGAGCCGGGCGAGCCCGCCGACAAGGCGCTCGCGCGCGAGCTGCACGAGGAGCTCGGCATCGACATCGGAGCGGCGTTTCCCTGGATTACCCGGGTCTACACCTATCCGCACGGGACCGTGCGGCTCCAGTTCTTCAGGGTCACTTCGTGGAGGGGCGAGCCGCATCCACGCGAGGACCAGGCGATCGCTTGGCAGCAGCCGGCAGCCACCCTGGCAGCGCCAATGCTCCCCGCCAACGCGCCGGTGCTTGCTGCGCTGAACTTGCCGACGGAATACGCCGTCACCAGTGCCGCGCACTACGGCGTCGCCGAAATGCTCAAGCGCATCGAGCGCCGCCTCGCCTCTGGGCTCAGGCTCGTCCAGGTACGCGAGCCCGGGTTGCCGGACAAGGGGGCGTTCACGCGCGAAGTCGTGCGCTTGGCCCACGGCTACGGCTGCAAAGTCCTGGTGAAAGAACCCTTTCCGGGCGCCGACGGCATTCATTTCACGGCCGCGCAGCTGATGAGCCTGGAGCAGAAACCGGAAGGCCTGGTGGCGGCGTCCTGCCACACTCGGGAGGAGCTCGAGCGCGCAATGCGGCTCGAGCTCGATTTCGCGGTCCTCGGACCGGTCAAGGACAAGTCCCCGGCATTGGGCTGGCCGAGCTTCGCGGAAGTCGCGCGGGGCGCTTCAATTCCCGTTTACGCCATCGGCGGCCTGACGCGAGCGGACTTGCAGGACGCGTGGCGCGCCGGCGCGCACGGCGTCGCTATGATTCGGGGGGCTTGGAGCTAGGACTTTCCTCGGGCACCCGGTAATCCTCGGCCGCCCACTTGCCCAGGTCGATCATCCGGCAGCGCTCGCTGCAGAACGGGCGCCACTTGTTGGCGCTCGAGTACTCGGTCTCCGTGCCGCACCGCGGGCACGGCACCTTGCGAACCTTGCCGCTCAAAGATTGCAGAACGTCAGCTCGAAGCCGACGTCCCAGTCGGCGGTGCGCGCCTTGGGCTCGGCGTTGTGATGCGCACCGTTCTGCGTCAGGAAGCGGATGTTCAGCACGTACTTGTTGGCGCTGATCTCGGGCACGCAAGGCATGCTGGGATCGAGGCGCAGGCGCAGCATCTGCGCGGTCTTGCCGCCGAGCATCTGCTGGAACATGCCCTGCGGCGCCGAAAGCGCCTGCGGTTTCCCCGACTCGCGCAGGATCCGCAGGATGATCGCCGAGCCGTCGCGCAGCGGGTGAAGCGGCCCCGTCCACGCGGCGAGCTGGCCGGTGCGCTCCTCGGAGGGCCGGTGCAGCCAGTAGTGGTATGAAGGCAGGTCGAACTCGCAGGCGCCGCCCGGGATGCCGGTGCGCTGCTTGATCGACATCAGCCAGTCGTTCTCGCGCAGGTACTGGCCGATCTTGCCGGTCATCGAGAACAGCGCCTGCGACGCCTGCTCGATGTCGCGCAGCACGTGCGACAGCGCGTCCTCGGCGATGTCGGGATTGTTGCGGAACGAGAGCAGAACCTGCTTCTGCCGCTCGAGCTCCTGCAGCAGGTCGGACTTGAGGTCCGCGCGTCCCGTCACCTCCATGATCTCGAACAGCGTGAGCAGCGCCATGTGGTGGTCGTGCGCATCGGGGCGCGCCATGAAGTGGCGCGAGCGCTCGAACAGGTCTTCGAGGCGCAGCAGCGTGCGGATGCGCTCGTTGAGCGGATACTCGTACGTGATCACGGACTTGCGAATTGTAGGTATTTTTGGTGCAGCGCGGCGACCTGATTGCGCAATGCCTCGCGGCCGCCGCCGTTGTCGATCACGTCGTCGGCCGCAGCGAGCCGTTCGGCGCGCGAGATCTGCCCGCGCATGATCGCGCGCACCTCGTCCTCCGCGAGCCCACTGCGCGCGCGCACGCGAGCCACCTGCGTCTCCTCGGGACAATCGACGACCAGGATGCGGTCCACGCGCGCGCGGTAGCCGGGCGATTCGATGAGCAGGGGCACTACGTAAACCACGTACGGGCCGCTCGCGAGCGCGATGCGCCGCGCCGACTCCTCGCGGATCATGGGGTGCAACAGCGCCTCGAGCGCGCGCTTCGCCGCGGGATCGGCGAATACGTGGTCGCGCATTTTCTTTCTGTCCATGCTGCCGTCAGGGCCAATGAACCTGCTGCCGAGGACTTCCCGGATGCGGGCGATGGCGGCGCCGCCCTGCTCGGTCAGCTCGCGCGAAATGACGTCGGTATCCACCACGGTTGCGCCCAGCGCGGCGAATTCGTCCGCGGCGGCGCTTTTGCCGCTGCCGATGCCGCCGGTCAGTCCAACGACAAAGCTCACAGCCGCTGCAGGTACCACCGCACGATCGGCTCGCCCCAGAACATCGCCACGATCCCGGCGATCGCGAGGTACGGCCCGAAATGGAAGCGGAAGCCCGCGTCCCAGCGCCCGCGAGCGGCGAACATCTGCAGTGCGCCGAACGCGAGGCCGACGAGCGACGAAAGCAGGATCACGAGCGGCAGCATCTTCCAGCCGAGAAACGCGCCGACCGCCGCGTTCATCTTGAAGTCGCCGTAGCCCATGCCTTCCTTGCCCGTCGCGAGCTTGAAGGCCTGGTAAACCAGCCAGAGCACGAGGTACCCCGCGGCCGCGCCGATCACCGCGTCGGGAAGCGCGACGAAGGCGCCGAACAGGTTCAGCAGCAAGCCGATCCAGACCAGCGGCAGCGTAAGGTCGTCCGGCAGGAGGCCGGTTTCCTGGTCGATGAAGGCGAGGGCGATGGTAAACCAGACGAAGAGCGCCGCGCCGAGCGCCGCGGCCGAAGCGCCGAAGCGCCACGCCGCGTACGCGGCGCCGATCCCGGCGAGCAGCTCGACCAGGGGGTACTTGAACGAGATCCTTTTCTTGCACGCGGAGCACCTGCCGCGCAGCGCGACCCAGCTCGCCACGGGCACGTTCTCCCACGCCGCGATGCGATGGCCGCAGCCCGGGCAGGCCGAGCGCGGCACGACCAGGTTATAGGCGTCCTGGGGGGCAGGCGCCTGGCCCGCGAGCTCGGCGCACTCGGCGCGCCAGGCGCGCTCGAGCATCTTGGGCAGGCGATGAATGACCACGTTCAGGAAGGAGCCGATGCAAAGCCCGAACGCCAGCGCTATCCAGGGGAGCACGGCTGGCTGCGCGAGCCAGCCGACGTACGTCATGGCGTCAGACAGCTTGACCCATCTTGAAGATCGGCAGGTACATGGCGATCACCATGCCGCCGATGAGCGTGCCGAGCACCACCATGATCATCGGCTCCATGAGCGAGGACAGCGCCTCGACCGCGTCGTCGACCTCCTGCTCGAAGAAGTCCGCGACCTTGCCGAGCATGCCGTCGAGCGCGCCGGTTTCCTCGCCGATGGAGCACATCTGGATCACCATGGGGGAGAACACGTTGGCGTTCTGCATCGCGATGGTGAGCGAGGTGCCGGTGGAGACCTCCTGCTTGATCTGCTTGGTCGCCTGCGCGTACACGTAGTTGCCCGCGGCGCCGCCCACCGAGTCGAGCGCTTCGACCAGCGGCACGCCCGCGGCGAACATCGTTGAGAGCGTGCGCGTCCAGCGCGCGATTGCCGACTTGCGCAGCAGGTCGCCGAACACCGGCAGCTTGAGCATGTACTTGTCCATGAAGATCTGCATGCCGAGCGAGCGCTTCCAGCCTTCGAAGAAGCCCCAGATGGCGAGGCCGATCACCGGAAAGATGATGTACCAGTTGGCCACGAACCAGTCCGAGATCGCCATCACCACCAGCGTGGGCGCGGGCAGGTCGGCGCCGAAGTTGGAGAACACGTCCTTGAACGCCGGAATCACGAAAATCATGATGATCGCGGTGATGATGAACGCCACCGCGATGATCGCGATCGGGTAGAACAGCGCGGCCTTGATCTTCGACTTGATCGCGAGGATCTTTTCCTGATAGGTCGCGAGGCGGTCGAGCAGCTGCTCGAGAATGCCGGCCTGCTCGCCGGCCTGCACCAGGTTGCAGTAGAGCGTGTCGAAGTGCAGCGGAAACTTGCGGAACGCGGCCGCGAGCGCGGAGCCGGTCTCGACGTCGGTGCGGATGTCGGTGAGCAGCTTCGCCACCGCCGGGTTGGTCGCGCCCTTGCTCACGATGTCGAACGCCTGCAGCAGCGGCACGCCGGCCTTCATCATCGTCGCGAGCTGGCGCGTGAAAAGCGCGATGTCTTTGGCGCCGACCCTGCCGCCGCGGCGGCGCTTGACCTGCTTGACCTTCTGCACCAGGATGCCCTGGCGGCGCAGCGTGGCGTTGGCCGCGGCTTCGCTCGCCGCGCGCATCTCACCGCGGATCGTTTTCCCGGCCTTGTCCTTCCCCTCCCAGCTGAAGACGAAATCTTTCGGCCGTACGGCCGCTGCGGTTGCCATCGTTCGCTCCCTAACCGTCCCCTAAAGACTACCCCTCTAACCGCGGGATGATGCCCTCCGGGGGGGCGTTTGTAAAGTGTGAAGTTATCGTTCTAAGCCTCTGAGGGTTCTGTATTTTCTACAATCTCGAGCGGCCTAAAGATCCTTACCGTTTTCACTGTCCGGCCCTGCGCGTGGACGATCTCCATTGGCACGTTGCCGATCTTGATCGAGACGTCGGCCTCGGGAATGTCCTGCAGGTGCTCCACGATCAGGCCGTTCAGGGTTTTCGGGCCGTCGGTCGGCAGCGAGAGCCCGAGCGCGCGGTTCACGTCGCGCACCGGGGTCGTGCCTTCCGCCGTGGCGGTGCCGGCCGGGTCCCAGGCGAGCGCCGGCCCGGCGCTTGGCAGCGAAGTGGTGAACTTGCCGATGATCTCCTCGAGGATGTCCTCGAGGGTTACCAGGCCCATGAGTTCTCCGTACTCGTCCACCACCAGCGCCATGCGCTCGCGGTTCTCCTGGAAATACTGCATCTGCGCGAGCACCGGCGTGGTCGCCGGCACGAAATACGGATCGCTCAGCATCGATTCCAGCGCCGGCTTGTCCAGCGTCCCGGTCGGCAGCGCAGCGAGGATCTTCTTCAGGTGCAGCACGCCGACCACCTCGCCGAGGGCACTGCGGAAAACAGGCAGGCGCTGGTGATAGCTCGTCACGAGCTGGTGCACGATGGTCTCCATGTCGTCGTCGAGCTTGATCGATTCGATCTTGGCGCGCGGCACCATGATGTCTTGCACCGTGACGGCGCCGACGTCGAACAGGTTCATGAGGATCGAGAAGTGCTTCTTCGGCATGAAGCTCGACGATTCGAGCACCAGAGTGCGGATCTCCTCGGGCGAGAGCTTCTCCATCTGCGTGCTTTCCCCGGGCCGGATGCCAACGAGGAGAAGCAGCGGCCGCACGAAGAGGTTCACGAACCAGACCCCGGGCTGCAGCAGCCACTGCACCGGCCCGAGGATGTAAGCGAGCGGCGGCGCGATCTTCTCGGGGTAGGTGGCGCCGATCACCTTGGGCGTGATCTCGGCGAACACGATGATCAGGAACGACACCGCGAGCGTGCTCGCGGTCACCGCCCAGCCCAGGCGGCCTTCGCCGAAAAACTGCACCGCCACCAGCCCGGCGAGCGTGGCGATCGCCGTGTTGACGAGATTATTGCCGATGAGGATGGCGCCCAGCAGCCGGTCGGTGCGCCGCAGGAGCTCCTCGACGCGCGCGGCGCCGCCGTGGCCCTGCGCCACCATGTGCTTCAGGCGGTAACGGTTGATCGCCATCATGCTGGTCTCGGCGATCGAGAAGAAGCCGGAAATGAGCAGCAGCCCGACCAGCGCGCCGATCAGCCAGGAGAGGGGGAGGCCGGCCATCAGCCGCGGCCGAGCAGGACTTCGAGCACGAAGCGGCTGCCGACGTAGGCGAGCAGCAGCATCACGAAGCCGGTGAGCGTCCAGCGCAGCGCGGTACGCCCGCGCCAGCCGTAGCGCCAGCGGCCGGCGAGCAGCAGCCCGAACACCAGCCACGACAGCACCGCGAACACGGTCTTGTGGTCGAAGCGCAGCGCGCGGCCGAACAGCGTCTCGGAAAACGCAATGCCGGTGATCAGGGTGAGCGTCAGGAACACGAACGCGGCGCCGATGATGCGGAAAAGCAGCGTTTCGAGCGTGAGGAGCGGCGGCAGGTTGGAGAACGCAACCGTGCCCTTGCGGTGGAGCTGCCGCTCCGCCACCGCCATCAGCGTCGCGTGCAGCAGCGCGATGACGAAAAGGCCGTAGGCGATCATCGCCAGCGCGAGGTGCAGCTTGAACTCGGTCGCCTGCGCGTGCGCGCCGCTCGAGGCGAGGCCGGGAAAGAGCGCCGGCAGCGGGCTCATCAGCGCCGCGAGCGGCAACACAAGGGGCTGCATGCCTTCGAGGTCGTAGAACAGGCTCTCGATCCAGTACACCGCCACGCCGAGGAACATCATGACCGAGAGCGCCTGCGCGAAACCGAAGCGCAGCTCCTTCGCGAATACGCCGTGGTAGAGGAGCCACCCATGCAGCGCCAGCGGCACCAGGATCGCGCTCCTTTCCCAGCCGCGCAATCCCTTCGATCCTTCACGCCGCCAGCGAGTGCTCCAGAAGTGCCACGCCAGCCCGAGGTACATGGCCGAGACGATTGCGTGAATTACAATGTCGGGCACCGCTTCACAGTTTATCACCCCCATGCTCGACACTTTGACCGCACGCCTCGCGCGCATCGTCAAGACGATCCGCGGCGAAGCGCGACTGACCGAGGCCAACATCCAGGAAGCGCTGCGCGAGGTGCGCGTCGCGCTGCTCGAGGCCGACGTCGCGCTGCCGGTGGTGAAGCATTTCATCGACTCGGTGCGCGCCGCGGCGCTCGGCGCAGAGGTGGCCGGCAGCCTCACGCCGGGCCAGGCGCTGGTCGGCGTGGTGCACCGCGAGCTCGCCCGGCTCATGGGCGAAGCCAACGTCGGCCTCGACCTCGCCACGCAACCGCCGGCGGTGATCCTGATGGCCGGCCTGCAGGGCTCGGGCAAGACCACGACGAGCGGCAAGCTCGCGCGGCTCCTGGTCAACGACAAGAAGAAGGTCGCGCTCGTCTCGTGCGACGTCTACCGTCCCGCGGCAATCGAGCAGCTGAGAACGGTTTCTTCGCAAGCCAAGGCGGATTTCGTGCCGTCGAGCGTGGGGGAACAGCCGGTGGACATCGCCCGCCGCGCCGTCGACTACGCCCGCACGCGCTACATGGACGTGCTCATCGTCGACACCGCCGGGCGCCTCGCGATCGACGAGGAAATGATGCGCGAGATCGCCGAGCTGCACTCCGCCCTCAAGCCGATCGAGACGCTCTTCATCGTCGACGCGATGCAGGGCCAGGACGCGGTCAACGTCGCGCGCGCGTTCAACGAGCGGCTGCCGCTCACCGGCGTGATCCTCACCAAGCTCGATGGCGATGCGCGCGGCGGCGCCGCGCTCTCGGTGCGCCACGTCACCGGCAAGCCGATCAAGTTCGCCGGCGTGGCCGAGAAGCTCGACGGCCTCGAGCCGTTCCATCCCGAGCGCATGGCGGCGCGCATCCTCGGCATGGGCGACATCCTGTCGCTGGTCGAGGAGGCGCACGCCAAGATCGACCTCGAGGAGGCGCAGCGCGTCGCCGAGAAGGTGAAGAAGGGCAAGGGCTTCGACCTCGAGGACTTCAAGCAGCAGATCGTGCAGATGAAGAAGATGGGCGGCGTCGCCTCGCTCATGGACAAGCTGCCCGCGCAGCTCGTGGGCCAGATCGACCCCGCCAAACTGCAGGACGAGAAGCAGTTCCGGCGCATCGAGGGCATCATCAACGCCATGACGCCCGCCGAGCGCCGCAAGCCCGAGATCATCAAGGCCTCGCGCAAGCGCCGCATCGCCGCCGGCGCCGGGGTGCCGGTCCAGGCGGTGAACCAGCTCCTGAACCAGTTCGAGCAGATGCAGAAAATGATGAAAATGATGAAGGGCGGAAATTTCGCGCGCATGATGCGAGGCATGAAGGGCATGCTGCCGGGGATGCGCTAGGCGGAGGGGGAATGACGGACCAAGACTCGGGCCGCACGCGGGACGAAGACTCGGGCCGCACGCGGGTCTGCAGCATCCTGTTCCTCGACATGGTCGACTACTCCAAGCGCGACGTTGCCGAGCAGGTGCGGATCAAGCAGCGTTTCAACCTGGTGATGGCGAGCGCGCTCGGGCATGTCGAGCCCGACGAGCGAGTAGTGGTCGACACCGGCGACGGCGCGGCGATTACCTTCCTCGGCGATCCGGAGCGAGCGCTCTATGTCGCGCTCGAGGTGTTCGACAACGTCGGCGAGCTGCCGGTGCGCATGGGCATCAACCTCGGTCCGGTGTCGCTGATGAAGGACTTGAACGGCCTCGACAACGTGATCGGCGACGGCATCAACGTCGCGCAGCGAATCATGAGCTTTGCCGCCGCAGGCGAGCTGCTGGTTTCGCGGCACTTCTACGACGTGGTATCGCGCCTCTCCGACGACTACGCGAGCATGTTTCGGCAGGAAGGCGCGCGCACCGACAAGCACCAGCGCGAGCATGAGGTGTACTCGGTGAGCAAGGCGGTGCGCGTCGGCCGCCGGGTGCATTCCGACCAGGTCAAGGCGAAAAGAAAGCGCCGCGCGGGGCCGGATAGCACGTTCCAGCCGCTCGAGCGCACCCCCGCGCAGGTATTCGACGCCGGCACGCATTACCTGGTCTCCGGCTACAGCAAGGACGGCGTGAACCAGGCGGTGGAAAAGCTCGCCGCGAAGGGCGGCAAGCTGATTTCGCCGGTCTCGCAGGTCGGACGCAAGTGGCTCGCGAGCGTTACGAATCCGAAGCTCGCCGTCGAGGCGACGGTCCAGGAGCTCGGCTTCAAGCGCGTGATCACCGGTCCGACCAAGGAATCGGTCGAGCTCAAGCTCGACGACCTGATCGAGCGAGGCTCCAAGCTGGTCCAGGCGCCCGAGCTCGCCGACGGCGTGTGGACCGCCGTCTGCGAGCACGTCTGAGCCCTCGCGCTCGCTAGTGCGCGGTAACCAGGCAGCGGCCGCGCTCGCGGCGGCGAGCGTGCTGAACCTGCCGTTCGGCACGCTCTACGCGTTCAGCGTGTTCCTCAAACCGCTGGAGGCGCTGCTCGGCGCGGGTCGCGCGGAGATGAGTTTCGTTTTCGCGCTCGCCACGATCACGCTGACCGCCGGAATGGTGGTGGCACCGACGATCTACCGGAAGGCCCCGCCCTGGGCCATCGCGCTCGCCTGCGGCGCGTGCAGTGCCGGCGGGTTGTTCCTGAGCGCTTCGGCGACGAGCTTCGGGCCGTTCCTGCTCGGCTACGGCGTGCTGTTCGGTGTCGGCGCCGGCGTGGGCTTCATTCTCGTGCAGCAAGGCGTGAACCAAAGCGTGACCCGGCGCAGCGGGCTCGCCAACGGTTACGTCGTCAGCCTCTATCCGCTCGGCGCGATGCTGGGCGCACCGTTGTTCGGCTGGACCATCGGCGCCTACGGCGTTCGTGCCACGCTCGCCGGGCTCGGGGTCGCGGTGTTCGCCGGTTGCGCGCTCGCGGCGTTCCTTCTCCGCCTCGCGGAGGTCCGGATGCTGCGCGAATCCGCGCAACCCCCGGGCGGCGACGAAGCGCAGCGCTCGACGTTCCTGCTGCTGGCCGCGCTGTTCTTCCTCGCTGCGGCGGCGGGACTGATGGTGATGAGCCAGGCCGCAGGGATCGTGCAGGCTTACGGCGGCCGCACCGCGGTCGCAGTCGGCGCCACCACATTCATCACCGGCGCGGTGGGCGCCGCGCGCATCGCCGGTGGCTGGCTCACCGACCGCTTCGCGATCCCGCGCGTCGCGATCGGCTCCCAGCTCTTCGCTTTCTGCGGCGCCATACTCCTCAGCCTCTGGCCCGGCCCTTTCATGGCTGTGCCCGCGCTCGCAATGATCGCGATGGGCTACGGCGTGGTCTCCGGACTGACCGCAGCCGCGATCGCGCGTTACTGGGGCGCGAACGCGTTCGGCCGGGTTGCCGGCCGCCTGTATATCGCGTGGTGCCTCGCCGCGGTGAGCCTGCCGGTCCTCGCCGGCTGGCTCTACGACCGTACCGGCGGCTATGAACCCGCCGTGCTGATTGCCGGCGGCCTGAATCTCGCGGCAGCGTTCGCTTCGCTGTTCCTGCCGGATTCCACGCGCACGCTCAAGGCTTTGGCGTCGCGGCGTAGCTGAAGTGCTCGTGCACCACTTTCCAACCTGAATCGCGCTTGGCGAGCAGCAGAGTCGCTGTGCCCTGCGTGGTGGCCTTCTGCGGCGCCGAGCTTGGAGCGATGCTGAAGGGGGCGATCGCGAGCGCGTGCGTAGTGCCGATGCGGGTCACTTCGATCTTGCCCGCAGCGGTTTTCAGCTGCGGCAGGTTCGCGATCTGCTTGTTGGCCTCTTCCCTGATCGCGTCGCGTCCGCGCACGACTCTTCCCTCAGCGGTAATCGAGGTCACGCCCGGCGCCGCGTCCAGCAGGTTCACGCTGGCGGCGATGTCGGTACTCGTGATGTAGCTGCGGACGAGCGGCTCCACCTCCGCCTCGACGTTCGCGGAATCCGGTGCGCAGGCCGTCAACGAAAGGACTGCCAGGCATATAAGGCCGAATCTCATGGAGAATCCCTCCCTTGCGTTTAGCCTACCAGAGCTTCCCAAAGCCCTGATTTCTCCCGTATAATCCGCGCCTTTTCGCGGTTTGCGGAGTTCTTCCAAATGGTGGTGATTCGACTGCAGCGCGGTGGCGCGAACAAGCGGCCATTTTTTCATGTCGTGGTGGCCGATTCGCGGCGCGCGGCGGGCAAGAAGTTCATCGAGCGGCTCGGCTTTTACGATCCGAAGGCGCCGGCGGGGCGCGAGGCGCTGCGCGTGAACATGGAGCGCGTCAAGCACTGGACCGGCAAGGGCGCGCAGCTCTCCGGCACCGCGGCGCGGCTCGTGAAGCAGTTTGCAAAGAAGGCCGCCTGAAGCGCTCATAGAGATGGGCCGCGTCGCCGGGTCGTACGGCGTGCGCGGCTGGATCAAGGTGGAAGCGCCGCAGCAGGCGCTGGCGGCGTGCAGCAAATGGTCGATCGGTGGGGCGGAATATCCCGTCGAGCAGGTGAAAGAGCACTCGGGCACGCTGCTCGCGAAGCTGGCGGGGCTCGAAAGCCGCGAGGCGGCGCTGAAGCTGAAGGGCTCGACGGTGTACGTGCAGCGGGAGGCGATGCCGGAGCCCGAAGCCGGGCACTACTACCTCGCGGACCTGGTCGGCCTTGCGGTGGTGAACGAGCGCGGCGAGCCGCTCGGGGTGGTCAAGCGCTGGGTATTTAACGGCGCGCAGGACGTGATGGAGGTGGTGGGAGGCGGCAAGGTGCGGTTGTTGCCGTGGGTCCCCGACGTGGTGAAGAGCGTCGATCTGCTCGACAAGAGGATCGACGTGGCGTGGGGAGCGGACTGGTGATCCGCTTCGACGTGGTGACGCTGTTCCCGGAGATGTTTACGGCGATCACCGGCAACGGAATCACGAGCCGGGCGCTGGAAGCGGGGCTTTATTCGCTGACCACGTGGAATCCGCGCCACTTCACCGCTGATAACTACCGCACGGTCGATGACCGTCCGTACGGCGGCGGCCCGGGGATGGTGATGCTGGCGGAGCCGATAGAGAGAACGCTGGACGCTGTGAAAACCGCGGGAGGCGGCCGAGTGTTATACCTCTCGCCGCAGGGCAAGAAGCTCGATCACCGCAGGGTGCTCGAGCTGTCGAGGGAGAAGTCGCTGACCTTGCTGTGCGGGCGGTACGAAGGCGTGGACGAGCGGCTGCTCGAGCGCCGGGTGGACGAGGAAGTGTCGATCGGCGATTTCGTGCTCTCGGGCGGCGAGATCGCGGCGATGGCGCTGGTGGACGCGGTGGTGCGCCAGCTGCCCGGGGCGCTTGGCGACGAGGCCTCGGCGCTGGAAGAGTCATTCGCCGACGGGCTGCTGGACTGTCCGCAGTACACGCGCCCCGACGTGTACGCGGAGCGGCGGGTGCCGGAGGTGCTGCTCTCGGGGCACCACGAGAACATCCGGCGCTGGCGGCTGAAGCAGGCGCTGGGCCGGACCTGGCTGCGGCGGCCGGACCTGCTCGAGGCGCGGGCGTTGAGCGGCGAAGAACGGAAGCTGCTGGAGGAATTCCAGCGAGAAAATAGGAGCGAGTGATGGACCTCATCAGGACACTGGAACAGGAAGAGATCAAGCGCCTCAAGAAAGAGGTCCCCGACTTCTCTCCCGGCGACACGGTGATCGTCAACGTGAACGTGGTCGAGGGCGAGCGTAAGCGTCTGCAGGCGTTCGAGGGCATGGTGATCGCCAAGCGCAACCGCGGCCTCAACTCCTCGTTCATCGTGCGCAAGGTATCGTCGGGCGAGGGTGTCGAGCGCACCTTCCAGACCTATTCGCCGCTCATCGCGTCGATCGAGGTGAAGCGCAAGGGCGACGTGCGCCGCGCCAAGCTCTACTACCTGCGCGCACGCTCGGGCAAGTCGGCGCGCATCCGCGAGCGAACCGGCGGCGAAGCGGAAGGCGCGGAGGAGTAAAATCGACTGATGCGCCGAGAATCGGCTGCCATCAGTCCAGTCAGCGAAGTCATCGCCGGGATCCGCGCCGGCGAGATCGTGATCCTGGTCGACGACGAGGACCGCGAGAACGAGGGCGACCTCGTGTTCGCGGCCGAGTTCGTCACCCCCGAGAAGATCAACTTCCTCGCCAAGCATGGACGCGGGCTGATCTGCATGCCGATCACCGAGGAGCACGCGGCGCGCCTCGGGCTCAGGCCCATGGTCGAGCAGAACCGCTCGCGCCACGGCACTAACTTCACGGTTTCGATCGAGGCCGCCGAAGGCATCGCCACCGGCATCTCGGCCCACGATCGCGCGCTGACCATCAAGGTGGCTTGCGCCAAGGATGCGCAGGCCGAAGACGTCGTTCAGCCAGGCCATGTCTTTCCGCTGATCGCCCATCCCGGCGGTGTCCTGGTGCGTGCCGGCCACACCGAGGCGTGCTGCGACCTCGCCCGCCTGGCCGGCCTCGCGCCGGCCGCGGTGCTGTGCGAGATCATGCGCGACGACGGCAGCATGGCGCGGCTGCCCGACCTGCTGCAGTTCGCCGCCGAGCACAAGCTGAAGATCGGCACCATCGCCGACCTGATCGAGTATCGCAGCCGCAACGAGTCGCTGGTGCAGCGCGCTTCCGAGCGCCACATCGATACTCCCTGGGGGAGCTTCCACCTGGTGTCGTACCGCGACCTGACGGTCGGTTCCCTCCACATGGCGCTGGTGCATGGCAAGCCCGAACAGAAGACGGAAACCCTGGTGCGGGTGCACGAGCCGCTCTCGATCCTCGACTTGCTCGACGCCGGCGCGAGCTCGCATTCGTGGGGGGTCGGCGAGGCGCTGAACGAGATCCGGGAAAGCGGCTGCGGCGTGATGGTGCTCATGAACTGCAACCAGGACAGCCGGCCGCCGCAGGCGGGGCGCGGCATGGACTTGCGCCTCTACGGCATCGGCGCGCAGATCCTGCGCGACCTGCACGTCGGCAAGATGCGCCTGATGGCGGCACCGAGAAAAATGCCGAGCATGGCCGGCTTCGGTCTCGAAGTCACGGGCTACATGCAGCGCTGACGGCGTGCGCCTCGGCATCGTCGCGAGCAGGTTCAACGAGGAAATCTGCGGCAAGCTGCTCGAGCGCGCGCGCGCCGAGGCGCAGAAGCTGAAGGCTGAATGCACCGTCGTCAACGTGCCCGGCGCGCTCGAGATCCCGCTCGCGCTGCAGTGGATGGCGCAGTCGCGGCGCTTCGACGCGCTGGTGGCGCTCGGCGCGGTAATCCGCGGCGACACCTATCATTTCGACGTGGTAGCGAACGAGTCGGCGCGCGGCGTGATGGACGTGATGCTCGAATTCGGCGTGCCGGTGGCCAACGGGATCCTCACGACCGACGACGAGGCGCAGGCGAAGGCGCGGCTCGACAAGGGCGCCGAAGCGGTGCGCGTCGCGGTGGAGATGGCAAGACTGAGAATGCAGCTGCATGAGACACGCTAGGCGGCAGGCGCGCGAGGTCGCGCTACAGGCGCTCTACGCCTGGCAGCTGTCCGGCGCCGACCCGCTCGAGGAAGCGCGTTCCAACGAGTCCTACGAGAAGAGCGAATTTCTCGAAAGCCTGGTGCGCGGCGTGCGCAGCCGCGCCGCCGAGCTCGAGCAGCTCATCGCCCCGCACCTCGACCGCGAGTTCGGCAAGCTCTCGCCGGTCGAGCGCGCGATCCTGTACATCGGCGCGTTCGAGCTCGCCCAGCATCCGAAGACGCCGTTCAAGGTGGTGCTGAACGAGGCGGTCGAGCTCGGCAAGAGCTTCGGCGCGACCGACGGCTACCGCTTCGTCAACGGCGTGCTGGAGAAGATCGCCAGCCAGCTCCGGCCCCAGGAGGTGGAGCGCTCGCGCCACCGCGCCTGATGGAGGTTTTCGCCGACTCCGCCGACGAACTGATGCAATGGCGCAGCCGCGCGGCGAGCGGGGACGGCGAAGCGTCACGCTGGCTCGCGATTGTCGCGGCGTCGGGCGCCGGTGTGCCGCACGATCTGCCCGCGGCGCTCGGCCACCTGCAGCAGGCGGCGGAACAGGGCTGCCGAGCGGCGCAGAGCGAGCTCGCCGCCCTGGTCGGCAACTGGCGTCTCGTCGCCGAGTTGGCCGCCGGCGAGGCGCTGCGCGCCGGGATGGCGGAACGGTTGCGCGCGGCGGTCGATCTCGTGGCGTGGCTCAGGCTGCCCGACGGTGAGGTGTTCAGCGAGGCCCCGCGCATCGCGGTCGCGCGCAAGTTCATTTCCCCGCAGCATTGCGACTGGCTGATCCGGCTGGGCACGCCGCACCTGCGCGCGGCGCAGATCTACGAGCCCAGCGGCAACCTCGCGGAAGACCTGCGCCGCACCAATCGCGCCGCGCTGCTCGAGCTGGCGCAGACCGACACGGTGCTCGCCTTCGTGCGCTCGCGCGTCGCCGCGCTCGCCAACGTGAAGATCGCGGGCCTCGAGGGCAGCCAGGTGCTGCACTACGAGGTCGGGCAGGAATTCCGGCCGCACCACGATTTCTACGATGTCGCTAATCCGGTGCACGCGCGTGAAGTCGCGCGCGCGGGCCAGCGCGCGCTTACGGTGTTGATCTACCTGAACGACGGATACGAAGGAGGCCACACCGCGTTTCCGCTGCTCGGGCGCAGCTTCAAGGGCCGCAAGGGCGATGCGCTGCTGTTCTGGAACGTGGGCGAGGACGGCACGTCCGACGCGCGCACGCTGCACACCGGAACCGCGCCGACGCGCGGCGAGAAATGGCTGTTCTCGCAATGGGTGCGCATCGCGATGCCGCCGCGCGCATCTTGAACGAGTTCGAGCTCATCCGGCGCTACTTCCAGCGTACGCCGAAGCGGGCGGTGCTGGGCGTGGGTGACGATTGCGCGCTGCTGCGCCCCGACGCGGGGCTCGACCTCGCGGTGACGACCGACATGCTGATCGAGGGCCGCCATTTTCTAGCGGGTGCCGTGCCACGCGCGCTGGGGCACAAGGCGCTCGCGGTCAACCTGTCGGACCTTGCGGCGGTGGGCGCCACGCCGCGCTGGGCGACGCTCGCGCTCGGGCTGCCCGCGCCCGAACCGGCCTGGCTCGAGGAATTCTCCGCCGGCTTCTACGCGCTGGCCGAGCGCTTCGGCGTCGACCTCGTCGGCGGCGACACCACGCGCTCGCCGGTCCTCGCGATCAGCATCACCGCGATCGGCGAAGTGCCGCCCGACCTCGCCCTCGAGCGCTCGGGCGCGCGGGCGGGCGACGATATCTGGGTCTCGGGCGAGCTCGGCGGCGCCGCGCTTGCCCTGAGGCATCCCGAGATCGCCGAGGCGGCAAAGCGCCTGCACCTGCCGGAGCCGCGCGTGGAGCTCGGCGAGCGCCTGCGGCGACTTGCGCATAGCGCGATCGACGTCTCCGACGGCCTGGCGGGCGATCTCGCCCATGTCGCGCAGCGCTCGGGCGTGGCTGCGACGATCGAGTATGAGCGTATTCCCAAAAGCCCTGCCTTCAGGAAAGTGAACGGCGCCGAGCACGAAAAGGACTGCGTGCTCTCGGGCGGCGACGACTACGAGCTCCTTTTCACCGCGCCGCGCGCGCATCGCGCCGAGATCGAAGCGCTCGCCGCCGAGCTCGGGCTGCCGCTCACCCGGATCGGGGCGATCGAGGCGGGCGCCGCGCGCGTCACGGTGCTGGGCGCCGACGGCAAGCCGATCGCGCACCGCGGCGGCTTCGACCACTTCGCGGACGCAACATGATCGTGTTTCGTCCCAGTCCGGGCTTTGTGTTCTCGCATCCGGCGCATGCCGTCGCGTTCGGCTTCGGCGCCGGCCTCGCGCCCGTCGCACCGGGCACCGCGGGGACCGCGCTCGGCTGGGGGATCGGCTGGTGCCTGGGGGGGTTTTCCACGCCGGTGCTGCTCGCGAGCGCGCTCGTGTTCTTCTTCGTCGGCCTATGGGCGTGCGAGGTGACCGGCCGGAATCTCGGTATCGCGGACCACGGCGGCATGGTGTGGGATGAAGTGGCGGCGTTTCTGCTCGTGCTGGCGGTCGTGCCGCGCGAGCTCGCGTGGCAGGCCGCGGCCTTCGTCGTCTTCCGCTTCTTCGACATCGTCAAACCGCCGCCGATCCGCGCGCTGGAGCGCCGGTACGGCGGCGGCTTCGGCGTGATGCTCGACGACCTCGTCGCGGCGGCGTTTACGCTCCTCCTTCTGGCGCTGCTCAAGAGAATGTTCTTCTGATGGACGATCTGGCGAAAAAGCTGGGCGAGGGTCTCAAGGCGCACTGCGCGAAGCTGGTGACCGCCGAATCGTGCACCGGCGGCTGGGCGGCCCAGGTGGCCACCTCGGTACCCGGCTCGTCCGACTGGTTCGAGCGCGGCTTCGTCGTTTACTCCAACGCAGCCAAGCAGGAACTTCTCGGCGTCCAGACCGAGACCCTGGAAGCGCACGGCGCGGTAAGCGAGGAAACTGCGCGCGAGATGGCGCAGGGCGCGCTCGCGCGCAGCAAGGGCACGATCGCGCTCGCGGTCACCGGCGTCGCCGGGCCCGGTGGCGGCAGCGCGGACAAGCCGGTGGGGATGGTCTGCTTCGCGTGGGCCGATCGACGCGGCGTGCGCGCGGAAACCCGGCGCTTCCCCGGCGATCGCGACAGCGTGCGGCGCCAGTCGGTCATCCACGCGCTGGAAGGGGTCTTGAAGGCCCTGGCGGGAGGATAATCCGCGCATGCAATCGGTCAGGCCGGCCGCAGTTGCGGGGATGTTCTACCCGGGCGACGCGCGCGCCCTTGCCAGCGAGGTGGACGAGCTGCTGGACGGCGTCGGCGTGCCGCTGCCGCGCCTCGGCCATCCCAAGGCGCTGATCGTGCCGCACGCGGGCTACATCTACTCGGGCTCGATCGCCGCGCGCGCGTTCGACGAGCTGGTCGCGGCGCGCGGCATGGTACGCCGCGTCGTGCTGCTCGGGCCGACGCACCGCGTCGCGGTGAAGGGTCTCGCGATGCCTTCGGCGACGGGGTTCGCCACCCCGCTCGGCACGATACGAATCGACGCCGAAGCGCTGCGCGCAGTGAGCGATCTGCCGCAGGTCGTCACGAGCGACGCGGCGCACGCGCTCGAGCACTCGCTCGAGGTGCAGCTGCCCTTCCTGCAGAAAGTGCTCGGCGAGTTTGCGCTCGCCCCGTTCGCGGTCGGTGCGGCGAGCGTGGCCGAGGTGGCCGAAGTGATCGAGCGGCTGTGGGGCGGCGCCGAAACCGTGATCGTGGTGTCGACCGACATGTCGCACTACCACTCGTACGAGCAGGCGCGCGCGATCGACGGCGCGACAATCCGGCGCATCGCGGCTTTCGCCACCGACCTCGACCACGAGGAAGCGTGCGGTGCGACGCCGCTCAACGGGTTCCTGCAGTTCTCGAGGAAAAGAGGCTTGTCACTGAAGCTGCTCGCGGCGTGCAATTCCGGCGATACTGCAGGCGGCAAGGGCCGGGTTGTCGGCTATTCGTCGTTCGGCCTCTACGAGGGCGGCGAGGTTTCTCTCGACGTCGCGGGTCCCACTTTGCTGTCTCTGGCGCGAGGGGCCATCGAAGGCTCGCTGATGAGCAAGGCGCCACCGGCCTCGGACGCCCTCTGGTTGCAGCAGGCCGGCGCGACGTTCGTGACCCTGACCAAGAATGGCGAGCTGCGCGGCTGTATCGGCAGCCTCACGCCGGCACGGCCTCTCGGCGAAGACGTGGCGCAGAACGCGCTCGGCGCGGCGTTCCGCGATCCGCGCTTCGCCGCGATGACGGCGGCGGAGTGGCCGCAATGCAAAGTGGAAGTTTCTTTGCTCTCCACACCGAAGCCGCTGCGTTTCGCGGACGAGGCCGACCTCCTCGCGCAGGTCGAGGCGGGCCAGGATGGCCTGATCCTGGAAGCCGACGGCAAGCGCGGGACCTTTCTGCCCCAGGTGTGGGAAGACCTGCCCGAAAAGCGCGCCTTCCTGACCCACCTCCTGAAGAAAGCCGGATTGCCGACCGACACGCGTCTCACCCGCTGCCGGGTTGCGCGCTACCGGGTGGCCAAGTGGAAGGAATAAGCCAGAGCTATCCCGGACGCTGGTGGCACACGCTGCCCGACGGGCGCGTGCAGTGTGATCTCTGCCCGCGCGATTGCAAGCTGCACGAGGGCCAGCGCGGGCTGTGCTTCGTGCGCAAGATGGAGCAGGGCCGAATGGTGCTCACCACCTACGGCCGCTCCTCGGGCTTCTGCGTCGACCCGGTGGAGAAGAAGCCGCTCAACCATTTCTACCCTGGCACCTCGATCCTCTCGTTCGGCACCGCAGGCTGCAACCTGGCGTGCAAGTTCTGCCAGAACTGGGACATCTCCAAGTCGCGCGAGATGGACCGCCTGCAGGACGAGGCGAGCCCCGAGGCGATTGCCGCAGCGGCGCTGCGCCTGGGCTGCAAGTCGGTCGCCTTCACCTACAACGACCCGGTGATCTTCGCCGAATACGCGATGGACATCGCCGATGCCTGCCACGCCCAGGGCGTGCAGACCGTGGCGGTCACCGCGGGCTATATCCACGCCGAGCCGCGCCGCGAGTTCTACGAGAAGATGGACGCGGCTAACGTGGACTTGAAGGCGTTCACCGACGAGTTCTACTTCAAGATCTGCGGCGGACGCCTGCAGCCGGTGCTCGATACGCTCGTCTACCTGGTGAAGGAAACCGAGGTCTGGACCGAGATCACCACGCTGCTCATTCCCGGCAAGAACGATTCGGACGAGGAGCTGAAGGCGGAGTGCAAGTGGCTCCGCGCGAACCTCGGACCCGACGTGCCGCTGCATTTCACCGCCTTCCATCCCGACTGGAAGATGACCGACGTGCCACGCACCCCGGCGGCCACGCTCACGCGCGCGCGTGAGATCGCGCAGCTTGCCGGCCTCAACTATGTGTACACCGGCAACGTGCACGACGAGTCGGGCGGTTCCACCTACTGCCCGTCATGCGAGCAGCCGGTCATCCGGCGCGACTGGTACGACATCCTCGGCTACCAGCTCGATGACAAAGGGACGTGCAAGAACTGCGGCACGCAGATCCCGGGCCGGTTTCAGAAGTTTGGCAAGGCCTTCGGCCCGCGGCGCATCCCGGTTAGACTGGCGGCGTGAGAGCGCTGCTCGCCGCGCTGCTGATGATGTCCCAGCCGCTCAACGCCGAACCGCTGTACCAAAGCTCGCTCGGGCCGAACGGCGGGGCGCCGTACCTTCGCACCCGCGCGCAACTCGACGCGATGGGCGGGACCTGGAACGGCGAGCGCTTCACCACGCGCGATTCGTTCCCGAATACGGACGATGCGGGTGCTGCGACTTTCGTGGCGCCGGTCACCTACACCCCGGTTCGCGACAGCCCGAAAAAGACAACGCCCGGCCGATAGGCCGGGCGTTGACGCGTCCGCAGCGGTGGTCTAGGCCAGGAGGAAGTGCTCCGCCTGCAGTGACGTGACGCTGACGCCGGCAAGGGTCAGCTCGGCGCCATCCCCGAAGTCGAGCACCGAAGCGAAGTCCTGTGCGCCGGCAATGCCTCGCAGGTCGATCGTGTCTTCACCGGCGGTGAAGTCCTGGATCTCGATGTCGCGGCATCGTGCGCGAGATCCTGGTGCGCGACGGGCAGAAGGTGCGCGCCGGGGAGCCGCTCATCGTCGACGGTTTGTTATCGGTTTGTATCGGCTCGGCGATAATCCGCCCAAACTCGACGCGGAAAGTTCATCTGACCCGTTTTTCTCCCGGCTCCGGCGCCTGGCTCGCCGCGCTTTGCACCAGCCGCGTGCTCGCCGCGACCTGGTTCGTCGCCTACTCGGCGGTGCTGCCGCTCACGCAAGTCGCCTGGGGGATGAGCGCGCGTGACGCGGGCATCGTCCAGGCCGCGTTCCACCTCGGCTACCTCACCTCGCTCTTCATCGTCGGCTTCATCGCCGACCACTTCGGCGCGAAGCGCGCCTATATCACGACCGGGGTCGCGGCCTGCCTCAGCCCTTGGGCCTTCGTGCTGTTCGCCGATGGCTTCTGGTCCGCGGTATGGCTGCACGCCTTCACCGGGCTCTGCCAGGGGGGCACCTATACGCCGGCGCTCGCGCTCATCAACGATCACGTCGAGCGCACTCGGCGCGGGCGCGCGATGGGATTCCTGATCGCCGGCTCGAGCGCCGGCTATGCCATCTGCCTCGGTGTCGCCGGGCTCGCGCTCAAGTTCACCGACTGGCGGGGCGCGCTCACGGCGGTCGCGGTATTGCCAGTCATTTCCTGGATCACGGGCGTGCTGGTCTTGAGAGGCACGCCCAACACCATCCACCCACGTCCCGCAGGCGAGTCCGTGCTGGCGTCGCTGCCGGCGGTGTGGCGCAACCGCCGCGGCATGCTTTCGATCTGGGGGTACACGTTCCATAACTGGGAGCTGCTCGGCTTGTGGGCCTGGCTGCCCGCCTTCCTGACCGCGGCGCTGATTTTTCACGGGCACGAGAATCCCGCGGCGCTTGCGCTCATGTTCGCGGGCCTCACGTACGTCGCGAACATCGCCGGCAGCATCGTCGGCGGCACCATGGCCGACCGCTGGGGCCGCACGCAGACCATTCTTACGTGGTCGTGCGTGAGCCTCGCGCTCTCGTTCTCGATCGGCTGGATGATCGCCGCGCCGATCATCCTCGTCGTCGCGCTCGCGTGCCTCTACAACTTCGCCGGCATCGCCGACTCCTCGACGCACTCGACCGTGCTCGCCGAGAGCGTGCCGGCGCACTATCTCGGCGTCGCTTATGCGGTGCGCTCGGTGATCGGTTTCGGCGCCGGCGTGGTGAGCCCGGTGGTGTTCGGCTGGGCGCTGGATGCTTCGGGGCAATCGTGGGGCATCGCCTGGGTCACGCTCGGACTTGGCGCGCTGCTTGGTCCGGTCTGCACCTACCGCTTGCGCAGAATGCGATGAAGCCGTTCTCGGAGGCGAGCGAGCGCAATCGCGCGCCGATCCTCGCGATCCTCAAGCGTGTGTTCAAGGATCGAAAGCACGTGCTGGAAATCGGCTCGGGCACCGGCCAGCACGCGGCTTACTTCGCCCGCGAGCTGCCGCATCTCGTCTGGCAAGCGAGCGACGTGGCCGAGAACCTGCCGGGTATCCGGGAGTGGGTCACCACGCCTTTACCAATCGAATTGGATGTCGACCAGCCCTGGCCGGAGTTAAAGGTCGACGCCGTATTCTCGGCGAACACCTGCCACATCCTGTCCTGGCCGCAGGTGGAGCGGATGTTCCACGGCATCGGCAGCATTCGGACGCTGAAGATTCTGTGCCTGTACGGCCCGTTCAGCTACGGCGGCAAGCACACGTCCGAGAGCAACGCGCGCTTCGACGCCATGTTGCGCGCCCGCGACCCGCTGAGCGGGTTGCGCGATTTCGACGACATCGCCAGGCTTGCCGAGCGAGCCGGCTTAATACTTCTGGAAGACAATGCGCTGCCGGCCAACAACCGGCTGCTGGTATGGAGATCGAACGCTACGACGCAATCGTGATCGGCGCGGGCCAGGCGGGGCCCGCGTTGTGCGCCCGGCTGGATCGCGAGGGGCTGAGAACTGCGCTGATCGAGCGCAAGCTGATGGGCGGGACCTGCGTCAACGTAGGCTGCATACCGACGAAGACGTTGGTGGCAAGCGCGCGCGCGGTGCACATGGCTCGCCGCGGCGCCGAGTATGGGTTCTCCGCCGGCGCCGTGCGCGTCGAGATGCGCGCGGTCAAGGCGCGCAAGGACGGCATCGTGAAGCAGTCGTCCGACGGCGTCACGAACTGGGTCGGCGGCATGAAGAACGTCACGCTGATCCGCGGTCACGCGCGCTTCACCGGCAGGAAGGAAATCGCCGTCGGCGGGCGCGCGCTGCACGCGGAACGCATCTTCATCAATGTGGGCGGTCGCGCGCTGGTGCCGGATCTTCCTGGCGTGAAGGACGTGCCGTTCCTGACCAACACCTCGATGATGGCGGTCGATTTCGTCCCCGAGCACCTAGTGATCATCGGCGGCAGCTATATCGGGCTCGAATTCGCGCAGATGTATCGGCGCTTCGGCTCCCAGGTCACGGTGGTCGAGCGCATGGCGAAGCTGCTGCCGCGCGAGGACGACGACGTGGCGGCCGAAATCCGCGCGATCCTCGAGCGCGAGGGAATCGCGATCCGTAGCGGAGCGGAATGCATGGCGCTGTCGGAAGAAAACGGACGGATCTCGGTCCGACTGGAGTGCAAGGCGGGGGAGCCGGTCGCGCAGGGCAGCCACGTGCTGCTCGCGGTCGGCAGGCAGCCAAACACGGATGACCTTGACCTGGAGAAATCCAAGATCGAAGTCGACCAGCGCGGCTACATCAAGGTCGACGACCAGTGCCGCACCAGCGCCGAAGGCGTCTGGGCGCTGGGCGACGCGAATGGCCGCGGCGCCTTCACGCACACCTCTTGGAACGACTACGAGATCGTCGCCGCCAACTTGTTCGATCGCGACCAGCGGCGCATTTCGGACCGCATTCCTTGCTACGCGCTGTTCATCGACCCGCCGCTCGGCCGCGCCGGCATCAACGAGGAGGAAGCGCGCGGGCTGGTGAAGAAGAGCGGCCGCCGCGTGCTCGCCGGGAAGATGCCGATGACCCGGGTAGGCCGCGCACGCGAAGCCGGCGAGACGCAGGGCTTCATGAAGGTCCTGGTCGACGCAGACTCGAAGGAGCTGCTCGGCGCGGCGCTCCTTGGCCTGAACGCCGACGAGGTCGTGCACTCGCTGCTTGACGTGATGTACGCGCGCAAGCCTTACACCACCATCCAGCGCGCGATGCATATCCACCCGACGGTGACCGAGCTGATTCCCACGCTGCTCGGTGACCTCAAGCCGCTTTAGTCGCCGCTACGACCGTGCGCTTGATCGCCTCCAGCTTCAGTCTTTAAGCAGCAGCTGAATCAGCGAGGTGGTGCTGTCCCAGCGCTTGCCGCCGCGCGCCTCGATGCGGGCATAGAACTGGTCGATCACCGCCGCGACCGGCAGGCTCGCGTTGCTTTTCTTCGCCTGCGCGAGGCAGATGCCCATGTCCTTGCGCATCCATTCGGTGGCGAAGCCGAAGCCCTCGGCCTTGAGCTCGCTCATCGGTTTCCAGCGGTTCTCCATCTGCCAGGACTGCGCCGCGCCTTTCGAGATCACCGCGATCACCTTCTCCAGGTCGAGGTCGTTGCGCTTGGCGAAGGCGATCCCCTCGGCGAGCGACTGGGCGATGCCGACGATGCAGAGCTGGTTCACCATCTTGGTGAGCTGGCCCGCCCCCGGACCGCCGATGAGCGCGCACATCTTGGCGTACACGTCGAGCACCGGCTTCGCCCTGTCGAAGGCCGCCTGCTCGCCGCCGCACATGATGCCGAGCTGGCCGTTCACCGCGCCGGCCTGGCCGCCGGACACGGGTGCGTCGACAAAGCCGATGCCTTTGTCTTTCGCTTTCCCATGAACTTCCCGGGCGACCGTCGCGGACGCGGTCGTGTGGTCCACCAGGATCGCGCCGTGCTTCATCCCGGCGAGGACGCCGCTGTCTTTTCCATCTTGGCCGTAGACGACGGAGCGCACATCGTCGTCGTTGCCGACGCACATCATGACGAAGTCGCAGTCCTTGGCCGCCTCGCGCGGCGTGGCCGCCGATTTGCCGCCGTATTCCTTGACCCACTGCTGCGCCTTGGCGGCAGTGCGGTTGTAAACCGTCACGTCGTGGCCGCCTTTCTTGAGCAGGTGGCCCGCCATCGGGTAACCCATGACGCCGAGGCCAAGGAACGCAACTTTCGCCATCTTTTTGTCTCCTAAGGATTTTTGGGCGACGTTGACAGCGCTGCGTCAACCGCCCACAATAGCTGAACGTTTATACAGTATCCGGTGTTGGCCCAGCGCTTGCGTCCAATGCGCCTGCCGTAGATGCCAACCTAAAAAAGAGGTACAGCATGGAAGACAACAAGTCTAAGGCATTGGCCGCCGCCCTGGCCCAGATCGAGAAGCAGTACGGCAAGGGCTCGATCATGAAAATGGACGCCGAGGCGATCAAGGACATCGAGGTGGTGTCCACCGGATCGCTCGGCCTCGACCTCGCGCTCGGCGTCGGCGGCCTGCCGCGCGGCCGGGTGGTCGAGATCTACGGCCCCGAATCCTCCGGCAAGACCACGCTCACGCTGCAGGTGATCGCCGAAGTGCAGAAAGCCGGCGGCACCGCGGCTTTCATCGACGCGGAAAATGCGCTGGACATCACTTACGCCGGCAAGCTCGGCGTCAAGACCGAGGACCTGCTGATCTCCCAGCCCGACACCGGCGAGCAGGCGCTCGAAATCGCCGACATGCTGGTGCGCTCGGGCGCGGTGGATGTGATCGTCGTCGACTCGGTCGCGGCGCTCACGCCCAAGGCCGAGATCGAGGGCGAGATGGGCGAGCCGCAGATGGGCCTGCAGGCGCGCCTCATGAGCCAGGCGCTGCGCAAGCTCACGGCCAACATCAAGCGCACCAATACGCTCGTCATCTTCATCAACCAGATCCGCATGAAGATCGGCGTGCTGTTCGGTAACCCGGAAACCACCACCGGCGGCAACGCGCTCAAGTTCTACGCCTCGGTGCGCATGGACATCCGGCGCATCGGCTCGATCAAGAAAGGCGACGAGGTCATCGGCTCCGAGACGCGCGTCAAGATCGTGAAGAACAAGGTCGCGCCGCCGTTCAAGCAGGCCGAGTTCGACATCATGTACGGCGAAGGCATCTCCCGCGAAGGCGAGGTGCTGGAAATCGGCGTCAACCTCGGCGTGCTCGAAAAATCCGGCGCCTGGTACATCTACAACAGCGACCGGCTCGGCCAAGGCAAGGACAACGCGCGCGACTTCCTGAAGGAGAACGCGGCCCTCGCGCGTGAAATCGAGCAGAAGATCCGCGAGAAGGCCGGAGTGCAGAAGCTTGCCCCGGTCGCCCCCGCGGAAGCCGGGGTCGAAGACAAGAAGGTCGAGCGCCTGCCCACGCGCAAGCGCGGCGGCGAGAGCTGAGGGCGCGCTCCATGGAAACATGGCGCTCTAAGGCGCTCGGCGACGCTGCGTCCGCGCGCATCCAGCAAATGTTCCGGCCGATGTTCATGGCGGCGGGAAGGCCGGCGCGCATGGCCGTTTTTTCGCGCTACGACCGTCAGGCGAATAAGATCACGGCGTACTTCTCACCGGCTGCCGGGAAGCTCGCC
>DASRIR010000113.1:0-2063 GCA_035649875.1 Burkholderiales bacterium | reverse complement strand
GCCTACGTCGAGTTCTCCGCCACGCTCGACCTCGAGGTCAACAGCATCGTGCAGCGCCTCGGCCTCGCGATCCTCAAGCGCAAGGTGCCGTGGGTGCGCGACGTGGTGCCGGCGCTCGGCGGGCTCGCGCTGCATTTCGATCCCGACCACCCGGAGTTCCCGGCCAAGCCGCTCGAAGAGGCGCTCGCGATCGTCACCGACTCGATGAAGCAGGCGCTCTCGGCTAAGGACAATCCGGGCAGCGAGGTGGTGTTGCCGGTTTGCTACGAGCCCGAGTTCGCGCTCGACCTTGCCGAGGTGGCGAAGAAGGCGGGCCTCCCGCCGCAGGAGGTTACGCAGCTCCACGAGTCGGGCGAGTACCGCGTGTTGATGATGGGCTTCGCGCCCGGTCACGCGTACATGGGCGGGCTCGATGCGAAGCTCACGGTGCCGCGGCGCGCCTCGCCGCGCGCGATCGTGCCTGCCGGCTCGGTGGCGATCGCCAACGAGCAGACGGTGGTCTATCCCTACGCCATCTCGGGCGGCTGGAACGTGATCGGGCGCACGCCCATGGTGCTGTTCGACGCCTCGCGCACGCGTCCGAGCCTGCTCTGGCCGGGCGACCGCGTGCGCTTCCGCGCGATCAGCCGCGCGCAATTCATCGAGATGGCCGCGAGTCAGTGAGAAACGCCCCATGAGCATCCGCGTGCTGCGCCCGGGCCTGCTCACCACCCTGCAGGACCAGGGCCGCCACGGCTTTCAGCGCGTCGGACTCTGTCCCGGCGGCGCGATGGACCCCGTGGCGCTCGCGCTCGCCAATGCGCTCGTCGGCAACGTGCCCGACGAAGCCGCGCTCGAGATCACGGTGATCGGGCCGGAGCTCGAGTTCGAGCGGGACGCGCTGGTCGCGGTGTGCGGCGCGGAGTTCCAGGGCAGCTTTCCGCACAACCGGCCGGTGCTTGCGGCCAAGGGCACGCGCTTCAACGTCGGCCGCGCAACGCGCGGCGCGCGCGCTTACATCGCGGTCGCCGGCGGCTTCGCCGTGAACCCGGTGCTCGGCAGCCGCAGCACCTACCTGCCCGGGCACTTCGGCGGCTTCGAGGGGCGTGCGCTCAAGCACGGCGACGTCCTGCGGCTGCGCGACGACAAGGCAGTCGAGCGCTTTTCGGTTTTGAAGAAAACCAAAGACGGCACCGTAAAGTGGTCCGCGCCGCCGCTCACGCTGCCCGACCGGGAGCCGATCCTGGTGCACGTGGTCGAAGGCCAGCACTTCGCGAGCTTCGATTCGAACTCGCAGCGCGCGTTCTTCGACACGGTGTGGCGCGTGGCGCCCGATTCCAACCGCATGGGCTTTCGCCTGAGCGGTCCGCCGCTCGGGCGGCCGCAGGCCGATGAGATACTATCCGGGCCGACCTGCCTCGGCTCGGTGCAGGTGCCGCCGAGCGGCGTGCCGATCGCGCTCATGGCCGATCACCAGACCACCGGCGGCTACCCGCGCATCGCCGAGATCGCCTCGGCCGACGTGGCGCGGCTCGCGCAGCTCGCGCCGGGCGGCAAAGTGCACTTCGCGAAGTGCAGCCTCGAGATCGCGGGCGAGCTGCGGCGCGACGCGCGCGGGCGGCTGGAATCCGCGCTGCGCGGCATTGCATGGGAGTACGGTGAGAAGAATCGACCTTAATTGCGACATGGGCGAGAGCTACGGCGCCTGGAAAATGGGCGCCGACGCCGAAGTCATGCCGCACATCAGCTCCGCCAACATCGCCTGCGGCTTCCACGGCGGCGATCCGGCCACCATCCGCAAGACGGTGCGCCTCGCGGTCGACCATGGCGTCGCGATCGGTGCGCATCCGTCGCTGCCCGACATCCAGGGCTTCGGCCGCCGGCCGATGAAGATCTCGCCGCAGGACATGTACGACCTAGTGGTCTACCAGGCGGGCGCGGTGGAGGGCTTCGCGCGCGCCGCGGGCACGAAGCTGCACCACATCAAGTGCCACGGCGCGCTCTACAACATGGCGGCGAACGACGAGGGACTGTCGGAGGCGATGGTGCGCGCCGCCAAGGACCTGGGGACCATGCTCTACGTC
>DASRIR010000112.1:0-51572 GCA_035649875.1 Burkholderiales bacterium | reverse complement strand
GCGGGGCAGCTCACGCGCTACCTCGCCGAGATGGCGCACATGCTCGACTACCACGTGGTGGTGATCGACCCGCGCGAGGAATACGCTGCGGGCTGGGATCTCCGGGGAGTCCCGCTCGACCGCGGCATGCCCGACGACGTGGTGCGCGAGCTGCAGCTCGACGGCCACAGCGCGCTCATCGCGCTCACGCACGATCCGAAGCTCGACGACCTCGCGCTCATGGAAGGGCTCAAGTCGGCGGCGTTCTATGTCGGCGCGATCGGCTCCAAGAAGAACAACGACGCGCGCCGCGAGCGGCTCAAGGAATTCGACGTCTCGGCCGAGGAAATCGCGCGCCTGCGCGGCCCGGTCGGGCTTTATATCGGCTCCAAGACCCCGCCCGAGATCGCGGTGGCGATCCTCGCCGAGATGACCGCGGTGCGCCACGGCGTGAAGGAGCCCTCCTGGGCGGCGAAGCCCGAGCGGCGCTTCGATCCCTCCGCCTGCGAAGTCAAGCAGACCTGAAAATCATTGGGCTGTTGCTGGCCGCGGGCTCCGCCACGCGGTTCGGCTCCGACAAGCTGCGCCACGAGCTGCCGCACGGCGTGGCGATCGCGGTTCAGGCCGCGCGCCATCTCCGGCCGGAGATCGCGCACGTGGTCGCAGTGGTGCGCCCGGACAGTCCCGAGCTCTTACAAACCTTGAACAACGAAGGCTGCGAAGTCGTGGTGTGCGACAACGCGGCCGAAGGCATGGGCGCGAGCCTCGCTTGCGCCGCACGCGCCGCGGCGCATTCCTGCCCCGACGCAGACGGGTACCTAATCGCCCTCGCCGACATGCCGTTCGTGCGGCGCACGACGATCGCCGCGGTGCGCGACGCGCTCGCCGCCGGCGCGGCGCTCGCCGCGCCCTATTTCCGCGCGCGCAGAGGACACCCGGTGGGAGTGTCAAAGAAGTATCTGCCGGACCTGCTGGCCTTGAAAGGCGACGAGGGCGCCCGCAAACTCGTTGGAGAGAACGAACGCGTGCTAATTAAGATCCCCGTCGGCGATCCGGGCGTGATCCGTGACATCGACACCCCCGGAGATCTCGCCCCGCCCCTTAGAATCTGACGCATGGCCAGCGAGCAGCTCGCGGTCCTGTTCGCGGACGTCTGCGACAGCACGACCATCTACGAAGCGCTCGGCGACGAGCGAGCGCTCGCGCTGGTCAACCGCCTGTTCGCGGTCTTGACCGACAAGGTGAACGCGCAGGGCGGCAAGGTGGTGAAGACGCTGGGCGACGCCATGGTGTGCCAGTTCCCGGACGCCGACGCCGCGTTCCGCGCGGCTTGCGATCTGCAGTCGACCGCCATCGGCGCCGACCCTGCCGAGGACGCCAAGCTCGCGATCAAGATCGCCTTTAACTGGGGACCGGTGGTCACCGAGCAGGGTGACGTGTTCGGCGATATCGTGAACGTCTGCGCGCGCTTGGTCGTGCTCGGCAATCCGCACCAGATCGTGACCACCCAGCAGACGGTGGAGGCGCTATCGCCCGCGCTGCGTGAGTCCTGCCGGGAAATGTTTCCCGTGCAGGTGCGCGGCCGCATCGAGCCGGTGCACTTGTGCGAGGTGGTGTGGCGCGAGGATCCGGACCGTACCGAGGCGTTCAGCCGCTCGGGCCTGATGCGCCTAAAGGCGCACGCGCGCGAGGCGATCCTCAAGCTGAGCTACGGCGGGGACACCTTCGTGGTCGAGCCCGCGGCCTCGGTCAAGCTCGGACGGGACAAGGAAAACGACGTGGTGGTGAACAGCGGGCTCGCGTCGCGCCTGCACGCGCGCATCTACGGCAAGGGCGGCAACTTCGTCATCGTTGACCAGTCGTCCAACGGGACCTTCGTCATGATCGACGGCAACACCAACGAGGTGCAGTTGCGACGGCAGGAAGCGGTGCTCGGCGAGCGCGGCTACATCGGCCTCGGCGGTCCGACCTCGGGCAAGGGCACGGACCACGTGCTGCGCTACCGGCTGGAAGGCCGCAAGCGCTAGCGCACGGGAGCCGAAGCCCGGCAAGTCCTGCTGTCGACCCAGAGGTTGGCGTGGAACGAAGCGTACGGCGCACCGCCGACGTGGGGCAGTGGAATCCACCAGAGCCACCATTCGTCCCGGTACTCGTCGAACGCGATGGGCACGCGATCGATCCTGCATCCCGCGAAGCTCACCTCCGCGCTGCGTGTCCGGCGCACCCACGTGGCGAGCCAGCGCGATTGGGTCTCGAAACATTGCTTCCACCCGGTGCGCGGCTGCTCGCGCTCTTCGCGCCGGCAGTCGCCGACCTGGGGGTGCTCGATCGAGAACACGCCGAGCGGCGCTTCGATCCTTCCCCGGGCGAGCACTCCGCCTCCGTCGTCCTTGAACACGACAACGGCGGGTACGACCTGTCCGTAAGCCTGTCTTTCGTTCTTGAGGGCCAGGTCGTAGAGCGACGCATGCAGCGCCGCGTGCGAAGAGATGTGCCAGTAGCCCCAGCCGAGTACCGCGGCGGCCAATGCGGCCGGAACGGCGAGGAAGAGAAGCGCGCGCCGGGAAACGGCTAGCCCTGCACCTGCTCGCGCGCGAGCGCGAGCCACTCGCGCTGCGCCTCGCGGTAGTGGTCCGGCATGCGCTCCGCGTGGCGGAGCATGCGGCTGAAGATGTCCCCGGCTTCGGCGCCGCGTCCCATGCGCTGGAGGAGAGCGCCGTAGCGCCAGCGGCCTTCTTCGCCGGCGTAGGTGTCGGCGAGCACGCGGTATTCAGCGAGCGCCTCCTCCAGGCGCCCGAGACCCTCGAGCGCCTTCGCCGCCACGAGCCGCACCTCGGCGGCGCGGAACGAAGCATGCGAGGCGCGCAGCGCCTGCGCGACGCCGAGCACTTCCTTCGAGTCGCCGGTGCCGAGCAGCGCGGCGGCGAGCCCGAAGCGGATGTCCGGGTCGGTCTCGTGCACGCCGTTCAGGCAGCTGCGGTAGAGCGAAGCGGCGTCGCGATAGAGCCGGCGGTCCATGCACGAGCGCGCGAGCGACATGCGGTTCTCGACGCTGCCGCAGTCCTCGAGGTTGGCGACGTGCTCGCGCAGGCTCTTGTCCGGGTCGAACGACTTGACGATCGCGTGCACCGCTTTCTCGGCCTTGAGGCTCTCGCGGGTGTTCGGGAACACCTCGATGAAGTAGTAGAGCACGCAGCCCACCACCGGGAACGCCATGATTACGAACAGCCACCAGTACGGGCGCCCGGTCTTCAGCGCGTGGTAAGCGAAGCACAGCTGGATCAGCAGTACGACCGCTCCGAGGATTGGCACCTGCACGCCCTCCTTTTTCTGTCGCCGACTATAGCGTCTGCGCTTGGGCGCCGCTGCGTCAAATTTAACGGGGCGCGGCCAAGCGGAAGCGTGTTCTCTTACTGCAGGACATCGTCCGCCCGCAGCAGTACGGACGGCGGAATCGCGAGACCGATGGACTGTGCAGCCGGCAGATTGATCACCAGCTCGAACTTCGTTGGCTGCTGCACCGGGAGCTGGGCGGGGTTGGCGCCCTTGACGATCTTGTCGACGACGACTGCTGCGCGCCGCCAGGTGTCGACGATGTCGGCGCCGTAGGACATCAGGCCGCCGGCTTCGACCTGCGGCCGAAGCGAGTAGACGGCCGGCAGTCGGCTCTTGATCGCGAGCTCGGCGAGGCGCCGCGCCTGAAGGTAGAGGATCCCTCCCGACAGCACGAGGAGACCGCCCGCGCGCGCATCGCGCGCCGCGCGCAGGGCCGGCTCGATCTCGCCGTGGTTTCGAACCTCGATCGACAGCAGTCGCCAGCCACGCTCGCGGGCGGCGGCTTCGGCCACGCGCCATTGCTCGATCACGGTCTGCTCCCAGAGGACGGCGATCAGCAATGCATCCGGAACGAGCTCTTTCAAGAGCTCGAGCCGCTTCGCAACTGCGTCGGCCGACTGGAGGCTGAAGCCCGTGAAATTGCCGCCCGGCTGGCCGAGGCTCTTGACGAGTCCTTGGGCGACCGGATCGAGGGCGCCCGCCATTACCACCGGGATTGTCGACGTTGCCTGCTTGAGTGCGGGCAGCATCGGCCCTGGAGCAACGATGACGTCTACCCGGAGGCGGACCAGCTCCGAGGCGAGCCGCCGAAAGTGCTCCGGTCCTGCTTCGCCGCCACGGACTTCGGTCACGAAATCCTTTCCGTACGCATAGCCGAGCTCTTGGAGACCGCGCAGGAGCGCGGCGACGACCGGCGAGCGCGGCTTGGGGCCGACCATATCGGCGGTTACGTAGCCCACGGTGAGAACTCCGATCCGGGTGACCTTGCGAGCGGACTGGGCGAGGGCAGCTTGGGCAAGCGCGAGCGCTCCCACGGCGAAGCCGCCAAGGAACGTTCGTCGATCCAGCCGTCGACTGCGCTTTGTCATCGAACCCGCGTCGAAGCAATGCTAGTCGATGTCGCGTCCCTTCGCACCGCGCGCTGCTGTGCGGTCAACGGCTGTAAAATCGGCGCCTTTCCCTCCTGGTAAAAAAATGCTCGCTCCCGACCGGCTGGCGCAGTCCGATCCCGAAGTCTGGAACGCGATCCGCCTCGAGTACCAGCGGCAGGAGGAGCACGTCGAGCTGATCGCCTCCGAGAACTACGCGAGCGCCGCGGTGCTCGCGGCGCAGGGCACGGCGCTCACCAACAAGTATGCCGAGGGCTATCCGGGCAAGCGCTACTACGGCGGCTGCGCGTTCGTCGACGTCGCCGAGCACCTCGCGATCGAGCGCGCCAAGCAGCTCTTCGGCGCGCAGTACGCCAACGTGCAGCCGCACTCGGGGTCGCAGGCGAACCAGGCGGTGTATCTCGCTTTCCTCAAGCCTGGCGACACGATCCTCGGCATGTCGCTCGCGCACGGCGGGCACCTGTCGCACGGCGCGGCGGTCAACTCGAGCGGCAAGCTCTACCACGCGGTGTCCTACGGCCTCGACGCGAACGAGGTGCTCGACTACGCCGAAGCCGAGAAGCTCGCGCTCGAGCACAACCCGCGCGTCATCGTCGCCGGCGCCTCGGCCTATTCGCTCGCCATCGACTGGCAGCGCCTGCGCCGCATCGCCGAGGAGATCGACGCGATCCTGATGGCCGACATCGCGCACTACGCCGGACTGGTCGCCGCCGGGCTCTACCCGAGCCCGGTCGGCATCGCCGACGTCGTCACCAGCACCACCCACAAGACGCTGCGCGGGCCGCGCGGCGGCATGCTGCTCGCCGAGAGCGAGCATGAGCGCGCGCTCAACTCGGCGGTGTTCCCCGGAATGCAGGGCGGACCGCTGATGCACGTGATCGCCGCCAAGGCCGTGGCGTTCGGCGAGGCGCTCAAGCCCGAGTTCCGGGACTACCAGGCGCAAGTAATCCGCAATGCGCAGCTGATGGCGCAAACGTTGAAAAAGCGCGGCCTGCGCATCGTCTCGGGCCGCACCGAGTGCCACTTGTTCCTGGTCGACCTGCGCGCCAAGCAGATCACCGGCAAGGACGCCGAAGAGGCGCTCGGCCGCGCGGGCATCACGCTCAACAAGAACGCGATTCCGAACGACCCGCAGAAGCCCACGGTGACCTCGGGCATCCGCATCGGAACGCCCGCGATGACCACGCGCGGGTTCGGCGAAGCCGAGGCGGAGAAGCTCGCGCACCTGATCGCCGACGTGCTCGAGGATCCCGCGGGGGATCCGACCTGCCGCCGGGTGAGCGCGGAGGTCAAGGCGCTCTGCGAGCGCTTTCCGGTCTACGCATGAAGTGCCCGTTCTGCGGATCGGACGACACCCAGGTCGTTGACACCCGCGCGAATCTCGAAGCCAACACCGTGCGCCGGCGGCGCAAGTGCGTTACCTGCGAGAAGCGCTTCACCACCTACGAGCGCGTCGACCTCAAGATGCCGCGCCTGGTGAAGAAGGACGGCAGCCGCACCGACTTCGACCGCGACAAACTGATGGGCAGCATGATGCTCGCGCTGCGCAAGCGGCCGGTGTCGACCGAAGACGTGGACGAGGCGGTCGACCGGGTGATCGAGCGCTTGCGCTCGCTCGGCGAGCGCGAGGTGCCGACCAACCGCGTCGGCGACTTCGTGATGCGCGAGCTGGCCAAGCTCGACAAGATCGCCTACATCCGCTTCGCCTCGGTCTACCGCAGCTTCGAGTCGCCGGACGACTTCCGCGAAGCGGTGCAAGAGGTAAAGGCAGGTAGAAGACGACGCAAGTAAGCTCTTTCTCGGAGTTCGACCACGCCATGATGCGGCGCGCGCTCGAGCTCGCGGAAAAAGGCCTCTACACGACCACGCCGAATCCGCGCGTCGGTTGCGTTGTCACCAAGGACGACAAGATCGTCGGCGAAGGCTGGCACGAGCGCGCCGGCGGGCCCCACGCGGAGGTGGTTGGCTTGAACGCCGCCGGTGCCCGCGCCGCGGACTCGACGGTCTACGTAACGCTCGAACCTTGCAACCACTATGGCCGCACGCCGCCGTGTGTCACCAAGTTGTTTGAATGTAAGGTGAAACGCGTAGTGGCGGCGATGCGCGACCCGAATCCGAAATCCCTTGAAGGCGGCAACGCGCTCGAGAGCGCCGGCATCCGCTTCGAGCACGGGCTGATGGCGGACGCGGCGCGCGAGCTGAACATCGGCTTCGTGTCGCGCATGACGCGCGGCCGTCCCTGGGTGCGCGTCAAGCTGGCCGCCACGCTGGATGGCAGGACTGCGCTGTCGAATGGCAAATCGCAATGGATCACCGGCCCGGAGGCGCGGCGCGACGGCCACCGCTGGCGCGCGCGCGCCTGCGCGATCCTGACCGGGATCGGCACCGTGCGCGCCGACGATCCGCGCCTTACGGTGCGCGAGGTCGAGACGCCGCGCCAGCCGCTACGCGTGATCGTCGACAGCCGGCTGGAAACGCCGCATGGCGCGCGCATTCTTTCCGGCGACCGGGTGCTGGTTTTCTCCGGCAGGGCGGGAAACTTGCCGAATGCCGAAGTCATTTCTCTCCCAAACGCCAATCAGAAAGTCGAACTGCCGAAGATGCTGGAAGAGCTTGCGCGGCGCGGCGTGAACGAGCTGCACGTGGAAGCCGGCTTTCGCCTCAACGGCTCGCTCGTGCGCGAAGGCTGCGTCGACGAATACCTGGTCTATCTCAACCCGAGCTTCCTCGGCGACGGTGCGCAGGGCATGCTCGACTTGCCGGCTTTTAGTTCCCTCGAAGAGAGACTCAAGCTAAGGGTCGTCTCGCTGGACCGATGCGGTAATGACCTCCGCGTCCTGGCGCGGCCCGCTTAGCGCCGCGCCCAGCAGGTCGAGCGCTACGCGCGCGGTGCGGCCGTCGCGGTCGAGCCGCGGGCTGTACTCCACCAGCTCCACCGCGGTGAGCCCGGGACGTGCCGGGATTTTCTCCAGCGCACCAGCGAGAGCGGCGCTGCTCACGCCGCCCTTGACCGGCGTGCCGACGTTCGGCGCCTCCTCCGGCGTGATCACGTCGAGGTCGATGCTCACGCCGAAGCCTTCGGTTCCCGCGGCCGCGATGTCGAGCGCCTCTTCGAGCACCGCGTCGATGCCGCGCGCGCGCACCTCGTCCATGAACACGACGCGTACGCCGAGCCGTCGCAGCCGCTCGTCCTCCTCCGGCTCGTAGCTGCGCACGCCCACCAGGCAGACGTGCCGCGGCTCGAGCACGCCGGCGGCGAGGCCATAGAGCGGATCATCGTCCTGCCCGAGCAGCCACGCGAGCGGCATGCCGTGCAGCCGGCCGGTGTGGCTGGTCGCGGGCGTATGGCTGTCCATGTGCGCGTCGATCCAGACGAGGCCGAGGCTTCCCTGCAGCGTGCGCGCCACGCCGGTCCAGGTGCCGCCGGCGCAGCTGTGGTCGCCGCCGATCACGCAGGGTAGGCGGTCGCGGCGGCGTGCCGCCGCGACCGCTGCGGCGAGCTCTCCGCATAGCTTGCTCACGGCGAAGGTTTTGCGTCGCTCGCCGGGCGGCGGCTCGAGGATCGGCCCCGTGAAATTGATCACGCCCTGCGCGGCCAGCCGCTCGCGCAGCAGCGGCATCAGAACGCGCGGCGCTTCTGCGCATCCCGGATCGGCTCCGCCGAGGCCCCAGGCCGCGCCGATCAGCTCCACGTGTCGTTGCATCGTTACGTCCTGTACCGCAAAGAGACTACGCCCCGCGCCTGAACGAGTGCAATGCTTCCAGGGTCAAATTCGATATGGTCACCAAATGGCAGGACTGGGCAAGTTTCGCGCTTGGTCTCTGGCTCGCCGTCTCGCCCTGGCTCGCGGGCTACGCCGAGCACGAGGCCGCCACCGCGAATGCCGTAATCATCGGCCTGGTGCTCGCCCTCGGCTCGCACTTTGAGTGCGTGGCGTGCGACGACCTGCCGGCGGAGTGGCTCAACCTCGCCGTCGGCGCTTGGCTCATGGGCGCGCCGTTCGTCCTCGAATTCGCCGGCGCCGCCGTGGCGAGCGCGAACGCGCTGGTAATCGGCGCCTTTGTCGCGTTGCTGGCGTTCTCCGCGCTGTCGCTCGATAAGCATCTCGGTAAGCTCCTGCAGAAGCGGGCCGTCCGGCTTTAGACAAGCAGTTTGCGGTAGGCTTCCCCGCCATGTTCACCGGCATCGTGCAGGCGGTGGGGCGGATCGTGCGCGCGAACCCCTTCGAGATCGACGCCGGCAGCCTGGACCTCGCCGGCCTGGCGGTCGGCGACTCCATCTGCGTCCAAGGCGTCTGCCTCACGGTCACGGCGCTGCGCAGCCGCGGATTCACGGCCGACGTGTCGGCGGAAACGCTACGCGTGACCACGGGCCTCGACCGGCCGGGCGCGGTCAACCTGGAGAAGGCGCTCGCGCTCGGCGACAAGCTCGGCGGGCACCTGGTCGCCGGGCACGTGGACGGCGTCGGGGAAGTCACCGCGCGCAGCGGCGGCGTGGTCGCCTTTCGCCTGCCGCGGCCGCTAGCGAAATACGTCGCGAGCAAGGGCTCGATCTGCGTGGATGGCGTGAGCCTCACGGTCAACCAGGTGGAGGGCGACGGCTTCGAGGTCAACCTGATCGCGCACACGCTGGAAGCGACCACCTTGTCGCGGCTCGAGCCCGGCGTCAAGGTCAACCTGGAAGTCGACCTCATCGCGCGTTACGTTGAACGTCTTCTCAGCACGTCCCGGTAGGTCCGGCCGGCCGTCCAGGTGCCGTAGCTTCCCTATGAAGATCGGTTTCGGCGCCTATCACCTACGAGTGCATGGCGAACAGAAGATCGTGGACGTGACGCTCACAAGCGCCCATCTCAAAGCTATCGGCATAGTCGCCGCCGAATGGAGGCCCGTTTGACCCACCATACTCGGGAGTGAGGTACAAAGGGACGCTGCATGGCGGTATACCGACGAATTCGGAAAACGTTTAGAGGTGGATTTCGTTTACTCGCTACTACTTTTTCAGACTCTGCATCAGTCGGCCAACTTCCGAATCTGGCCGCACCGGCTCAATGGACACAATCGCAGTGGCAGGGAACACCATGTGATCTGCACCTGTCGGGCTGTCGACGCGCCTGGCGATGACGTACCTAGATTTCTGAGACTGTGCATCCTGTTCGATGCGCACAGTGAACGCGTCGCGTAGCACCGGGTGATCAGTGCCGAGATGGTCGATGCGGCCGTAGAAGACCTCGCCATTAACGAGCGTCAATGCCTGGTAGGTTGTCGTTAGCAATGGCTTATGGAATCGCTGATAGTTCTGGTAGACGAGCACGGCCAGTAGAGCGACAACGGCAATGCCACAAGCCGCAATGATGATGTCCCGCATGAAGCGCTGTCGTTCAATGTCAGTCAGCTTGCCGCGAAGAGTACACAAATTCGACCGACGTCTTGTTAGCGCCAGCAGTCAGAGCTGAACATGGACAGGGCAAGCGCCGCGGGGACAGCGCCCAGTTCCGCATTGAGGGCGGCGGTAGCGAATGGCGCGCCGTCCGCAATGTAGCTTGGTAAATAAGCGTCCGGGTCTACCGGTACGCCGCCGCGCCCCGCGACCGTGAACGAACTCGGCGCACCCATGCGCCGCGCTGCGCAGCTGGCCGCCAGCAGCGTACTCGCGTCCGTTAGCTCGCGCGGCAACTGGGCGATGTCACGGGCGAGATTGTTTTCGGGGGCTTGAATCTGCACTGTGCCCGGTGTGCTGAGGACGGACGAAGCCCGGACTACGCTCGACGCATCGCTCAGGTAGTTGTCGGCCACAATCGTGATGTTCCCGCCGGACCCACCAAACGCATTTGCCGTGATGGAGCTGCCTTTCAGGATTACGAATTGCGGATCTATTGAAATATTACCGCCGCTACCCGTGCCGCTTTCTACCGACGTGGTGACCTGCGAATCCGCTACCCACACCATATGCTGCGCCATCAACTTAATGTTGCCACCATCAGCTTCGACCGCCTCCGTAGAAATTACACTGTTTGCGAATCTCAACTCTTGCGCGGCCACGATGTTTATGTTTCCAGCGTTACCGGGGCCGGAGCTCTTAGCTGAAACGAGTGCGCCGTCCACTAGCGACACTTCGTTTCCTTCGATCGTTATGGACCCGCCTGCAGCATGATCCGCGGCGGTCGTAATTGAGCTGGCCATGATATCGACAGTGCCGCGGGCGGTAATAAGAATGTCGCCCGCCTTCCCCGCATTCTCTGAGGTGGAACTCTCCGCCGATACCAGCGCGCCGCTTGCGAGCGACACCGTTTCTCCGATGAGTTCGATCTTCCCGCCAACGCCCGCGGTGTTAGTCGTGCTGGATATGGACCCGCCAGCGCTTATACGGATGTCTCGGGCTGCGACGCGGATTTCGCCGGCGTTTCCGGTGGCCCGATCCCCGATCAAAGAGCGCTCCGAGCTCGCCACGATGGCCGAGCGAGCGCCATCGACCATGCCGCCTGGAAGCGCTCGCAAATGAGCCTGAAGTTCAGGGTTAACTCCTGACACGAGTACGCTGTCGGCCGTAATGTCGAGGTTCCCGCCGTTCCCAGCACCAAAGGTCTGCGTCGTTATCTTTCCGCCGTGCAGCACTTCCAGTCGACCAGCCCTGATACTGATGTGGCCCGCCGCTCCACCGTCGATGCCGGCTTGTGAAGCAATCGCCGAAACGAGGGAATCGTTAGGTCCCAATGGAGCGCCGGCGCCCTCCACGGTAACTTTCCCAGCAACGATATCTATGTTACCGCCAGGCCCTGCACCGAAAGCGTTGGTACTTATGGCGGAGCGGTTGCTAACGCGCAGACTCTCAGCAGCGATATGGATATTGCCAGCAGCACCCGTACCACTGGACGAGCTGAAAATTCCGGCCTTGTCTTCAAGCACTATGGTCTTGGCCATGACGTTCATGTCGCCGCCGCGCTGACCAAACGTCCCGGTCGATGTAGAAAGACCCGTGAAATCGAAAGTCGACGCGAAGGGATTCACCGAATCGCGAAAGCCGGTGATTAGTAGGCTGTCCGCCGTCACCGACAGGTTGCCGGCATTGCCGGAGCCAAAGAGCACGTTCGTGAAGATGCTCGAGCCACTGGAGATATCCAGGCTGACGGTCTGCACGGCCACGCTTCCCGCATCACCGGCGCCGAAGCCGGCGGCCGAGATCGCAGCATGGTTCGTCAGTTGTATGCGGTCAGAAACCACCTGAACCGATCCACCTTGGCCGGAACCGAACGTGTTGGCAAAGATGCCGGTAAAAATGTTCGGACTGCTTGAGCCGGTTATCGAAATATTTTTCACGTTTACCGCCAGCACTCCGCCCGCTCCTGCGCCGAACGTGGTGTTCTGGACGGCGGAGTTACTACGCATGTCAAGGGTTTGGGCGTTAACCTCGACCGTCCCGCCGGCACCCGGACCGAACGTACTGCCGAAAACGCCGGTGACAAGGTTCGGATTGCTGGAGCCCACCATTGATATGCTTCCGCCGTCCAATCTCACGTTGCCGCTTCTGCCAGTTCCCACCGAGCCGAACTGACCCGCGAACAAGCCGGTATTGAATGACCCATTAGTGCCGGACATGAGAATGCTGCGCGCAGCGACGTCGAGATTGCCGGCGTCCGCCGGACCGCGGGTTTGAATGACGATCTGGCCACCATCCAGTATTTCGAGCGCCCCAACGTTGAAGTTCATATTTCTCGCGAGCGCGGTGCTGAACGTGCCGGAACTGACGAATGCTCCATTGGCCACCTGCAGCTTGTCCGCAGACACCTGGATTTCACCTGCGCGGCCCGCGCCGCTACTAAAGGCGAGCATCTCCGCGCCATTCGTGAAGACTGCCTCGCCTGCCAGGCGGATGTCTACACCAAGCGCAGCGCCGTCCCCGCTGCCGGTCGTATTGGCATTGATGAACGCGCTATCGACCACGAGGCGGCCGCCGCGGATCACGACCGTGCCCGCGCCTGCTGGGCTGCTCACTGTGGCATTCGCGTCATGGGTGAGCTGGATCTGCCCGAGTGCGGCAAACGAATTCATCTGCAGGTCGGGCGTTTCGCCCGCCTTGGACGGGACCACCTCTCCGGCCGATGCCGTGCTCGCAATCTGCATGCGACCGCCCGGAGCGCGGAGCGTCGCTCCCGAGAGCGATACATCGCCCGCAATGACAGAGAGAGTCCCGCCTTCGCGCACCTCAATCGTCGAGCGGTCGAACGAGATGGCAGCCGGGCCAGGGTTCAGAAATCCGAAGGCCATCGGCGGTGCCGCCGTAAGGACGCTAGCTTGCTGGAGATTCGCGTGAAATATTCCGCCGTCCGCCAGCCTTAGGTAGTCGGCGGTGCTGACATGAAAGGCAGCGGGCACATCAAGCGCCGCGCCCGGGCCGAACGCCACACCGCTCGGATTGAAAAGATAGAGGTTCGCGCCCGGAATGATTGATCGCAGCAACCCGTCGACGGAGGACGACTGGCCTCCCGTCACGCGCGCGAGCACGTTCGAGACGGACCCGGGCTGGCTGTTGGTAAACGTCGCGCTTTGGCCCGCGTGCACGTTGAACAAACCAAAGCTGTGAAACAGGTTGCTGCCTCGCGTCGTGCCAAGCGTCGAATCGATCGTATAGTTCGGCCCGGTCAGTGTCTGCGCCGGCGGGCCGAGACTTCCATCGGTGGTGATTTGCGCAGCCGACTCCTTTGTCGGAGCCAATGCGAACGCAATCGCCGCGGCGCAAAACGAAAACCATGGCATCACACGCGTTCCGGCCATTCCCTCCCCCCAACCGGCTACATGATGATACTCCGCTCGGTTCCCTGCGTTGCATCTATGCATCCCAAGTGCGGTTCTGTAAAGAACGCTGACATCCCGCGTACTTGAGACGAACCGACGGCCCGGCTCCTGCTCCGGCTACAGGCAGCGCGCGGACAACCGAGAGGGGGCTATGGGAACAGCTGGTGCGCCGCGCGCAGCGCGCACGGGACACGATCTGACCACTTGCGGAAGAAGGTGCGGGCCGCCATGGCGCCCGTTGTGGATCATCCTTGGCGCTCTTCTTGGCTGCTTCGCTCTTGGCTTTGGTGGCTCCTGTGAATAACCCGCGCTCCATGCAAGTAGCAGAACCAGGCGCGGTACGCCTGACGGTATCTACGGTGCCACACCCTTGTTTTCATAGGGACATCGACATAATCGCGCGCCATGTCGAGCGCATGCTCGGAATCAAAGCCGGCTAGCTGTTGTTTGCCGGGCATGCGGAAGCTTGCGGTCCTTTCCCCGCTCTGTCTCGCCGGCTGCGCGCTCTTTCCGCTGCAGGAGGCGGACTGCCGCGGGGTGGACTGGCAGACGCGAGGCTACGCGGACGGTTTTGCCGGCCACCCGCAGCAGTATCTGCGTCTGTCCTCGGAGTGTAGCCAGCGCTTCGGTGTCGCGGTGCCGGAGATGGAGTATTTCAAGGGCTGGCGCGATGGCCACGACGAGTGGTACCGGATGATCGGCTCGATGCAGAACAAGCGCTCGTGATGCGCGCCACGCCCATCGTGCTGCTCGCGCTCGCCTTGTCCGGTTGCGCGGCCGACTGCAGCAACCCGAACTGGCAGGAGCGTGGATACCGCGACGGCTATGGCGGTCATCCGCCGCAGGACCTGCTTCTCGTGCGCCAGTGCGCGAGCCGTGGCGTGCAGGTCTCGCAGGCCGACTATCTCGCGGGCTGGAGGGTCGGCAACGACGAGCACGTGCGGCTGAAGTCGATGAAATGCGACTAGCCTTGCTGCTCCCGCTCCTCGCCGCCTGCGCCCTGTTCCCCCTCGAAGAGTCCGATTGCCGCGGCGTGGACTGGCAGAAGCGCGGGTATGCCGACGGCTACGCCGGGCACCCGCAGCAATACTCGCGTCTGTCCTCGGAGTGCAAGCAGCGCTTCGGCGTCGACGTGCCCGAGGCGGAATACTTCAAAGGCTGGAACGCGGGCTACGACGAGTGGTATCGCCTCATCGGCTCGATCGACCGCAGGCGCTTCTGATGCTGCGCGCAATCCCGCTCTTCCTCCTGCTCGGCCTCGCCGGCTGCGCGGTTTTTCCTCTCAGGGAGTCCGACTGCCGCGGGGTCGACTGGGAAAAGCGTGGCTATGCGGACGGCTTCGGCGGTCATCCGCAGCAGTATTCGCGGCTTTCGTCCGAATGCAAGCAGCGCTTCGGTGTCGAAGTACCCGAGGCGGAATACTTCAAGGGTTGGCGCGACGGCTACGACGAGTGGTACCGCATGATGGGCTCGATGGACCTGAATTAGTCCTTCGGCTTGGCCGATTTGTCGCCGAGCGCATCCTCGACGTAGAGCATGCTGACCGCCACCATGATCGCCGCGGCGAGCGGCGTGGCGACCGCCACGCCCAGCGCGCCGACTATCGCCCCCATCAGCACCTGCGCGAACAGGATCGCCGCCGGCGCGATGTGCACCGCGCGGTGCTGCACCAGCGGCGCGAGCACGTAGCTCTCGGTGAGCTGGATGCCCACGAACAGCAACGCGATATAGAGCGCGAGCTGCGGTCCTTCGGAGAAGCCGACGAGGATCGCCGGTACCGCGGCGAGAAACGGGCCGATGTAGGGCACGAATTCCATCAGGCCCGCTAGCAGCGCGAGCGCGAAGGGGAACGGCGCGCCGAGCAGCAGGAGGCCCGCGCCGGTGAGGATCGCCACGCAGGCGGCGAGCAGCGACTGGCCGACCAGCCAGCGGCGCAGCACGTTGCCGATCTCGTAGAGCACCTCGCGCATCCGGTCGCGCTTTCTGCGCGCGAAGAGGTGGAGCGCGCCCTCCACGTACGTGCGCGGCTGCGCGGCCATGAATACCGCGAAGAACAGCACGATCAGCACGTTCGCTACCGCGCCGAAGGTCGAGCCGATGAGCCCCAGGCCGCGGCCGAGGAACTGCGCGCCCTCGCCCCCGGAGAACATGCCGCTCGATTCCGCGAGCGAGACCACGCGCTGGCCGATTTCGCTCTGCCCCAGCTGCTCCTTGAAGCTCTCGACGATCTCGGGGATGCGGTCGACGAGCGCCAGCGCCTGGGCCGCGATGCCGCGGCCGAAGAGCACGCCGCCTACGACCAAGACGCAGACGAACAGCGCGCCCACCAGCGCGAGCGAGCGTCCTTCCGGCCAGCCGAAACGCGCCGAAAGCCAGTCGGCCGGCGCACGCAGCAGGATTGCGAACAGCACCCCGATGAAGGCCAAAAGGACTACGTCGATCGCATACCAGAGCAGCACCAGGACTACGACCACCGCGACCGCGACGGCGACGTACACCAGCGCGTGCTGGGCGGTGTCCTTGCGCTCGGCCTGGTCCATGGTTTCTTAGGACCCGGGGTAGCGGCAGCTAGTTCTTGATTTTTACCGGCTTGCCGGTCTGGCTCGACTGGAGGGCCGCTTCGCAAAGGAGCAGCACCTTGCGGCTGTCCTCGGGCGGGATCTCGGCCGGCTTGCGCTTCTCCACGCTCTGGATGAACGAAGACAGCTCGGCTGCGTAGGCGGCTACATAGCGCGTCTGGAAGTTCGGCCACGGGTTGTCGGCGCAGGCCGCCTGCGCGCCGAAGCTCTCGACGCTGGTCGGCGTCAGGTTGGCGGCGCGCAGCATGCCCTTCGAGCCGAACACTTCGATGCGCTGGTCGTAGCCGTAGACCGCGCGGCGCGTATTGTTGATATGGCACATCTTCCCGGACCGCGTGCGTAGCAGGAGCATCGCGGTGTCGATGTCCTTGCCTTCGGTGCGCACGCGCGGATCGACCAGCACCGCGCCCCACGCGAACACCTCGACCGGATCCTCGCCGAGCAGCCAGCGCGCCATGTCGAAGTCGTGGATCGTGAAGTCGAGGAACAGGCCGCCCGAGCTCGCGAGGAACCGCAGGTCCGGCAGCCCCGGATCGCGGTTGGTGATGATCACCTGCTCGAGCGTGCCGATGGCGCCGGCGTCCAGGCGCGCCTTCAGCCCGCGGAAGCTCGGGTCGAAGCGCCGGTTGAAGCCGACGAACATCGGCACCTTCGCTTTCTTGACCGCAGCGATGCATTGGTTGACTTTTTCCAAAGTCAAATCCACGGGCTTCTCGCAGAAGATCGCTTTACCGGCCTGCGCCGAGGCGATGGAAAGATCGGCGTGGCTGCCGGTCGACGTCGCAATGAGCACCGCCTGCACGTTGCGATCGGCAAGCGCTTCTTCCTGCGTGGCTTGGCGGGCGCCGAGCGGCGCCGCGAGCGCCCGCGCCGCCTCGGACTTGGTGTCGACCACGTAGAGCAGCCGCGCGTCGCTGCGCCGCGTGAGGTTCTCCGCGTGCATGCGACCGATGCGTCCCGCGCCGAAGAGCGCGAAATTAACCATTGCCGATCTTCACGGGCACTTTTTTCTTGTGCGATTTTAAAGCGGCTTCCGCGAGCACCAGCGCCTGGCGGCCGTCGCGCGCACCCACGGGCATCGGTTGCCTATTTTTCAGAGCAAGCAGGAACGAAGCCATTTCGGCGCGATAGGCGTCGGCGTAGCGCTCGAGAAAGAAATCGAGCGGCCGGTCGGCGACGGTGCCCTTCGCCGTGAAATGCTCGACCGTGGTTTCGCCGAGGTTCTCGGCGCGCAGCATGCCCGTGGCGCCGGCGACCTCGATGCGCTGGTCGTAGCCGTACAGCGCGCGGCGCGAGTTGTTGATGTGGCACATCCTGTCGGAAGCGGTGCGCAGCAGCACCATCGCCGAGTCGATGTCGCCGGCGGCACCGATCTTGCGGTCGATCAGGCACTCGCCCATCGCGAACACCTCCACCGGCTCCTCGCCCAGCAGCCAGCGTGCCATGTCGAAGTCGTGGATCGTCATGTCGCGGAACATGCCGCCCGAGACCTTGACGTAGGCGAGCGGCGGCGGGCCGGGGTCGCGGCTCGAGATCACCACCTGCTCGACCGCGCCGACCTCGCCGGCGTCGAGGCGCCGCTTGAGCGCCGCGAAGCTCGGGTCGAAGCGCCGGTTGAAGCCGACGAACATCGGCACGCCGGCTTTTTCCACCTCGGCGAGGCACTGGTCGACCTTCTTCAGGCTCAAGTCGATCGGCTTCTCGCAGAAGATCGCCTTACCTGCGCGCGCCGCTTCGATCGCGAGGCGCGCGTGCGTATCGGTGGAGGAGGCGATCAGCACCGCGTCGACCTCGCGGTCGGCGAATGCTTCGCGCTCGCTCACCGCTTTCGCGCCGTAGCGCGCGGCGAGCTTCTGCGCGGCGTCGAGATTTACGTCGACCACGTAGCGCAGCCGCGCGTCTTTCATGACGGCGATGTTCGAGGCGTGGATCTGGCCGATGCGGCCGGCGCCGAACTGGGCAATGCAAAGCGGGGCTTCTTGCGTCATTTTCTTGTAATAATAGATCGCTCGAGGGGAGGCGTGTGGCGACGGTTCGCATCACGATGGCGGAGGCGCTGGTTCGTTTCCTGGCGAACCAGATCATCGACGACGCTCCCCTTTTCGCCGGCGTGTGGGCGATCTTCGGCCACGGCAACGTCGCGGGCCTCGGCCCGGCACTGCACGCCGCGCGCCGCAAGCTGCCCACGCTGCGCGCGCACAACGAGCAGGCCATGGCGCACGCCGCGATCGCTTTCGCCAAGGCGCACGCGCGCCGCCGCATGATGGCTTGCACTACTTCGATCGGTCCCGGCGCGAGCAACATGGTGACCGCTGCGGCCGTGGCGCACGTGAACCGGCTGCCGGTGCTCTTGCTCCCCGGCGACATCTTCGCGAGCCGGCGCCCCGACCCGGTGCTGCAGCAGCTCGAAGCCTTCGGCGATCCGGGCGCCTCGGTGAACGACTGCTTTCGGCCGGTTTCGCGCTACTTCGACCGCATCGTGCGGCCCGAGCAGCTCCTGGTGAGCCTGCCGGCGGCGCTGCGCGTGCTGCTCGATCCCGCCGACTGCGGCCCGGCTACCCTCGCGCTGCCGCAAGACGTGCAGACCGAGGCGTACGACTATCCCGCGGAGTTCTTCCGCCGACGCGTGCACCGGATCCGCAAGCCGCTTCCCGACGCGTCCGAGCTCGAAGCCGCGGCCCGGACCCTCAAGAACGCCAGGCGGCCGCTGATCGTTGCCGGCGGGGGCGCCAAGTACGCATTGGCAGAAAAGCGCCTCGCGGCGTTCGCCGAGGAGCACGGGATTCCCGTATCCGAGACCCAGGCGGGGAAGGGAAGCCTCGCCTGGGACCACGCTCGCAATGCCGGCGCAATCGGCGTCACCGGCTCGATCGCGGCCAATGCGCTTGCGGCGAAAGCCGACGTCGTCCTCGCCGTCGGCTCGCGTCTCGGCGATTTCGCCACGGGCTCGCGCGCGCTGTTTTCGGATGCAAAGCTGGTGCAGCTCAATGTCGGCGCGTTCGACGCGGCCAAGCATGGCGCGGTGCCGCTGGTCGCCGACGCCGACGCCGGCCTCGAAGCGCTCGGGCGCGCTTTGCGCGGCTGGCGCGCGCCCGCGGCCTGGACCGAGCAGGCGGCACGGCTCTCCCGCGCCTGGAACCGCGAGGTCGAGCGAATCACCGCGCCAGGCCGCGGCAAGCCGACCGATGCGCAAGTGCTCGGGGTGGTCAACAAGAATCTCCCCGGCAATGCGGTGGTGGTTTGCGCGGCGGGCGGCCTGCCCGGCGAGCTGCACAAGCTCTGGCGCGCGTCCGATTCCACGAGCTATCACCTCGAGTACGGCTACTCGTGCATGGGCTACGAGATCGCCGGCGGCCTCGGCGTCAAGCTCGCGCAGCCGAAGCGCGAGGTGTGCGTTGTGGTGGGCGACGGCAGCTACCTGATGCTCAACTCCGAGATTGCGACCTCGGTCGCGCTCGGCGCGAAGCTCACCATCGTGGTCCTGGACAACCGCGGCTTCGGCTGCATCGAGCGCCTGCAGGCGGCGACCGGCGGGGCATCCTTCAACAACCTGCTGGACGATGCGGCGCCGCGAGTGGATTTCGCCGCCCACGCGCGCAGTCTCGGCGCGCAGGCGGAACACGTGGAAGCGAAGAATCTCGAGGCCGCGCTGCGACGCGCCCTACGCGCGCGCAAGACCGCAGTGGTGGTGATCGATACCGACCCTCGACGCGGCACGACGGAGGGCGGCACATGGTGGGAGGTGGCGGTCACCGACGCGCCGCGCTCCGCCGGGCAGAAAAAGGCGCGCGCGGCCTACGAGCGCGCGCGCAAGCGGCAAGCATTGGGAGCCTAGATGGTCCGGATCGGCATCAACCCGCTCACCTGGACGAACGACGACCTGCCGGAGCTCGGCGAGCAGAATTCGCTCGAGACCTGCCTGAGCGAGGCGAAGCTCGCCGGCTACGAAGGGGTCGAGCTCGGCCGCAAGTTCCCCCGTGACCCGAAGGTCCTGGGACCGATCCTCAAGCCGCACGGCTTGAGCCTCGTGTCGGGCTGGTACAGCGGGCGGCTGCTCGAGCGCTCGATCGACGACGAGATCAAGGCGATGCAGCCCCATCTGACGCTGCTGAAATCGCTCGGCTCGAAGGCCATGGTGTTCTGCGAGGTTTCGCGCTGCGTGCACGGCGAGCGTAAGGTGCCGCTATCGAAGCGGCCCAGGCTGGCGGAGAAGGAATGGAAGCCGTTCAGCGAGCACCTCGACGCAGTGGCGGCGCACCTGGCGAAGGAGGGCGTGTGCATGGCGTATCACCATCACATGGGCACGGTGATCCAGTCCGAGGACGAAGTCGACCGGATGATGGACTCGACCAAGGCGGTGGGCCTGCTGCTCGACACCGGTCATCTCACCTTCGCCGGCGGCGATCCGATGCGCGCCCTCAAGCGCCACGCGAAGCGCATCGTGCACGTGCACTGCAAGGACATCCGCAAGGACAAGCTCGCGCAGGCGCGCAAGCAGGATCTGAGCTTCCTTGATGCGGTGCTCGGCGATGTGTTCGCAGTGCCCGGCGACGGCTCGATCGATTTCGCCCCGCTGCTCGAGGGCCTCGCGAAGTCGGGCTACAAGGGGTGGCTGGTGGTGGAGGCCGACCAGGATCCGGCCAAGGCGCACCCGCTCACGCATGCGCGCATGGGCCATGACTGCCTCCGGCCGCTGGCGCAGCGCTACTGGGCGGCTAAGTGAATTTCCCGGTTTCGATCAAAGGCGTCGTGTTCCGAGACGATCGCGCGATTCTGCTGCGCAACGAGCGCGATGAATGGGAATTGCCCATCGTGACCGACGGGTGCACGCTCGATTCCGCCGCCCCGGTCGCTATTAGCAGCGAACACAAGGAGGTGGGCTTCTTTCGGGTCGGCGAGCTCGACGCCCTGCCGATGCCGGAAGGCTATCGGGCGTCGGTTCGTCAGTGGTGGAATCATTGTTTGTCTACCGGCTAATAGGGGATACTGGACAAAGTGATAACGCAAGACATCGACGCGAGGGAAAAGGCGCTGATCGAGGTGACGCGCGAAGCGGGCGCGCTCGCGCGCGAGCTCTTTTCCAAGCCGGTCGAGGTGAAGCTCAAGGGCAAGCAGGACTTCATCACCGAGGCGGACGGCGAAGTCGAGCGCCTGATCGTCGAGCGGCTGAAGGCGCGCTTTCCGCACGACGCGTTTCTCGGCGAGGAGGGCGGCGCCTCGGGCGACGCGAGCGGCGGGGATGGCCTCTGGGTGATCGATCCGATCGACGGCACCGCGAACTTCGCGCACGGCATCCCGCATTTCTGCGTGTCGATCGCCTTCGTGGCCGGCCGCGAGCTCGCGCTCGGCGCGATCTCGGCGCCGATGTACGGCGAGCTCTACCGCGCGCGCCTCGGTGGCGGCGCGTTTCTCAACGACCGTCCGATGCGCGTCGCGGACACCAATATCAAGCAGGCGATCATCGAGCTCGGCTGGTCGTCGCGGCGCCCGACGCGCGCCTACACGGCGCTGGTGGAGCGCGTGCTCGGCACCGGCGCTACGTTCATGCGCGCCGGCTCGGGCGCGCTCGGGCTCGCCTACGTCGCCGACGGCCGCACGCACGGCTATTGCGAGCTGCATATCAACTCCTGGGACACGCTCGCGGGGCTGCTGATGGTGCGCGAGGCGGGCGGCTGGACCAACGATTTCCTGGGGGGCAACGGCCTGGCGCGCGGCAACGCGGTGCTCGCCTGCGCGCCCGGGTTGCGGGACGCTCTGGTCGCGGCGACCGGAGTCGGGCAAGCTAACGAGAAACTCGAGAGGAGGATGTCATGAAGCGAGCAATCCTGGCACTGGCGCTGGCTGCGCCGGCGCTTTTTCCAGGTCTGGCTTTTGCGCAAGGCAACCTGGTGCTGTACTGCGCGCCGCAGGAAGAGTGGTGCCGCGCGATGGTGACCGCGTTCGAGAGAAAGACCGGCGTCAAGGTCGCCATGACGCGCAAGTCGAGCGGCGAGATCTACGCCCAGGTGAAGGCCGAGGCTTCGAACCCGCGCGGCGACATCTGGTGGGGTGGCACCGGCGACCCGCACCTGCAGGCGGCGGAGGAGGGCCTCACAGTCGAGTACCGCTCGCCGATGGAGAAGGAGCTCGCGCCGTGGGCGCTGCGCCAGGCGAAGGACGCGAAGTACCGCACCATCGGTGTCTACGCCGGGGTGCTCGGCTTCGGCTACAACAGCGAGCTCCTGGCGAAGAAGAAGCTGCCCGAGCCCAAGTGCTGGAAGGACCTGCTCTCGGACAAGCTGCGCGACGAGGTGCAGGTGGCCGACCCGAACTCGTCGGGTACCTCCTACACCATGCTCGCGACGCTGGTGCAGATCTATGGGGAAGACAAGGGCTTCGACTTCATGAAGAGCCTGCACAAGAACATCAACCAGTACACCAAGTCGGGCGCGGCGCCGGCCAAGGCCGCCGCGAGCGGCGAAACGCTGATCGGCATCACGTTCATGCATGATCTGGTCACCTTCGCTGTACAGGGCAACCCGATCAAGGTGGTCGCGCCCTGCGAGGGCACCGGCTACGAGGTCGGCTCGATGAGCATCATCAAGGGCGGCAAGAACCCGAAAGAGGCTCGCATGTGGTACGACTGGGCGCTCACGCCGGAGGCGCAGGCGCTCGGTGCGGAGACCAAGGCGTTCCAGATCCCGTCGAACCTCAAGGCCAAGGTGCCGCCGCAGGCGCCGCGCCTCGACCAGACCAAGGTGATCGACTACGACTTCGCCAAGTACGGCTCGTCGGCGGAACGCAAGCGGCTCCTGTCGAAGTGGGACAAGGAAGTCAAAGCACTGCCCAAGTAGCTTGGATCGCAGCCACGGCGGCGGGTCTCTCGCTGCTGCCGTGGTATGCGACCGAGGGCGCGCGCTGGGGCGCGCCGGCGTTGTGGCACGGCTTCCAGGGCAAGCCGTGGCTCCTCGCGTTGTTCCTCCCTCTGTTGGCTGCGCTCGCAGCGCGTACTTGGCGCCTGCCGCGCATGCGAGCGGGCGCGATGCTGATGCTGGTCGGCGGCGTCGGATTCCTCCTGCTGCTCGCGCAGGGGTTCCTGTTCCGCCATCCCAACGTCACTCCCACCGGCTGGCCGACCCAGCCCGGCATGGGCTACGGGGCGCTCCTGACCGCGCTCGGTTTTCTCATGCTCTTCTGCCTGGGACTCGCCGCGCGCGGCTTTTGCCGCGGCGACGCCTTTGTCGTGAGCGCGATCGGGCTGGTGGTGGCGTCGATCGCGGCGTTCGTCTTTTTCCCGATTTCCGTGATGCTCGGCAGCGCGTTCGAAGGCAGCTTCGCCGCGAGCTTTTTCGACCGCTCGATCTGGGGCCTGGATTGCCTGTATTCGAGCCTGCGCTGCGGCGTCGCCTGGAACACCGTGTTCCTCGCCATCCTGGTCGGCGCCGGCTCGACCCTGCTCGGACTTGCATTCGCGCTGATCGCGGCGCGCACCACGTTCCGCTACAAGGGCGTGCTGCGCGTGATGAGCGTGCTGCCGATCATTACCCCGCCGTTCGTCATCGGCCTGGCGGTGATCCTGCTATTCGGCCGCGCCGGCGCGGTGAGCACGCTGCTCTTCGACTGGTTCGACATCCCGCGCTCGCGCTGGATCTATGGCCTGCCCGGCGTCGCACTCGCACAGCTCCTCGCGTTCACGCCGATCGCGTTCCTCGTGCTGCTCGGCGTGGTGCAGGGCATCAGCCCGTCGCTCGAGGAAGCCTCGCAGACCTTGCGTGCACGCGGCTGGACCACCTTTCGCACCGTGACGCTACCACTCCTGCGCCCCGGGCTCGCGGCCGCGTTTCTGCTCGGTTTCGTCGAGAGCATGGCGGACTTCGGCAATCCGCTGGTGCTCTCCGGCAACTACGAGGTGCTCTCGGTCAAGATCTTCTTCGCCGTAGTCGGCGCCGCGCACGACCAGACGCGCGCCGCGGTGCTGGCGCTGGTGCTGCTGGTGTTCACGCTCGCCGCCTTCTATGCACAGCAACGCTGGCTCGGCCGCGCTTCCTATACCACGGTCACCGGCAAAGGCGACGCCGGTCTGCCGGTGCCGTTGCCGCGCGGGCTGCGTTGGCTGTGCTACAGCATCGCGCTTCCGTGGGCTGCGCTCACGTTGGTCATCTACGTCACGATCTTCGTCGGCGGCTTCGTGAAGAATATCGGCCGCGACTACAGCTTCACGTTGGCGCATTTCCTCGCCGGCTTCGCGGCCGAAGTCGGGCAGCGCGGGCTGCACTTCACCGGCGCGGCTTGGCCTTCGCTGACCACCACGCTGGTGATCGCCACGATCGCGGCGCCGCTCACCGCGGGAGTAGGACTGCTCACCGCGTGGCTGCTTTCGCGCCAGGACTTCGCGGGCAAGCGCGCCTTCGAGTTCGGCACGCTGCTCAGCTTCGCCATCCCCGGCACCGTGGTCGGCATCAGCTATATCCTCGCCTTCAACGTGCCGCCGATCGAGATCACCGGCACCGCGGCGATCCTGGTGATCTGCTTCGTGTTCCGCAACATGCCGGTTGGCGTGCGCGCCGGCATCGCGACGCTTTCGCAGATCGACAAGTCCCTGGATGAAGCGTCGCACACGCTCGGCGCGCGCTCGGCGACCACCCTCCGACGCGTGGTGCTGCCGCTGCTGCGCCCGGCGATCGTGGCCTCGCTCGTCTACAGCTTCGTGCGCGCGATGACCGCGGTCAGCGCAGTCATCTTCCTGGTCACCGCCGAATACAACATGGCAACCGCCTACATCGTCGGTCGCGTCGAGGCGGGTGAGTTCGGGCTCGCGATCGCCTATTCCTGCGTGCTGATCGCGATCATGCTGGCGGTGATCGGCCTGATCCAGGTCGGCGTGGGCGAGCGCAAGCTGGGGCGGCGGGAGACCGTGGCGATGCAGGGGGTGGCATGAAGAAAGCGGCGGACGTCGAATTTCGCGGCGTCGTGAAGCGCTACGGCGCGGTCACTGCGGTGGACGGCGTCTCCTTCCGCATCGAGCCCGGCACGCTCGCTACGCTGCTCGGGCCGTCGGGCTGCGGCAAGACCACCACGTTGCGGCTCATCGCCGGTCTGGAGATGGTGAGCGAGGGGAGCATCACCATCGGCGGCCGTGACGTGACCTCGGCGCCCGCGTCCGAGCGCGACGTGAGCATGGTGTTCCAGTCCTACGCCCTCTTCCCGCACATGAACGTGCTCGAGAACGTGGCCTACGGCCCGTCGGTGAGCGGCGACCGCGCGGCCAAGGACAAGGCGCACGACAAGCTGCGCATGGTGGGCCTCGATGCCTACGCGAGCCGTATGCCGTCCGAGCTTTCCGGCGGCCAGCAGCAACGCGTGGCGGTGGCGCGCGCGCTGGTGCTCGAGCCTCAAGTGCTGCTGTTCGACGAGCCGCTCTCCAACCTCGACGCCAAGCTGCGCCGGCGCGTGCGCGAGGAGATCCGCGAGCTGCAGCAGAGCCTGGGCTTGACCGTCGCCTACGTGACGCACGACCAGCAGGAGGCGCTCGCGGTGTCCGACCAGATCATCGTCATGTCGAACGCGCGCATCGCCCAGATCGGCGCGCCGCGCGAGCTCTACGAGGCGCCGCGCGACCGCTTCGTCGCCGACTTCATCGGCGACGCCAACCTGGTCGAGGCCGAGCTCGGGCCGCACCGCGGCAGCCGCGCGCCGCTGCGGCTGGGCGGGCTGCTCGAGGTCGAGATCGAGCATCGCGGCATCGCGCCCGGCGCGGTGCGCGTGGCCATCCGGCCCGAATCGATCGTGCTCGAGAACGGCAACGACTCGCCTCTGCGCGGCACGGTCGGCAAGGCGGCGTACCTCGGCACGCACATGGAATACACCGTCGCGACCCCGGTCGGCCAGCTCTTCGTCGTCGACCGCGACGTCTCCCGGCCGATCGCGGCCGGCACCGAGGTTTCGATCACGCTCGCCGGCCACGGCGTCGCGCTGGTACCGGGCTGAAGCTCGACTTCGACCCCGCGCTGCCGATCAACGCGCGGCGCGACGAGATCCGCGCCGCGGTCGAGGCTCACCCGGTGGTCATCGTGTGCGGCGAGACCGGCTCGGGCAAGACCACCCAGCTGCCCAAGATCCTGCTCGACGCGGACCCGTCGCGGCGCATCGGGCACACGCAGCCGCGGCGCATCGCCGCGCGCTCGGTCGCGAAGCGGATTGCCGAGGAGCTCGGCACCGAGCTCGGCGACCGCGTCGGCTACAAGGTGCGCTTCGACGACCAGGTCGGCAAGCGCACCGCGATCAAGCTCATGACCGACGGCATCCTGCTCGCCGAGACGCAAGGCGATCGCGAGCTGCGGCAGTACGACAGCCTCGTCATCGACGAGGCGCACGAGCGCAGCCTGAACATCGATTTTCTCCTCGGCTACGTGAAGCAGCTGGGGGAGCGCCGGCGCGATCTGCGCGTGGTCATCACGTCGGCGACGATCGACGCGCAGCGCTTCTCGCGGCATTTCAACGATGCGCCGGTGATCGAGGTGTCGGGCCGGCTCTATCCGGTCGAGGTGCGCTACCGCCCGGTGGCCGGCGACGCCGAGGATACGACCCGCGACGAGGAGGAGCAGGCGCTCGCCGACGCGGTCGACGAGCTGTGCCGCCAGGGCCCGGGCGACATCCTGGTTTTTCTTCCCGGCGAGCGCGAGATCCGTGACGCCGCCGATACGCTGCGCAGGAAAGGCCCGAAAAACCTCGAGCTGCTGCCGCTCTATTCGCGCCTGTCCACGGCGGAGCAGGACCGGGTCTTCAAGCCGGGGAAGGAGCGGCGCGTGGTGCTCGCCACCAACGTGGCGGAGACCTCGCTCACCGTGCCGCGCATCCGCTACGTGATCGACACGGGCGACGCGCGCATCAAGCGCTACAGCTACCGCAACAAGGTCGAGATGCTGCGCGTCGAGCCGATCTCGCAAGCCGCGGCGCAGCAGCGCGCCGGCCGCTGCGGGCGCGTGGCCGACGGGGTCTGCATTCGCCTGTACTCCGAGCAGGACTTCGGGCGGCGCCCGGCGTTCACCGACCCGGAGCTGCTGCGCTCGTCGCTCGCCTCGGTCATCCTGCGCGCGAAGAGCCTCGGACTGGGCGACGTCGAGGCGTTTCCGTTCGTCGATCCGCCGAACCCCCGGGCCATCGCCGACGGGTACGACCTGCTCGCGGAACTGGGCGCGGTGGACGACGCGAAAAGCCTGACTGCTGTAGGACACGAGCTCGGCCGCTTGCCGCTCGATCCGCGGGTGGCGCGCATGCTGGTGGGCGCACGCGAGGAGGGTTGCCTCGCCCAGGTCCGCATCGTCGCCGCCGCGCTCTCGGTCCAGGACCCGCGCCAGCGCCCGCTCGAGCGCGCGCAGGCGGCCGACGAGCGCCATGCGCGCTTCGCCGACGAGCAGTCGGACTTCCTCGCGTTCCTCAAGCTGTGGAGGCTGCAGGAGGAATCCGGCCTGCGGCGCATCTGCCGCGAGAACTTCCTCTCGTATCCGCGCATGCGCGAATGGCGCGACGTGCACGAACAGCTGAAGCAGACGCTCGACTGGCCCGAGTCGTCGGTCCGCGCGGAAAAGGCCGAGGGCTATCGAGCCATTCACCGCGCGTTGCTCGCCGGACTGCTCGGCAACGTCGGCATGCGCGATGAAGAAGGCGCGTATACCGGCGCGCGCGGCATCAAGTTCTGGGTGCATCCCGGCTCGTGGACAAAGAAGCCCGGCAAGTGGATCGTCGCCGCGGAGCTGGTGGAGACCACGCGTCTCTTCGCCCGCATCGTCGCCGGCATCGAGGCGCGCTGGCTGGAGGATCTGGGCGGGCACCTCATTAAGCGCAGCCGCAGCGACCCGCACTGGGAAAAGCAGCGCGGCGAGGTGGTCGCGCTCGAGCGCGGCACGTTGTACGGCCTGCCGGTGTACGTCAACCGGCGCGTGCCGTTCGCGCCGCACGATCCCGATCTCGCGCGCGATCTCTTCATCCGCTCGGCGCTGGTCGAGGGCGACTTCGACACGCGCGCGCCGTTCCTCGCGCACAACCAGCGCCTGGTGGCCGAGATCGAGCGCCTGGAGCACAAGTCGCGCCGCCCGGACATCCTGGTGGACGAGGAGCTGATCCACGCGTTTTACGACGAGCGCCTACCCAAGGAAATTAATTCTTCAAAAAAATTTGAAATCTGGCGCCGCCAGGCCGAAGCGGCGCAGCCGCGCCTGCTGTATCTCGCGCGCGAGGACCTGATGCGCCATGAGGCCGCGGGCATCACCACGCACAACTTTCCGCCCGCGCTCGAGCTTGGACCCAACCGCTATGCGCTCGAATACCATTTCGAGCCCGGCTCGGCGCGCGACGGCGTCACCATGACCGTGCCGCTCGCGCTCCTCAACCAGGTGCCGGCGGGCCGTTCCGAGTGGCTGGTGCCCGGCCTGCTCAGGGAAAAGGTGAAGGCGCTCGCCAAGTCGATGCCCCAGCGCCTGCGGCACAAGCTGGGCGCGCTCGATGACTTCGCCTCGCGCTTCACGGCCGCCGTGCCGGCGTCGGACCTGCCGCTCGCCGAGGCCCTGCGCCGCTACGTGCGCGAGGAGCTGAACCTCGATGTGCCGGTGGACGCTCTACGGCCCGACTCCGCGCCGCCGCACCTGCAGATGAACTTTCGCGTGCTCGACGAGGACGGGCGGCAGCTCGACATGGGCAGGGACCTGCCGGCGCTCAAGCGCACCTTGGGGAAGAGAACCGAGGCCATCCTCCAGGAGCAAGCGCCAGTCGACGAAGCAGAGCGCTACACCGGCTGGACCATGGGCGACCTGCCCGAGCTGATGGAGATCAGCCGCGGCGGTCAGACCCTGATGGGATATCCGGCGCTGGTCGACGCGGGCGACGCCGTAACGCTGCAGGTGTTCGATGCGCCGGAAAAGGCGCGAGAGCTGCATCGGGCGGGCGTGCTGCGCCTGCTGGCGATCGCGTTCCGCGAGCGCATCCGCGATCTCGAGCGTGCGCTCGCCAAGGATGTGGTCCTCGGACCGCTCAAGGACGCCGTCGTCTCCGCCGCGCTCGCGCGAACCTTCCTGCAGGACTCGGTGCCGACCCTGCAAGGCGAGTTCGCCCGGCGGCTCGACGAGGGCCGCAGCCGCTTTACCCTGATCGCGCAGGAGATCGCTCGCACCGCGAGCGGCATCGTCGCGGAGCGCAATGCGCTGGAAAAGAAGCTGAATGCCGCCGAGAAGGCGCAGCCGCAGGCGGTGCTGGACGTGCGCCAGCAGATCGCCCGCTTGCTCGCGCCGGGCTGGCTGGCGCGCACGCCCTGGGAGCGTCTGCAGCACCTTCCGCGCTATCTGAAGGCCGCGTCGATGCGGCTCGACAAGCTGCGCGCCGATCCGGCGCGCGACGCGCGCCTCGCCGGCGAGCTCGCACCGCTTGAGCAGGCTTACCGACGGGAGGTTGCCACGCGCGCGCGCCACGGCTCGCTCGAGGCGCCGCTCGAGCAATTCGGCTGGCTGCTCGAGGAGCTGCGCGTTTCGCTCTTCGCGCAGGAGCTGAAGACCCCGGTGCCGGTGTCGGTCAAGCGCCTCGGCAAACTCTGGCAGACTCTACGCCGATGAGCGTGCTCGGCGCCCTGGGATACGGCCTCCTCAACGTGTTCCACCCGCGCATGTTGTGGCTGATGGTCTGGCCGATGCTCGTCTCGCTGGCGATCTGGGGCACCGCCGCGCTCTTTGCCTGGGTGCGGCTCGCGGCCTGGCTCGCCGGCATCCTCCGGCAATGGCTCGAGCCGGCGCTCGGCTTCGTGCGGCTGGATTTCGGCGACGCCGCCCTGGTCGCGGCGAACGTGATCCTCTTCCTGCTCTTCGTGCCGCTCGTCTACCTCACCGCGCTTTTCATCCTCGGCGTATTCGGCTTGCAGAAGATGGTCGATTACGTGGCCACGCGCTCCTTTCCGCAGCTCGAGCGCCGCCGCGGCGGCAGCGCCGCTGGCAGCGTGTGGAACGGCCTGGTGGCTTTCGGCGGCCTGCTGCTGCTGTTCATCGCGAGCCTGCCGCTCTGGTTCATCCCGCCGCTCTGGCCGCTGATCCCGCTTGCCATCCTGTCGTGGGTGAACCAGCGGCTATTACGCTACGACGCGATCGCTGAGCACGCCGATGCCGCCGAGATGAAGCGCCTCTGGCGAGACAGGCGGGGCGGCCTGTACCTCCTCGGCTTCCTGCTCGCGCTGCTCGCCTATGTGCCGTTCGTCGGCTTCCTGGGGCCCGTGGTCTTCGGGCTCGCCTTTATCCGCTATCTGCTGGGCGCCCTGATTGAGCTTCGCTATGGCGCCCATCCGAACAAAGAATTGGGCGGCGGGAACACCACTGCCTAAACTCGGTCCATTCTTTTTTCGAGAGGAATCGATCGTGTTTCAGAACCGCGAAGGCCAGAAAGTCCCCCAGGCGAGCTTCCGTGCGCGCACGGACAGCGACTGGAAGACCATTACCACCGAGGAGCTGTTCAAGGGCAAGACCGTGGTGGTGTTCTCGCTGCCGGGGGCGTTTACCCCGACCTGCTCGTCCACGCATGTGCCGCGCTACAACGAGCTTGCACCGGCGTTCGTCGCCAACGGCGTCGACCGCGTGGTGTGCATTTCGGTCAACGACGCGTTCGTGATGAACGAATGGGCGCGTACGCAGGAATGCGGCAACGTGCTCATGGTGCCGGACGGCAACGGCGAGTTCACGGAGAAGATGGGCATGCTGGTCGACAAGACCGACCTCGGCTTCGGCAAGCGCTCGTGGCGCTACTCGATGCTGGTCAAGGACGGCGTGATCCAGAAGATGTTCATCGAGCCGGAGAAGTCCGGCGACCCGTTCGAGGTATCCGACGCCGACACCATGCTCGACTACATCAATCCCAAGGCGAAGAAGCCAGACCAGGTTGCGATCCTCACGCGCGAGGCCTGCGGCTACTGCGCCAGGGCCAAGGCGCTGCTGAAGGAGCTCGGCTACGCGTTCTCGGAGGTGAAGCTCGACCACAGCGACCGCTCGCGCGTCGTTGGCGCGATTACCGGGCGTGGTACCGTTCCGCAGGTGTTCGTGAACGGCAAGCACATCGGCGGCCTGGAGGATCTCCAGCGCTGGAGCAAGAAAGCCGCGTAGATTGTTCGGCGCTTACATCATCGGGGACGAGATCCTCGTCGGTAAGCGCCAGGACAAGCATCTCTCCTTCCTGATCGAAGCCCTCGCCAAGCGAGGGCTGCGCCTTTCCTGGGGCCTGTACCTCGGCGATGAGCCCGAGCGGCTGACCGCCGCTCTGCGCCGCAGCTTCGCTTCGCGCGACGTGGTGTTCAGCTTCGGCGGCATCGGCGCGACGCCCGATGACCACACGCGCCAGTGCGCGGCCGCGGCCCTGAACCTCGAGCTGAAGGTTCACCCGGAGGCGGAGCGCGAGATCCGCGCGCGCTTCGGCGGCGAGGTCACCCCGCAGCGGCTGCAAATGGGCGAGTTTCCCGCGGGCTCGAGCATCATCCCGAACCCGGTCAACCGCATTCCGGGCTTCTCGCTGCGCGAGCACCACTTCGTTCCGGGCTTCCCGCAGATGGCATGGCCGATGGTGGAATGGGTCCTCGACACCCGCTACCGCGAGCGCTTCGATTCACAGAGATGGGGCGAAGCCTCGATCCTGGTCTACGAGGCGGGCGAGAGCCAGTTGATCCCCGCCATGAAGGCGGTGGAGCAGGGCTTCGCGGGCGTGAAGGTGTTCAGCCTGCCGTCGATGGGTAACGACGGCAGCCGGATTCACGTCGAGCTGGGTGTGCGCGGCGAGCCCGCGCAGGTCGGGCCGGCGATGGAGAAGCTGCGCGCGCTGGTGCGCGACGCAGGCTTTCCGTACAAATAAAAAGCCCGCCTAGCGGCGGGCTTTCTTGCGTCTTACGCTAGATCGAGCCTTGCGGCTCGGTTCGGCGCTTAGGCGGCTTTTTTTGCTTTCGCGAGGCCCTTCACGGTGTCGGTCGCGGCCGAAACGTTGGCTTCCGCGATCTCGGTCGCCTGCTTCGCGACCTTGGTGAAGTTGTCGTATGCCGAGTTGCCGGCAGCGAGCATCGACTTGATGGCGGCCACAGCCACGTCAGACCCGGCCGGGGCGTTCTTCGACACCTTGTCGAGCAGGCTGACGAAGTTCTCGTTCCACTCGGCGACGCGGCGCTCGGCGACCTTGCTGAGCTCGGTGTTCGTCTCGGTGGCGACTTCGTACATGCTCTTCGAGTAGGCGATGGCCTTCTCGATCGCGGGCTGGGCGAAGGAATTCTGCAGCGTCACGAACTCCTGGACGTCCTTGGCGCCGAGCAGCGCGCGGGTGTTGGCAATCGAGTCTTCGAAGGCGCTCTTGACCGCGCCGGCGCTGATATTCGCCAGCTTTTCGATCGCGGCGAACTGCGCGTTCGCCACGGCAAGCAGGACCTCGACGTTCGCCTTGTTGGCGGTTTGAATCTGTTCGGGGGTCACGTACATTCTCTACTCTCCTGAAGGTTTTGTGCAATGCAGCAAAACGTGATTCTAGGCCGATGGTGTCGAAAGTCAAGAAAGTTGTGCGTAGCAACAATTGCGAATCTCCTATCGCCCCGCTGACTACAATGGTTTAAGTTAGTGCTCGCTATCGACTACAAGCCCAACGATCCTGCCTTTCTGGCAGACCCATTTCCCCTATATCAGCGGCTGCGGGACGAGGACCCGGCGCACTGGAGCCCGCGGCTCAAGGCCTGGGTATTGACCCGCTACGACGACGTAAAGCGCGTTTGCCTCGACAGCACGATGTCCTCGGATCGCCTGCGGCCGTTCTTTGCCACGCTGCCGCCGCCGGAGGCGGCAAAGGTCGCCGAGCTCGAGCGCTACCTCACGTTGTGGATGGTGTTCCGCGACCCGCCGGAGCACACCCGCTTGCGCCGGCTGGCGGCCAAGGTGTTCCACGTGCGCTCGATCAGCGCGCTGCGGCCCAACGTGGAGCGTCTCACCCGCTGGTTGCTCGAGAGTCTGGCCGACCGGACCGAGCTTGATTTCATCGCCGACTTCGCCGGGCCGCTGCCGGCGCTCGTGATCATGGACATGCTCGGCGCGCCGCGCGAGGAGCTCGCGCGCCTGAAGCGGCTGTCGGACGAGATGGCGCTTTTCATCGGCAGCGCGCGCGACGCGGCCGAAAAGTACCAGCGCGCGTCGGCCGCGACACGCGAGATGGCGGAGATTTTCCGCGAGCTGGTGCGCGCGCGCCGCGCGGCGCCCCGGCGCGACCTCCTGTCCGAGCTCGTGGCGCTCGACGACGGGGGCGACCGGCTCTCCGACGACGAGCTGGTCGCGACCTGCATCCTGCTGCTCTTCGCCGGCCACGAGACCACGACGCACCACCTCGCCAATGGCCTGCGCGCCTTGATGCATTTTCCTGACCAACTACAAAGACTCCGGGGAAACCCGGCGCTTGCTCCCGCCGCGGTGGAAGAGCTGTTGCGCTACGACGGTCCGATCGGTGCCCAGGTGCGGATCGTGCAGGAGCCCCACGAGCTGCACGGCAAGCAGCTGCAGCCCGGCGAGCGCGTGTTCCTGCTGATGAACGCGGCCAATCGCGACCCGCGCGCGTACCCCGATCCCGACCGGCTGGACCTCGCGCGCAATGGCGTGCCGCATCTCACTTTCGGCTTCGGCGCGCATATCTGCCTCGGCTTTCCGCTCGCCCGGCTCGAAGGCCAGATCGCGCTGCCCGCGGTGCTTGCGCGTTGGCGGCGCATCGAGCTCGCCGGCGCGCCGCCGGAATGGATGGATTCCATGGTGCTGCGGGGCATGAAGGCGATGCCGCTAAGGGTGTCGGCCTGAGCGCCGAGCCCGACCACTTGCCGCCGCGCCTCTGGTGGGTGCTCGCGAGCCTGACGCTCGCCTGGGGGTTCAACTGGACCGCGATGAAGGTCGCGCTCGCCGAAGTGCCGCCGTGGACCTTCCGCAGCGTTTGCCTCGGCCTCGGCGCCGCGGTGCTGTTCCTCGCGCTGCGCGCGGGCGGCCAGCGCATCGCGCTGCCGCGCGGTCAGTGGGGACGCCTCTGGCTCCTCGCGCTCCTCAACATCACGAGCTGGAACATGCTGGTCGCTTTCGCCGTGGGCATGATTCCTTCGGGCCGCGCGGCGATCGTGGCGTACACCATGCCCGTCTGGGCGGTTCCGCTGTCGGTCTGGCTCCTCGGCGAGCGCATTACGGGAAGGAAGCTCGTGGGCCTTGCACTGGGCCTGGGCGGCCTGGCGCTCCTGCTGCTCGAGAGCTTCGCCGGCCTCGGCGCGGCGCCGCTCGGCTCGCTGCTCGTCTTCGGCGCCGCGGTGTCCTGGGCGCTCGGCACCGTGCTGCAGAAACGCTTCCCCGTGAACCTGCCGGTCGGGCCGTATACCGCGTGGATCATGGTGCTCGGCGGCGTGCCGATCTTCGCCGGCGCCCTCGCGTTCGAGGACTGGCGCGCGCTGCGCGAAGTCGGCGTGATCGCGTGGCTCGGCACCGCGTACAACGTGGTGATCGCCTTCGCCTTCGCGCACTGGGCCTGGATCAAGATCGCGACCTCGGTGCCGGTGAGCGTGTTCTCGATCAGCATGCTGCTGATACCGGTCGTCGGCGTGGTGAGCGGAATGCTGTTTCTCGGCGAACGCCCGACCTGGGCCGAGTACGTGGCGCTCGCGCTCGTGATCGTCGCGCTGCTCACGGTGCTGCGGCCAAGTGGCGTCGCGCGGGGATCCGCGCGGGGCTCCAGTTCCTGACCGCCTGCCGCAGGTCGTCGGTCTCGGGCTGACCGAGAAACGAGAGCGCGCGCCGTAAGACCTCCACGCTCGGCCAGACCGGCGCCGCGCCGGTCTGCTTCGAGAGCTTCTCGCCTGCGGCGTTGACCGCTGCCGGCACGTGCAGGTAACGCGGCGTCGCGTAGCCGAGCAGCCGCTGCAACAGGATCTGACGCGGCGTCGAATCCAGAAGATCCGCGCCGCGCACCACGTCAGTCACGCCCTGCGCGGCGTCGTCCACGACGACCGCGAGCTGGTAAGCGAACTGTCCGTCCGCCCGATACAGGACGAAATCGCCGACGTCGCGTCCGACGACCTGCTCCTGGCGGCCTTGCACACGATCGACGTAGATAATGGGCTCCGAACCGGCGAGGACGCGCTGTGCGCGCCGCGTCCGGCCGAGGGCGATCCCGCTGCGGCAAGTTCCCGGGTAGATCTGCGCGCCGTCGGCCGCCAGGCCGAGCGACGAATCGGCGATCTCGCGTCGCGAGCAGCCGCACCAATAGGTGTGCGCCTCCAGGCTTCGCAGCGCTTCCCGGTAGAGCGCGCTGCGCGCGCTCTGGTAGACCACCTCGCCGTCCCAGGAGAGCCCGAAGGCTTCCAGCGTGCGGAGAATCTGGTCCGCCGCCCCGGGCTGCGCGCGCGGCGTGTCGAGGTCCTCGATGCGCAACAGCCAGCGGCCGCCGGCGGCGCGCGCATCGAGCCAGCTCGCGAGCGCCGCGACCAGCGACCCGAAGTGCAGCGGACCGGTCGGCGAGGGCGCGAACCGGCCAGCGTACATGATTGTCTAGAGTACACTGCCCCCGTTTTTTCTCTTCGCACGAAAGGATCGCCGTGGCCATCGTCGAGCTCACCAAGGACAACTTCGAGAAGACCGTCAACGACCACCCGATGGTGATCGTCGATTTCTGGGCTCCCTGGTGCGGGCCGTGCCGCGGCTTCGCCCCGGTATTCGAGAAAGCGTCCGAAGCGCACGCCGACGTCGTGTTCGCGAAGGTCAACACCGACGAGCAGCAGGAACTCGCCGCGAGCTTCGGCATTCGCTCGATTCCCACTCTGATGGTGTTCCGCGAGAAGGTGATCCTCTTCAGTCAGCCGGGCGCGCTGCCCGGCGCCGCGCTCGAGCAGGTGATCACCCAGGCGAAGGCGCTCGACATGGCCAAGGTCCACGCCGAGGTCGAGGGGCAGGCGCGCAACCCGCAGTAACATTAGGGCCGCGATGAGCGGCTCACGGCTCGAGAAGGACAGCTTCGGCACCATCGAGGTGCCGGCCGACCGGCTCTGGGGCGCGCAGACCGAGCGCAGCCGCCGCTTCTTCCGCATTTCCAGCGAGCGCGTGCCGCTCGCGGTGATCCACGCCCTCGCGCTGGTCAAGCAGGCCGCGGCCCGGGTCAATGCCGAGTTAAACCTTTTGCCGAAGGAAAAGGCAGAGGCAATCGAGCGCGCGGCCGACGAAGTGCTGTCCGGCCGGCATGACGGCGAGTTCCCGCTCGTCGTATGGCAGACCGGCTCCGGCACGCAGACCAACATGAACGTGAACGAGGTGCTCGCCAATCGTGCTTCGGAGCTCCTCGGCGGCGAGCGCGGGCAGAAGCGCCTGGTGCATCCCAACGACGAGGTGAACCTCGGCCAGTCGTCGAACGATATCTTCCCGACCGCCATGCACATCGCCGCCGCGCGCGTGGTGCAGGACGAGGTCATTCCCGCCACCGAGCTGCTGAGGGCCACCTTGGCCCGCAAGCGCGATGCGTTTGCCTCGATCATCAAGATCGGGCGCACGCACCTGCAGGACGCCACCCCGCTCACGCTCGGCCAAGAATTTTCCGGCTACGTAGCCCAGCTCGAGCACGCGCAGGCCGCGTTGCGCGCCGCGCTGCCGGGGCTGCATGAGCTCGCGATCGGCGGCACGGCAGTGGGCACGGGCCTCAACACGCACGCGGAATTTGCCGGCCGGGTTTGCGTCCGGGTCGCTGCCAGCACCAAGATTGCTTTCGTGGAAGCGAAGAACAAGTTCGCCGCCTTGGGCGGGCACGAGCCGCTGGTATTCGCGCATGGCGCGCTGAAGACTCTGGCTGTCGCGCTTTCCAAGATCGCGAACGACATCCGCCTGCTCGCCTCGGGGCCGCGTTCGGGCTTCGCGGAGCTGCGTATTCCGGAGAACGAGCCCGGAAGCTCGATCATGCCGGGCAAGGTCAACCCGACTCAGGCAGAGGCGTTGACCATGCTGTGCGCCCAGGTGATGGGGAACGACGTCGCGGTAACGCTCGGCGGCGCATCGGGCCACCTCGAGCTCAACGTGTACAAGCCGATGATGATCCATGCGTTCCTGCAAAGCGCGCGGCTGCTTGCCGACGGCTGCCGCTCGTTCGACGAGCATTGCGCGCAGGGCATCGAGCCCGACAAGGCGCGTATCGGCGAGCTGCTGGCGCGCTCGCTGATGCTGGTCACGGCGCTCGCGCCGCATATCGGCTACGACCGCGCCGCCGACATCGCGAAGAAGGCGCATCGCGAAGGCAGCACGCTGCGCGAGGCCGCGCTCGCTCTCGGCTACGTGAGCGCGCAGGACTTCGACCGCTGGGTGCGCGCCGATGCCATGCTCGGGCCGAAGCGATGAGGCGCAGGAACTTCATGCTCGCAATGATGGCCGCGGCGGCGTTGCCGGCGCATCCAGGAGCCGAACGCTTTCATCGCGGGCTGCTGTGGCGCGTCCGCCGCGATGGCGCGGCGCCGAGCCATGTCTACGGCACGATTCACGTCGCCGATCCGCGCGTCGCCGATCTGCCGCCGGTGGTGCGCGCGCATTTCGATGCCGCAAGAAGCCTGATGCTCGAGTTCGTGCCCGATAGCTATTCGCGCGAGCGCTTCCTCGAGGCGGCGATGTTCCTCGATCGGCGCACGCTCGCGGACGAGATCGGGCCCGAGGATTTCGAGCGCGCGGTCGCGGTGCTCGCGCCGGCCGGCCTGTCGCGCGAGCTGGTGAGCAAGCTCAAGCCCTGGGGCGTCCTCCTCAACCTGCGCAATCCGAAGCGTGCGGAGCACGGCGTGGCGCTCGACAACCGGCTCGCCGAGCTGGCGCGCGCGCGGCGGCTGCCGGTCTCGCAGATCGAAGGGGTGGAGGAGCAGATTTTCACCTTCGACGAGTTCCCGATGGAGTCGCAGGTCGCACTGCTCCGGCACAGCCTCGCGCACGCCGACGAGCTGGCCGAGATCGCCGAGCGCACGCTCGAGGCCTACCTCGAGCGCGACCTGGCGGCGATCTGGCGCCTGCGCGAGCACTTCGTCGCGCGCCACCCGCAGATCGCCAGGCACCAGGCGGTGATGACCAAGCGCGTGCTCTACGATCGCAGCGTGGTCATGGCATTTCGCATGCAGCGCGAGCTGCGCCGCGGCGCCGCGTTCGTCGCGCTAGGCGCGCTCCACCTGTATGGGGAGAAGGGGGTCCTCGCGCTGCTGGAAGAGGACGGCTACCGCGCCGAAAGGGTGTACTAGGTGCTCGTGGTCCTGATCTCCGGTCGCGGCAGCAACATGGAAGCGTTGATCGAAGCCGGGCTGCCGGTCGGCGCGGTCATCAGCAATCGGGCCGACGCCGCAGGGCTCGCGCTTGCCGGCAAGCGCGGCATCGCGACCCGGGTCGTCGAGCATCGGCGCTACGCGGCGCGCGAGGACTTCGACCAGGCGCTCGCCGCCGAGCTCGACCGCTTTGCGCCGCGCCTGGTGGCGCTCGCGGGATTTATGCGCATCCTGACGCCCGGCTTCATCGCGCGCTATCGCGAGCGGCTGCTCAACATCCATCCCTCGCTCCTGCCGGCGTTCCCGGGACTGGACACGCACGAGCGCGCGCTCGCCGCGGGCGTCAAGGTGCACGGCTGCACGGTCCATTTCGTCACCGCCGAGCTCGACCACGGGCCGATCGTGGCGCAGGCCGTGGTGCCGGTACGCGCCAGCGACGATGCCGCGACGCTCGCCGCGCGCGTGCTCAAGCAGGAGCACGTTATTTATCCTCGCGCCGTGCGCTGGTTCCTGGAGGACAAGCTCGCCCTCCGCAATGGCGTGGTTCAGCTGAAAGGCAACGATGCGCAGCTTGTGTTGGCTGCTGATTAGCCTGCCGCTTTCGGACGCGGCGTTCGCGCAGGCGGTTCCACCGCCGCGCGTGGAGATCGAATACGAGCTCAAGCGCAACGGCAAGACCATGGCGGAGGTGGTCGATCGCCTGGAGCACGCGAACGGCGCGTACCAGCTCACCGAGACCTGGAAGGGTAAGGGGATGTACTCGCTGCTCGGCCGCGCCAAGCGCACGAGCCAGGGTACGCTCACGGCGGGCGGGCCGCGCCCGCATGAGTACGTCGACGAGCGCAGCGGCCGCGACACGCAGCGCGTCACGTTTGACTGGGCCGCAAACACCATCACCCGCCGCTACAAGGGCCAGACGCGCACCGAGCCGGTGCCCGCCGATACGCAGGACCGGTTGTCGTTCCTGTTCGCGCTGACGTTCGCGTCGCAGAAGAACGAGTCCGTGAGCTTTCACGTCGCCGATGGCCGCGGCATGTCGCGCCATACCTACGATCCGAACGGCCGCGAGCGCATCGGGACCCCGGCGGGCGAATTCGACACCGTCAGGGTCTTGCGCAAGAACGGCTCGGGTGACGTCGCCGAGATCTGGCTCGCCGCGAACCGCAGCTATCTTCCGGTGCGCATCGTGGTGGTCGAGCAGGACGGCACGCGCTACGAGCACGTCGCCACGCGCATCTCGCAGTGACCCTCACGCGCGGGGTCCTGGCCCACGCCCGGGACGCGCTTTCGCGGTTGCTGCGCTTCGATGCGCCCGCCGACCAGGTCCTGTCGAGCTACTTCCGCAGCCACCGCAATCTCGGCCGCCGCGATCGCGCGTTCGTCGCGGAGACAGTATTCGCGGTGTTGCGCCGCAAGCGCTCGCTCGAAACGGCGGCGGGAAGCACCGATCCCCAGTCGCTGCTCGCCGCGGCGCTGGTACGCATCCAGGGACTGTCGTCGCGGGCGCTGCAGGAATTCTTTGATGCGGATCTTCTGCGCCAGCTGCGCGAGCAACGCCCCGAGCGGCTGCCGGCCGCGGTGCGCGCGGACTTGCCCGATTGGCTCTGGGAGCGACTCGTCCGCATGTATGGCGAAGAGCAGGCCGCACGGATCGCGCAGGGGCTGCTCAATCCGGCGCCGCTCGACCTGCGCGTCAATCTCGCGCGCGTTGACCGGGCTGCCGCGCGCGCGCGATTGACGAGCGATGGCCTCGAGGCATCGGACACGCCGTATTCGCCGTCCGGCCTGCGCCTCGACACCAAGCCGGCGATCAACCGGCATGCGCTCTTCACCGCAGGCCTGATCGAGGTTCAGGACGAAGGCAGTCAGCTCCTCGCCTGGCTGCTCGCGCCCCGACGTGGCGAGATGATCGCCGATTACTGCGCGGGCGCCGGCGGCAAGACTCTTGCTCTTGCGATGCTGATGCGCGGAACGGGCCGGGTCTACGCGATGGATATCTCGGCGAAGCGGCTGGCGGCGCTTGCGCCGCGCGCCGCGCGAGCCGGCATCACCAACGTGCATACATTGATGCTCGGCGAGGACGACGCACGCGCCCGACGGCTCACCGGCAAGCTCGACCGCGTCCTGGTGGATGCGCCGTGCACCGGTCTGGGCACCCTGCGGCGAAACCCCGACCTGAAATGGCGCCACGGCCCGGTGGCAGTCGCCGAGCTGGCCGAAAAGCAGCGCCGGATCCTCGGCGCGGCGGCGCGGCTCCTGAAGCCGGGCGGCCGGCTCGTCTACGCGACCTGCAGCATCCTGCAGGAGGAAAACGACGCGGTGGTCGACGATTTCCAGCGCCAGCACGCCGATTTCCAGTCTCTTTCCTGCGCCGAGCTGCTCGCCGGGCAGCGCATCGCGCTCGACACCGGAGCGCGACTGCGGCTTTTGCCACACCTGCACGGCACCGACGGGTTTTTTGCCGCGGCCTTTGTAAAAAAGTCTTTTGGCAAAGGGGCTTGCGAAACCCCGGACTCGTCCCAACCATTCGCGTAGAATGGCCGGCGCTCTTAACAACCACTCCTAAGGCAAGCTCAATCTGATGCTGTTTTCCGGCTGGCTGGACCTCCCCTGGTGGGGGTACGTGCTCGCAGCACTCGCCCTGACGCATATCACGATCGCGTCGGTCACCATTTATCTTCACCGCTGCCAGGCGCATCGCGCGCTCGAGCTGCATCCGGTGGCTTCGCATTTCTTCCGCTTCTGGCTCTGGCTCACCACCGGCATGGTGACCAAGGAGTGGGCCGCCATCCATCGCAAGCACCATGCGAAGGTCGAGACCGAGGAAGACCCCCACAGCCCGCAGGTCCACGGCATCAACCGCGTGTTGTGGCTGGGCGTCTTCCTGTACGTGAAAGAGGCGTACAACGACGAGACGCTTCAGCGCTACGGCCACGGAACGCCGGACGATTGGATCGAGCGTAAGGTCTATACGCCACATTCGATGTCGGGCGTTCTGGTCCTGCTGGCGGCCGATCTCTTGGTCTTCGGCGTGGTGCCGGGCGCGCTCATCTGGCTCACGCAGATCGCCTGGATCCCGTTCTGGGCCGCTGGCGTGATCAACGGCGTCGGCCACTTCTTCGGCTACCGCAACTACGACCAGGTGCCCGATGCGAGCACGAACATCGTGCCCTGGGGCATCCTGATCGGCGGCGAAGAGCTGCACAACAACCACCACGCGTTCGCCGCCTCGGCCAAGCTCTCATCCAAGTGGTACGAGTTCGACATCGGCTGGATGTACATCTGCATCCTCGAGTCGCTCGGGCTCGCCACGGTGAAGCGCCTCGCGCCGACGCCGCGCTTCGCGCGCCCCAAGCCTGCGGCCGATCTCGAGACCCTGCACGCGGTGATCGCCAACCGCTACGACGTGCTCTCGCGCTACGCCAAGTCCTTCCGGCGCACCTATGCAGAGGAGCTGGAGCGCCTGCGCCACTGGTCCCCGCGCGACGCCGAGCTGCTGCGCTCGCTGAAGCGCGCGCTGATGCGCGGGCAGGCCGCCGCGGGCGGCGAGGCCACGCGGCTCGCCGAGGTGCTGAAGAACTCGCGCGCGCTCGCCACCGCGGTTGCGATGCGTCATGAGCTCGCCGCGCTGTGGGAGCGCTCGAATGCTTCCACCGAGCAACTGCTGCGCCAATTGCAGGATTGGTGCCGGCGTGCCGAAGCGAGCGGCGTTGCTCCGCTCGTGGATTTCTCGCAGCGCCTGCGCTCCTACGCGCTAGCCTAGCAAACCGCTTGCCGGAGTAGCTGTAGGGTGTTCGCTGTCGGCCGCGCGCCACAGCAAGATGGCCGCTCGTCCGATATGCAGGGCGGAAATCGGCCGCTTAGCATCGTTCGGCCAATCAACTTCCGAACGGACTGCTCATGAAATCCTCTTCCCTTGCGGTCACGGTGGCGCTCGCTGCCACCGCGTTCACCGCTCCAGCTGTGGCGCAGTCGCAGCCGCCGCCGCAACCGGCGCCGGCGGATACCTGGCGCATGCCGTACGAGCGCGGATTCTGGGGGCATGCCGGCGTCAGCTTCGGCCAGTCGAAGCTCCTCGACGAGAGCTGTCCGGCCGGCTTTGCCTGCGACGACAAGGACCAGGCGTTCCGGGCCTTCGCCGGCGGCAGGTTCAACAACATCTTCGGCTTGGAGTTCGGTGCTATGAACTTCGGCAAGTTCCAGGGCGGCGGCGGCGAGATCGACGGCTGGGGCGGCGACATCGCGGTCCTCCTCGGCATTCCGATCGGCGCCAATTCGGCGATTTTCGGCAAGGCCGGCGTGATCTACGCGCGCACCGAGGTCAGCGCGGCCGCGCCGGGCGCGGCCACCGGCAAGGAGCGGGGCTGGGGCGGGCGCTATGGCATCGCCGGGCAGCTCGGCCTGACGAAGGAATGGGCGCTGCGAGCGGATTATGACCGTTACGAGATCGCCGCTCCCGGCGACCATCGCGATCTGGAAACGCTGATGCTCGGCGTGCAATACACCTTCAGGTAGAAAACCTGCAGCCAGAAAAACCAAGGGCCCTTTGAGGGCCCTTGGTCTTGTTACTTCAGCTTGGTCTCTTTGTAGATGACGTGCTTGCGCGCCTTGGGATCGTACTTCTTGATCTCCAGCTTGTCGGGCGTGGTGCGCTTGTTCTTGGTCGTAGTGTAGAAGTGGCCGGTGCCGGCCGAGGATTCGAGTTTGATCTTTTCGCGCATGGTCAGGCTTTCTTGCGGGCTTTGATTTCAGCGAGCACGGCTTCCACGCCGAGCTTGTCGATGCGGCGCAGGCCGGCGGTCGACACGCGCAGGCGCACCCAACGGTTCTGGCTCTCCACCCAGAAGCGCCGGTAGTGCAGATTCGGCTCGAAGGTGCGAATCGTCTTGTTGTTCGCGTGCGAGACGTAGTGGCCCTTCATCGGCTTCTTGCCGGTGACCTGGCAGACACGGGACATGCGAGACTCCGGGAAATCGCGAAAGGCGCTGATTCTACTATAACAATTCGCGCTCGGCGAAAGAAATCGCCTGGTTGCCGGCGATGATGAAATGGTCCAGCACCTTCACGTCGACCAGGGCGAGCGCCTCCTTCAGGTTGCGGGTCAGCAGCTCGTCGGCCTGGCTGGGTTGCGCCACGCCGGACGGATGATTGTGCGCGAAGATCACCGCCGCCGCGTTCCGCGCGAGCGCGGCCTTGACGACCTCGCGCGGGTAGACGCTGGTCTGTGTGAGCGTGCCGCTGAATGCTTCCTTGATCTCGATCACCTTGTGCTGAGCGTCAAGCCAGATGCAAACGAACACTTCCTCTTCTCTGCGGCTGAGCGTCAGGCGCAGATAGTCGCGCACCGCGTTCGGCGAAGTGAGCGCCGCAGTCCGCTTGAGTTCTTCCTGCAGCGCGCGGCGCGCGAGCTCGATCGCGGCGGCGAACTGGGCGGCCTTGGCAGGGCCGAGCCCCTTGACCCGTCCGAGGCGGGAGCCTGCCTCCAGCACCCCGCTCACGCCCTTGAATTCCTGCACGAGTTCGCGACCGAGATCGACCGCGCTTTTACCCGGCAGTCCCGTTCGCAGCAGCACGGCAAGCAGCTCGGCGTCGCTGAGTACCTTCGCGCCTTCGGCTAGAAGCCGCTCGCGTGGCCGCTCGGCGAGCGGCCAGTCCGAAATCGCCATGTCCGAGGCTTTCCCTTAGAATCGTCTCCCCTTAACGGGGCAGGTGGTCGACCCGATGACATTGACGGGAAAGCGAGTTCTTCTCGGCATCACCGGCGGCATCGCGGCCTACAAGGCCGCCGAGCTGACGCGCCTGCTGGTAAAGGCCGGCGCGGACGTGCGCATCGCCATGACCGAGGCGGCGACGCGGTTCATCGGTACCGCGACCCTGCAGGCGCTCTCCGGCCAGCCGGTATGGACCGATCTGTGGGACGACCGCGTCAAGGACGCAATGGGTCACATCGAGCTCTCGCGCGACCGGGATCTGATCGTGGTCGCGCCCGCGTCGGCCGACTTCATGGCCAAGCTCGCGTTGGGCCTGGCCGACGATCTCCTGTCTACCCTGTGCGTAGCCCGGCGCTGCCCGCTGATAGTGGCGCCGGCGATGAACGTGGAGATGTGGCAGAACCCGGCGACCGCGCGCAACGCGGAAACGCTGCGCGCCGACGGCGTGCAGATCGTCGGACCGGCGTCGGGCGGGCAGGCCTGCGGCGAAATGGGGATGGGGCGCATGACCGAGCCCGCGGACATCCTGGCCGACGTGCAGTTTTTTTTTCGACCGAAACACCTCGAGGGCAAGCGCGTCGTGGTCACGGCGGGGCCGACCGAGGAGCCGATTGACCCGGTTCGGGTCATCACCAACTCGAGCTCCGGCAAGATGGGTTACGCGGTGGCGCGCGCGGCGCGCGAAGCCGGCGCGCAGGTTACGCTGATCAGCGGGCCGGTGTCGCTGCCGACCCCGGCCGGCGTGGCGCGCGTCGACGTGCGCACTGCGCAGGAGATGTTTGAGGCGGTGAAGAAGGACGTGAAGGGCGCCGACGTGTTCATCTCGGTCGCCGCGGTTGCCGATTACCGCGTGAAGAACCCCGCCGCGCAGAAGATCAAGAAGGCGAACGGCCACCTCTCGCTCGAGCTCGAGGAGAACCCGGACATCCTCGCGTGGGTCGCCGGCCTGCCCAAAGCGCCGTTCTGCGTCGGCTTCGCCGCCGAGAGCGAGAATCTGGCGCAGAACGCCAAGGCTAAGCTCGCGAAGAAGAAGCTGCCGCTGATCGTCGGCAACCTGGCACAGGAAGCGCTCGGGCGCGACGACAGCGCAGTCACGCTCTACGACACCGACGGCGAGCACCCGCTCGGCCGCGGCTCCAAGCTGGAGCTCGCGCGCAAGCTCCTCGAGCACGTCGCCGGCAAGCTGCCGATCCGCAAATGAGGAAACTGGAAGTCAAGATCCTCGACGAGAGGATCCGCGGCATGCTGCCGCATTACGCCAGCGCGGGCGCCGCGGGGTTGGACTTGCGCGCTTGCATCCCGTCGGAACTGACCTTGAACCCGGGCGAAAGCCATCTGGTCGCGTCCGGAATCGCGATTCACGTCGGCGATCCGGGGTACGCCGCGGTCATCCTGCCGCGCTCGGGCCTTGGCGCGAAGAACGGCATCGTGCTCGGCAACCTGGTGGGCCTGATCGACTCCGACTACCAGGGGCCGCTCATGATCTCGGTGTGGAACCGCGGCAAGGGCGCGTTCACCATCCAGCCGCTCGACCGCATCGCGCAGCTGATCGTGGTGCCGGTGGTACAGGTCGAATTCGAGGTGGTGGAGGAATTCGCCGCCAGCGCCAGGGGTGCCGGCGGTTTCGGCTCGACCGGAAAGTCCTAGATCCGCGGCGCGCGGTTTCCGGGATGCAGCCGGGCAATGTTCGCCCAGTACGCCGCAGCCTCGCACATCCGGCATGCCGGCGACGAGCCGTAGAGCTCGCAGCCCGAGAGGTCGCGCGTGCCGAGCTTGCGCGCGGCGTCGCGGATTGCTTCCATCTCGGCATGGGCGGTTGGGTCGCGCGCGCTGACGACCCGGCTTGGCGCTTCGCCGACGATCTTCCCATCCTTCACGACGACCGCACCGTAGGGCTGGTCCCCGGCGCGCACCGCCTCGTCGCGCAGCTCGGCCGCGCGGCGCGCGAAGTGGCTATCGCTCCAGACTGGCGCGGTGAAGAACCCCGCCCCGAGCAGCGCGAGCCAGCGCCGTCGCGCGATCAGGCGAGCGAGTCGGACCAGATCGTGCGGGCCCAGTTCCAGGCGAAGGTGCCCTCTGCTTCGCTGCGCGCGGCCGACACGCCGCCCGAGCCTTTCACCGGTTGCAAAGTCGTTCCATCCCATTCGTGCACCGATGAGACGCGGATGCCTTCCTTCTGCGACACGAAGCTGTAGCAGGTATTGATGATCTTCACCGGCTGGGGCTGGCGGCCGTTCAGAAGCTCGACGATCGCGGCGGCCGCGATCTTGGCGTGGTTGTTCGCCATGCTGCCGGACTTGGGCATGCCAGGCGCGGACAGCGTGGCGTCGCCCAGCACGTGCACGCCTTTCACCGCTTTCGACTCCATGGTGCTCCAGTCGACGTCGCACCAGCGGTTGTTGGTGGTGATCAGGCCCGACTTAGCGGCGATTTCGCCCGCGCGGTGAGGGGGTACGACGTTGATGACATCGCCTTTGACGTCCTCGAGCTCGAGCTTCACGGTGCGCGACTTGCCGTCGACCGCCACGGCGCGCGAGTTGCCGCGGAATTCGAGAATTCCCTGGTAGAGATCGGTCCACGCGCGCTTGAACAGACCGGGTTTGGAGGTCACGTCGGGGTTGGCGTCGAGCACCAGCACCTTGGAGCGCGGCTTCGCCTGCTTGAAGTAGGCCGCGACCATGCTCGCGCGCTCGTAGGGCCCGGGCGGGCAGCGGTACGGCGCGAGCGGCACCGAGAGAATGTAGACGCCGCCATCGCGCATTTCTTCGAGTTGGCGCCGCAGCGCCACGGTCTGTGGCCCGGCCTTCCAGGCGTGCAGCACGCTGCCTTCCTGCATCGCCGCCTCGTAGCCTGCGATGTCGCCGAAGGTGAAGTCGATCCCGGGCGAGATGACAAGCCGCTCGTAGGCGAGGTCGCCGCCGCGTGCCAGCCGGACGACCTTCTTCGCAGGATCGACCGCGGTGGCTTCATCGCGCACCACTTGCACGCCGTGGCGCCGCAGGCCGTCGTAGCCGCGGGTGATCTCCTGCATGCTCGAGTAGCCGGCGAGCACCAGGTTGGAGATCGGGCACGAAACGAATGAAGCCTCGCGCTCCACGAGCACCACGTCGATCGACGGGTCCCACATGCGGATGTATTTCGCCGCGGTCGCGCCGCCGAAGCCGCCGCCGACCACCACTACGCGTGCCTTGGAGGGGGTCGCGGTCGCGCATCCGGTAACCGCCGCCGCACCGGCCAGCTTGAGAAAGTCGCGTCGTCTCATGATTTACCTCTTCTGCGAGGCGAACCAGGCCGCCATCGCATCGATTTGTGCGTCCGTGTATCCCTTGGCAATCTGGTGCATCACCGTGGCCGGCCGGGTACCGTCGCGGAAAGCGCGCATCTGCGTGGCAATGTGCTCGCGCGGCAGACCGGCCAGCGGAATGACCGGCGCGCCCGGCAGCGCGTTGCCTTGCGTGCCGTGACAGATGGCGCAGCCCGCGGCGAGGTTGCGGGCGTTTTCCTGCGCGTGCGCGGATAGCGCAGCGAGGAGCGTGACGCAAAGAACAATGGCTCGTGGCATGAACCCCTCCCTGTGGGGTGCAAAAAGTAACGCCGCACCCCGAAAAAAGCAAAGGCCGCGCAAGGCGGCCTTGGTGGGGGTGCTATCGCGAAGTTAGGCCACCGGCGTCGCCGCGGCTTCTTCCTCGAACTTGAGCTTGATCTTTTCGTCCTCGCCGACGTCGATCGTGACCTTGCCGCCGTGCTGCAGGCGGCCGAACAGGAGCTCGTCGGCGAGCGCGCGCCGCACCGTGTCTTGGATCAGGCGTGCCATCGGCCGCGCGCCCATCAGCGGATCGAATCCTTTCTTGGCGAGGTGGAGCTTGAGCTCCGGGGTGAAGGCTGCCTCGACCTTCTTCTCGGCGAGCTGCTCTTCCAGCTGCATCAGGAACTTGTCCACCACGCGGAGAATGATCTCGTGGTCGAGCGCGCGGAACGAGATGATCGCGTCGAGCCGGTTCCTGAACTCGGGCGTGAACATGCGCTTGATGGCCTCCATCTCGTCGCCCATCTTGACCGACGGCGTGAAACCCATCTGCGTGCGCGCCAGCGACTCGGCGCCCGCGTTGGTGGTCATGACGATGCACACGTTGCGGAAGTCGGCTTTGCGGCCGTTGTTGTCCGTGAGCGTGCCGTGATCCATGACCTGCAGGAGCACGTTGAAGATGTCGGGGTGTGCCTTCTCGATCTCGTCGAGCAGCAGCACGGAGTACGGCTTCTTGGTGATCGCCTCGGTGAGCAGGCCGCCCTGCTCGAAGCCCACGTATCCGGGCGGCGCGCCGATCAGGCGCGACACGGCGTGGCGCTCCATGTACTCCGACATGTCGAAGCGGATGAGCTCGATGCCCATGCAGTAGGCGAGCTGGCGCGCGACCTCGGTCTTGCCGACCCCGGTGGGGCCGGAGAACAGGAAGTTTCCGATCGGCTTCTGCGGGTTGCCGAGACCCGAGCGCGCCATCTTGATCGCGGCGGTGAGCGCGTCGATCGCCTGATCCTGGCCGAAGACCACCGCCTTGAGATCCCGGTCCAGGTTCGCGAGCGCGCTGCGGTCGTCGGTGGAGACGCTGCGCGGCGGGATGCGCGCGATCTTGGCGATGATCTCCTCGATCTCGGGCTTGCCGATGATCTTCTTCTGCTTCGCTTTGGGCGCGATGCGCTGCGCGGCGCCCGCCTCGTCGATCACGTCGATCGCCTTGTCGGGCAGGTGGCGGTCGTTGATGTAGCGCGCGGAGAGCTCGGCCGCGGTGGTGAGCGCGTTGGCCGTGTACTTGACGCTGTGGTGCGCCTCGAAGCGGCTCTTCAGGCCCTTCAGGATCTCGACCGTCTCGTCGACCGAGGGCTCGACCACGTCGATCTTCTGGAAGCGCCGCGAGAGCGCGTGGTCTTTCTCAAACACGCCGCGGTACTCGTTGTAGGTCGTCGCGCCGATGCACTTGAGCTGCCCGGTGGATAGCACCGGCTTGAGGAGGTTCGAGGCATCGAGCGTGCCGCCCGACGCCGCGCCCGCGCCGATCACGGTGTGGATTTCGTCGATGAACAGGATCGCGTTCGGGTTGTCGACCAGCTGCTTGAGCACCGCCTTCAGGCGCTGCTCGAAGTCGCCGCGGTACTTGGTGCCGGCGAGCAGCGCGCCCATGTCGAGCACGTAGACGGTGGACTTGGTGAGGAGGTCGGGCACGTTGCCCTCGACGATGCGGCGCGCGAGGCCCTCGGCGATCGCGGTCTTGCCCACGCCCGCTTCCCCGACCAGCAGCGGGTTGTTCTTGCGCCGGCGGCACAGCGTCTGCACCACGCGCTCGAGCTCTTTGTCGCGGCCGATGAGCGGATCGATCTTGCCCGCGAGCGCGAGCGCGTTCAGGTTCTGCGTGTAGTTGTCGAGCGGGCTGTTCGAGGTCTCGGTCTGGGTTTCCTGCTCGGCGTCCTGGTCGGCGGTCTTGCCCTGGTGCGCCTGGGGCGTCTTGGTGATGCCGTGCGAGATGTAGTTCACGACATCGAGCCGCGCGATGCCCTGCTGCTGCAGGAAGTACACCGCGTGCGAGTCCTTCTCGCCGAAGATCGCCACCAGCACATTGGCGCCCGTGACCTCCTTCTTGCCGGAGGACTGCACGTGCAGGATGGCGCGCTGGATCACGCGCTGGAAGCCGAGCGTCGGCTGGGTGTCGACCTCGCGGTCGGCGGCGATGCGCGGGGTCTGCTCGGTGATGTGCTGCGTCAGGTTCTTACGCAGCTCGTCCATGTTCGCGCCGCAGGCCCGCAGCACCTCGGCCGCGGTCGGGTTGTCCAGCAGCGCGAGGAGGAGGTGCTCGACGGTAATGAACTCGTGGCGTTTCTGCCGGGCTTCGACGAACGCCATGTGCAGGCTGACTTCGAGTTCCTGAGCAATCATTTCCCTACGTTTCCTCCTGCCTTAAGTAGCCGGATCTGGCTACGTTTCCTCCATCACACATTGAAGCGGATGCTGGTGCTTCCGAGAGTATGCCGCGACTTGCTGCACTTTGGTGGATGCGACGTCGCGCGGATAGACCCCACAGACGCCGATGCCTTCCCGATGGACCTTGAGCATGACCTGGGTGGCCCGCTCCCGGGTCATCGCGAAGAATTTTTGCAAGACCACGACGACAAACTCCATGGGGGTGTAATCGTCGTTGAGCAGCATGACCTTGAACATCGGCGGAGGCTTCAGCTTCGCCTTCTGTGCCTCCAGTATCGCGTCGTCCTTGTGCTGCGCCATGGCCTCCGGTTGCCTGCCTACGACCTATCGTAATCAATGTGGGGGGGCGGTGCAATGCGACGAAGGGCACATCGATGCCGGATTACGGCGTTTTTTCAGGCTCTTGACGAGCCCCGGAGGGGCGCGTAAAAGCCACCTGTGTTTGGATACAGGCTGTCTGTTTGCCACTAGGGGCGGCGGGGCGTGGTTCAGGCATGGCTCGGGTCGAAAAACGCCCGGTAGCTCAATCAACAATCAGGGAGACAGTATGGCAACAGGCACCGTGAAGTGGTTCAACGACGCAAAGGGCTACGGCTTCATTACGCCGGATGACGGCAGCGAAGACCTATTCGCGCATTTCTCGGCGATCAACATGTCGGGCTTCAAGACCCTGAAAGAGGGCCAGAAGGTGAGCTTCGACGTGGTGCAAGGGCCCAAGGGCAAGCAGGCTTCGAACATCCAAAAAGTCTAAAAAACCGCCCGCTCATGAAAAAGGCCGCCCTCGGGCGGCCTTTTTGTTTGTGGGGATTTGTCTACATCCGTTCGATCATGGCCTGGCCGAAGCCCGAGCACGACACCTGCTTCGCGCCCTGCATCTGGCGGGCGAAGTCGTAGGTGACGATCTTGTCGCTGATCGCCTTCTCCATCGACTTGATGATCGCGTCGGCGGCTTCCACCCAGCCCATGTGGCGCAGCATCATCTCCGCCGAGAGGATCTCGGAGCCGGGATTTACGTAGTCCTTGCCGGCGTACTTCGGCGCGGTGCCGTGGGTCGCCTCGAACATCGCCACCGTGTCGCTCAGGTTCGCGCCCGGCGCAATGCCGATGCCGCCCACCTCGGCCGCGAGACCATCGGAGATGTAGTCCCCGTTCAGGTTGGTGGTCGCGAGAACGTCGTATTCCGCCGGGCGCAGCAGGATCTGCTGCAGCATGGCGTCGGTGATCACGTCCTTGATCACGATGTCCGGGCCGCCCTTCGGGTTCTTGAAGCTGTGCCACGGCCCGCCGTCGACCGGCTTGGCGCCGAACTCCTTCACCGCGAGCTGGTAGCCCCAGTCGCGGAAGCCGCCCTCGGTGAACTTCTGGATGTTGCCCTTGTGCACCAGGGTCACCGACCTGCGCTGGTTGTCGATCGCGTACTGGTAGGCCCTGCGGATGAGGCGCTCCGAGCCCTCGATCGATACCGGCTTGATGCCGATCGCCGAGCTGCCCGGGAAGCGGATCTTCTTGACCTTCATCTCCTTGGTCAGGAAGTCGATCACCTTCTTCGCCTCGGGCGAGTTCGCCGGCCATTCGATGCCAGCATAGATGTCCTCCGAGTTCTCGCGGAAGATCACCATGTCCACGTCCTCGGGCTTCTTGAGCGGCGAGGGCACGCCCTTGAACCAGCGTACCGGCCGCAGGCAGACATAGAGGTCGAGCTCCTGGCGCAGCGCCACGTTGATCGAGCGGATGCCGCCGCCCACCGGCGTGGTGAGCGGGCCCTTGATGGACACCACGTATTCCTTCGACGCGGCGAGGGTCTCCTCGGGCAGCCAGACGTTCTCGCCATAGATCTTGCAG
>DASRIR010000111.1:0-18803 GCA_035649875.1 Burkholderiales bacterium | reverse complement strand
GAGCTTCGGCTTTTTCTGCGAGTCGAAGAATTGCTCGTCCTCGGTCGAGCCGTGCAGCGCGGTGGTGGAGGCCTTGCCCGCGGTCACGACCTGGGTGATCTCGTCGAAGTAGCCGGTGCCGACCTCGCGCTGGTGCTTGACTGCGGTGAAGCCCTTCTCGGCGGCGGCAAATTCCTTCTGCTGCAGCTCGACGAAGGCAGCCATGTCGTTGCGCGCGTAGCCGTGCGCGAGCTCGAACATCGAATAGTTGAGCGAGTGGAAGCCGGCGAGTGTGATGAACTGGAACTTGTAGCCCATCGCGCCGAGCTCGCGCTGGAACTTGGCGATGGTCGCGTCGTCGAGGTTGCGCTTCCAGTTGAAGGAAGGCGAGCAGTTATACGCCAGCATCCTCTCGGGATACTTGCGCCGGATGCCTTCGGCGAACTTCTTCGCGAACGCGAGATCCGGCGTACCGGTCTCGCACCACACCATGTCGGCGTATTCGGCGTACGCCAGGCCGCGCGACAGCGCCTGATCGAAGCCCTTGCGCGTCTTGTAGAAGCCCTCCGCGGTGCGCTCGCCGGTGATGAACGGCTTGTCGTTCTCGTCGATGTCGCTCGTCACGATGTCGGCGGCCTCGGCGTCGGTGCGCGCGAGGAGCACGGTCGGCACGCCCATGATGTCGGCGGCGAGGCGCGCGGCGATCAGCTTCTGCACCGCTTCCTGCGTCGGCACCAGCACTTTGCCGCCCATGTGGCCGCACTTCTTCACCGACGCGAGCTGGTCCTCGAAGTGCACGCCGGCGGCGCCGGCCTCGATCATCGACTTCATCAGCTCGAAGGCGTTCAGCACACCGCCGAAACCGGACTCAGCGTCGGCGACGATCGGCGCCAGCCAGTCGATGTCACCCTTGCCTTCCATGGTTTGGATCTGGTCGGCGCGAAGCAGAGCGTTGTTGATTCGGCGCACGACTGTGGGGACCGAAGAAACTGCGTACAGCGATTGATCCGGATACATGTGCAGCGAATCGTTGGCATCCGCCGCGACCTGCCAGCCCGAGAGATAGATCGCCGGTACGCCGGCCCGAACTTGCTGCACCGCCTGGTTGCCGGTCAGCGCGCCGAGCGAATGCACGTAGGGTTTCTCGTTGCAGAGCTTCCACAGCTTTTCCGCGCCGAGGTTTGCGAGCGTGTGCTCGATCTGCACGCTGCCGCGCAGGCGGGCGACGTCTTCGGCGGCATAGCCGCGCTTCACGCCCTTCCAGCGCGGGTTTTTCTCCCAGTCTTTCTTGATTTGCTCGCTCATTGAGGCAGTTCCTCGGGGTTGGTGGAGACCCCCAACCTACGCCCTGCCCATGGCGCGCAGCAACACGCCGGTCAGCCCATTCGTCTGTTACGAAAACAAGGCTTTACATGAGCTTAGACGCTCAGCGTTTCATGATGCGGTAGGGGGTTTTAGAAAATGCTGCTTCGCAATAATCCGCCGCGAAAGGTTAGAAAACCTTGTCGCAACGCGCAACCTGCCGGCACTGCTGGACGCAGTTGCCGCAGCGGTCAGGGCGGTTTGCCTGCACGCATTCCTGGACGATGCTGTTCTTCGCCGAGCCGGCGGCCGCGCCGGTATAGGTCTTTTCCACGCCCTGGCACCGGTAACCCGCCCGGGCGCACGCGGGGTAGGCCTCGCAGCGCATCTGGCGCTGGACGTTGTATTGCTGCGCCGACGACCCGGCGCAGACGAGGATGAGCGCGAGGCCGAGGAGGCGCTTCACGTCAAGTCTGCACCAGGGTGCGGTGACGCTGGACGCTCATCAGGACCCCGACGCCGATGAAAAGCGTGAGGAGCGCGGTGCCGCCATAGGACAGGAACGGCAGCGGTACGCCGACTACCGGCAGGATGCCTGAAACCATTCCCATGTTGACGAAAGCATAGGTGAAAAACATGAGTGTCACCGCGCCGGCCATTAGCCGGGCGAACAGCGTCGCCGCTTTCGCCGCGATCATCAGGCCGCGCCCGATAAGCAGGGCGTAGAGCACGAGCAGCACCACGTTGCCGATCAGCCCGAACTCCTCGGAGTACACCGCGAAGATGAAGTCGGTGTGGCGCTCGGGGATGAACTCGAGATGCGCCTGGGTGCCGTTCAGCCAGCCCTTGCCCGAAAGGCCGCCCGAGCCGACCGCGATCGTCGACTGGATGATGTGGTAGCCCGCCCCCAGAGGGTCGGTGGTCGGGTCCAGCAATGTAAGTACGCGCTTACGCTGGTAATCGTGGAGCATGCCCCAGAGAGGGAAAAGCGCGGCGACGAAGAGTCCGGCAAGGCCGCCCAGCACTTTCCAACTGATGCCGGCGAAGAAGATCACATAGAAGCCCACCGCGCCGACCAGCGCCGCCGTGCCGAGGTCGGGCTGGCGCACGATCAGCCCGAACGGGATGACCAGGAGCACCGCGGCGAAGGCGAAGTCGCGCAGGCGCAAGCTCGATTCCCGGCGATGGAAATACCACGCCAGCATGAGCGGCAGCGCAAGCTTCATCATCTCGGAAGGCTGGAAGCGCGTCACGCCGACGTGGAGCCAGCGGCGCGCGCCGTTCACCACGTCGCCGAAAAGCGCCACCGCGACGAGCAGGAGGAGGCCGACGACATACGCCGGCACCGCGAGCCGCATCAGCGTCTGCGGAGGGATCTGCGCGGTCAACCACATCGCGGTCAGCGCGATCAGGAGGCTCACGAACTGGCTCAGCACGCGTCCCGGGGTGTCGTAACTCGCCGAAAACAGCGCCGCAAATCCCAGCATCGAGAGCGACAGGATCAGCACCATCAGCGTGGCGTCGATGCCCTCCACCAGCCTGAGGACGATGCGCTGCACGGGAATGCGCGCGAGCTCCATCAGTCGCTTTCCTTGTCGTCCTCGAACTCGTCCTCGGGCGTCTGCATCCCCGGCGGCAGCTTACCGAGCATGTAGTAGTCGAGCACCGTGCGCGAGATCGGCGCCGCGGCGCGCGCGCCGAAGCCGCCGTTCTCCACGATGCAGAGCATGGCGATGATCGGGTTGTCGACCGGCGCAAAGGAGATGTAGAGCGAGTGGTCGCGGTGGCGCTCGTCGATCTTCTTCTCGTCGTACTTCTCGTTCTGCTTCATGGCGATCACCTGCGCGGTGCCGGTCTTGCCGCCGCTCGTGTACTCGGCCTTGGCGAAGGCGCGCGCGCCGGTGCCCTCCTTGGTGACGCCGACCATCGCCTGCTTGACGAAGTTCACCCACTCCTTGCGCAGCGGCACCTGCTGCATCAGCTCGGGCTCGAAATTCTTGCGCTCGCGCGTGCGCGGGTTCTCGACGTGGCCGACGATGCGCGGACGGTACATTGCGCCGTGTGCCACCACGGTGGACATCGCCTGCGCGAGCTGAATCGGGGTATAGGAGTTGTAGCCCTGGCCGATGCCGATCGAGATCGTTTCGCCCGGATACCACTTCTGCTGCTCGGGGCGCTTGAAGCGTGCCTGCTTCCATTCCGGCGAGGGCAGCACGCCGAGCGCCTCGCCCTGCAGGTCGACGCCGGTGCGCGCGCCGAGTCCGAGCTTCTTCATGAACGCGGCGATCGCGTCGATCCCCATGTCGTTCGCCAGCATGTAGTAGTACGTGTCGGAAGACACCACGATCGACTTGTGCAGGTCGACCACGCCGTGGCCCCCGGGCTTGGAGTCGCGGAAGCGGCGGTCGCCGAAGAAGAAGTAACCGGGGTCGTTGATCGTGCTCTTCGGCGTGCGCTTGCCGGTCTCGAGCGCGGCGAGCGCCATGAACGGCTTGAAGGTCGAGCCCGGCGGGTAGACGCCGGCGATCGCGCGGTTATTGAGCGGCCGGTCCGGGTTGCTGTTGAGCTCGCTCCAGACCTGCGGGTCGATGCCGTCGACAAACAGGTTGAGGTCGAAGCCGGGCTTCGACACCAGCGCGAGCACCGCGCCGGTGCCGGGCTCGATCGCTACCAGCGCGCCGCGCCGCTCGCCGAAAGCGTTCTCCGCCACGCGCTGCAGCCGCATGTCGAGCGTGAGCACGACGTTGTTGCCGGCCTGCGCGCGCGTGGTCTTCAGCGTGCGGATGCCGCGGCCCGCGGCGTCGATCTCGACCTGCTCGAACCCCGTGGTGCCGTGCAGCTCGCGCTCGTAGCTCGCCTCGACGCCGCTCTTGCCGATGTAGTCGGTGCCGCGGTAGTTGGCATCGACGCCTTCGGCCTCGAGCGCCGCCTGGTCGTCCTTGTTGATGCGGCCCATGTAGCCGATGACGTGCGAGCCGACGTCGCCGAACGGGTACTGTCGGAAAAGGCGCGCCCTGATCTCGACGCCGTCGTAGCGGAAGCGGTTGGCGGCGAATTTCGCCACTTCCTCGTCCGTGAGGCGCGTGCGGATTGGCAGGCTCTCGGGGTTGCGCGTCTCGACCGTCAGGCGCTTGTAGCGCGCGCGGTCGCGCGGCGTGATCTCGATCAGCTCGGAGAGCTCGTCGATCGTCGCCTCGACGCTTTTCACGCGGCGCGGGTAGATCTCGAGCGTGTAACCGGAATAGTTGCGCGCCACGACGACGCCGTTGCGGTCGGTGATCAGGCCGCGGTTCGGCGCGATCGGCACGATCGAGATGCGGTTCTCCTCGGCCTTGCCGCGGTAGTGATCGTGCTCCACCACCTGCAGGAAGACGAAGCGCGCCACGAGGATGCCGAACCCGACCAGCATCGCGATGCCGGCGATGCCGATGCGCAGCTGGAACTGCTGCAGCTCGCGCTCGGAGTTGCGCAGCTCGCCGTGGCCGAGGAGGCTCGGCATCAGATCGCCTGTTCCCGCGCCGGGCGGCGCTGCGGCAGGAGCAGCGCCCAGCTCACCAGCGGCCAGAGCACCGCGCCCGCGATCGGCGCGACCAGGATCGGCCAGCCGGGGAAATCGCCGCCGGCGGCGAGCCGCACGAGCAGCGCTACCGCCTGGCCGACGAGCAGGATCGCGCCGACGTGCAGCGCCTGCAGCCCGGCGCCGAACCAGAGGATGCGGCGCGAGAGCCAGATGCCGAGGAACGCAATGATCGAGTAGGAGAGCGCGTGCTGGCCGAGGAGCACGCCGTTGCCGGCGTCGGTGACGAGCCCGAGCGTCCAGGCGGCGCCCAGGCCGACGAGCCGCGGCTGGCGCACGCACCAGAACACCAGCACCAGCGCGACGAAGTCGGGCAGCAGGCGCAGGTCGCGCCAGGGCAGGAAATTGAGGAACAGCGCGAGCGCGAACGACGCGAGGATCGTGCTCGCGCGCACCGGGCGCAGGATCTGCTGGCTAGCGGACAGTTGCATCCTTGTCCTTGGAGTTGAGCGGGTCTTTCAGTCTGCCGCGGGTCTTGCCCTTCGCGGCCTGCGGCTCCTCGGGCCGCGGCGGCCGCGCGGTCTCGTCCGACAGCACCAGCACGAAGCGCCCCCGGTCGACGCCGGCCGCCGGCCGGCACACGACGCGCGCGTAGGCGTTTTCGGCGTCGCGCTCGATGCGGATCACGGTGGCCACCGGCAACCCGGGCGGGTAGGTGCCGTCGATGCCGGAGGTAATCAAGCGGTCGTTGTTCTGGATGTCGGCGTTCGCCGCCATGCCGCGCAGCTCGAGCGTGCCGCTCGCGCCGCCGCCGAAGGCGATCGCGCGCAGGCCGTTGCGCATCACCTGCACCGGGATCGCCTGGTCGCGGTCGGTGAGCAGCGTCACCTCCGACAGGAGCGCGTGCACGCGCGTCACCTGGCCGACCACGCCGGTCTCGTCGGTCACCGGGCTGCCGGGACGTACGCCCTGCGTTGCGCCGCGGTCGATGAAGAGCTTATGCGCATACGGGTCGCGCCCGTTGTACATCACCTCGGCGGTGATCGCGTTCACCTCGAGCCGTTCCTGCGCGCCGATCAGCTTGCGCAGCTGCGCCGCCTCGGCCTGCGCCGCCTCATAGCGCTGGGCGTCCTGCGACGCGGCGAGCGCCCTGGCGCGAAGCTGCTCGTTCTCCTGCACGAGCTGCGCCTGGGTAGAGAAAAAGCCCGCCATCGCGTTCACCAGCTCGACCGGCGCGGTCGCGGCGCGCTGCAGCGGATAGGCGGCGAGCGCGAGCCAGGTGCGCAGTCCCTCGGCGTAGCGGAAGCGCGCGTCGATCACCAGCAACGCGAGCGAGAGCGAGGCGAAGAAAAACAGCCTGACTAGCGGTGCCGGCCCACGCTTGAAGAACGGCGGGGGAGTGTGGTCCATCCCCCGCTATTATCAATCGTTGGTGAAGATTGGCCCGAAGTGCTCCATCTTCTCCAGGGCTTTGCCCGAGCCGCGCACGACGCAGGTGAGCGGATCATCGGCCACGATCACCGGCAGTCCGGTCTCCTCCATCAGCAGGCGGTCGAGGTCGCGCAGCAGCGCGCCGCCGCCGGTGAGCACCATGCCCTTCTCGGCGATGTCGGCGCCGAGCTCGGGCGGGGTCTGCTCCAGGGCGGACTTGACCGCCGAGACGATCTGGTTGAGCGGCTCGGTGAGCGCCTCCAGGATCTCGTTCGAGCTGATGGTGAAGCTCCTCGGGATGCCTTCGGCGAGGTTGCGGCCTTTCACTTCCATCTCGCGCACTTCGGAGCCCGGGAACGCGGAGCCGATCTCCTTCTTGATCAGCTCGGCGGTGGTTTCGCCGATCAGCATGCCGTAGTTGCGCCGGATGTAGTTGATGATCGCTTCGTCGAACTTGTCACCGCCCACGCGGACCGAGCCGGAGTACACCATGCCGCCGAGCGAGATCACGCCGACCTCGGTGGTGCCGCCGCCGATGTCGACCACCATCGAGCCGGTCGCATCCGCGACCGGCAAATCGGCGCCGATCGCGGCGGCCATCGGCTCTTCGATGAGATACACCTGGCCGGCGCCCGCGCCGATCGCGCTCTCGCGGATCGCGCGGCGCTCGACCTGGGTCGAGCCGCAAGGCACGCAGATGATGATGCGCGGGCTAGGCGAGAACAGCTTGTTGTCGTGCACTTTCTTGATGAACTGCTTGAGCATCTGCTCGGTGACGGTGAAGTCGGCGATCACGCCGTCCTTCATCGGGCGGATGGCGATGATGTTGCCCGGCGTCTTGCCGAGCATCTGCTTCGCTTCCTTGCCCACCGCCTGGATGGTTTTCTTGCCGTTCGGGCCGGCCTCCTGTCTGATCGCCACGACGGAGGGCTCATCGAGCACGATGCCTTTGCCGCGGACATAGATGAGGGTGTTGGCGGTGCCAAGATCGATCGCCAGATCGTTGGAAAAGTAGCTGCGCAGGAATCCAAGCATGGGCAAAGTGTCGGCCTTTTTCCGTTTCCGCTTTTCTCTTTACGTTCCGGGTCTTAGGACGTGGTCCCGAAGGCCCGTCTCAAATGGCGGCTATGATACGCTAACGACGCTTCGGGAGATAAGGCAGTGCTCCCGCGCCTCCGCAGTCCGAAAAGAATGTCGCTATCCGACGACCAGGTCCGGCGCCTTGCCCGGCTCGCCCGCATCGCCATCCAGGCCGACGAATCGGCCACGGTGGTCGACCGGCTGAACCGCGTGCTCGGGCTGATCGACGAAATGCTCCGGGTCGACACCTCGGGCATAGACCCGATGGCGCATCCGCTCGACGCCGTGCAGAGGCTTCGTCCCGACCGGGTCGCCGAGGCCGACCAACGCGAGGACTACCAATTGGTCGCCCCCGCCGTGGAAGGGGGCCTCTACCTGGTCCCCAAGGTTATTGAGTAGTACTCCCGACATAGGTGCTTAATCTCCCGGTCACCGAGCTCTCGGCGGCGCTCGCTGCCAAAAAAGTCTCATCGGTCGAGCTGACCCGGCTGTTCCTCGCGCGCATCGCGAGGCTGAACGGCGAGCTGAACGCGTTCCTTTTTCACGAGAGCACCGTGGAAGTCGCCTTGGACCAGGCGCGCCGCGCCGACGAGCGCCGGGCGCGGGGCGACGCCGGGCCGCTGACCGGTATCCCGGTCGCCTTCAAGGACATCTACTGCACCAAGGGGCTGCGCACCACCTGCGGCTCGAGGATGCTGGAGAGTTTCGTCAGCCCCTACGACGCGCACGTGGTCGAGCAATTCGCGCGCGCGGGGGGCGTGCTGCTCGGCAAATGCAACATGGACGAGTTCGCCATGGGCTCATCGAACGAGAACTCGGCCTTCGGCCCGGTGCGCAACCCCTGGGACCGGCGCCGGGTGCCGGGCGGGTCCTCCGGCGGCTCGGCCGCGGCGGTCGCCGCGCGCATGGCGCCCGCCGCCACCGGCACCGACACCGGGGGCTCGGTGCGCCAGCCCGCCGCCTTCAGCGGAGTCTGCGGCTTGCGCCCGACCTACGGCCTGGTGTCGCGCTACGGTCTTATCGCCTTCGCCTCCTCTCTCGACCAGGCCGGCCCGATCGCGCGCAGCGCGGCGGACCTCGCACTGCTGCTCGACGTCATGGCGGGCTTCGACGCGCGCGATTCCACCAGCGTCGAGCGCCCGAAAGAGGATTACGCAAAAAAGCTCGATCTCGATCTCAAGGGCCTGCGCATCGGCCTGCCGCGGGAATACTTCGGCGAGGGCATCGACCCGGGCGTGCGCCAGGCAGTCGACGCTGCGGTCGCCTGGTTCAAGTCGCAGGGTGCGCGCGCGGTCGAGCTCGATCTGCCGCATACCGGACTCGCGGTGCCTTCGTACTACGTGATCGCGCCGGCCGAGGCGTCGTCCAACCTTTCGCGCTTCGACGGCGTGCGCTACGGCCATCGCGCGAAGCAGTACAGCGACCTTCTCGACATGTATTGCCGCACGCGCGCCGAGGGCTTCGGCACCGAAGTGAAGCAGCGCATCTTGGTCGGCACCTACGTGCTCTCGCACGGGTACTACGACGCGTACTATCTGCAAGCGCAGAAAATCCGTCGCCTCATTGCGCAAGACTTCGCCGCGGCCTTCGAAGAGTGCGACCTGATCGCAGGCCCCACGGCGCCCACTACGGCGTTCGAGCTCGGCGCGAAGACCGCCGACCCGGTGCAAATGTATCTCGGCGACATCTTCACCGTCCCCGCGCCGCTCGCCGGCTTGCCGGCGCTCTCGATCCCGTGCGGTTTCGATGCGGCCGGGCTGCCGGTCGGGCTGCAGCTGATGGGCAGGCACTTTTCCGAGGCCTCGCTGCTGGGCGCCGCGCACCGTTACCAGCAGGCAACGGATTGGCACCGGCGCGTTCCTAAAGAGACGCCGCTGTGAAGTTCGTCATCCATGCCCTCGCATTGGCGCTGCCACTGACCGTCACAGCGCAAGACAAGTCCGAAAGCCGCGAGCTCATCGGCAAGGTCGGCACGAGGAGCGCGCTCCTCATCCTGAACGGCGTGCAGCGTGCCGACGGCTCGTGGCAATTGGCGGGCGAATACGTGATCCTCGCCACTCTCGCGCGGCGCTTCGTCGAAGGCGAGCGCAGCCCCGAGCTCGGCGTCATGGTCCTGAGGGAGGGAACGACGCCGATCCTGTTCGGCCGCCCGCCGCTCGCCGAGCTGCGAGGCACCTGGCGCGACGGGCTCTACAAGGGAACGCGGCTGGGCCCGGGCGGGCAGACGCGCGAGGAGTTCGAGTTCAGCGAGGAATTCCCCTCGATGGAGAACTACAGCGCGAGGGTGCGCTGCGAGGCGAAGGAAGGGCGCTACCAGGCACGGCTCTCGCTATCGGTCGAGAAGGGCCAGCTCAAGGCCCTGGACTGGCGCTCGGTCGAGCCCGGCGGCCAGGCCTGCGCGGTGGCCGGTCCCGAGCAGCAGCCGATGCGCGGCGGACTGCGCTTCGTCGCCGGACTCTGCCGCATCACGCTGCGCGATGCGGGCGAATTCCTCAGGCTCAGCGCCGAGAATTGCGCCGCGCTGTGCGGCGCCGAGGCGCACATCGAGCCGCTGCTCATTGACCGGCGCGGCAACTGCGAGCTGCTGCGCCACGGCGCGCGATGACCATGAGCTGGGAAATCGTCGTCGGCATCGAGACCCACGCGCAGCTCCTGACGAAGAGCAAGATCTTCTCGGGCGCGTCGACCGATTTCGGCAAGGCCCCGAATACGCAGGCTTCCGCGGTCGACATCGCGCTGCCCGGGACGCTGCCGGTGCTCAACCGTGCCGCGCTCGAGCACGCGATTCGTTTCGGCCTCGCGGTGAATGGCACCATCAACCGGCGCTCCATCTTCGCGCGCAAGAACTACTTCTATCCCGACCTGCCGAAGGGCTACCAGATCAGTCAATACGAGGCTCCGGTCGTGCAAGGGGGTTCGGTAAATACCGGCACCCAAAGTGTGCGCCTCACGCGTGCCCACCTCGAGGAAGACGCAGGCAAGTCCCTGCATGAAGCCTTCCGCGGCATGAGCGGCATCGACCTCAACCGCGCCGGCACGCCGCTGCTCGAGATCGTGTCCGAGCCCGACATGCGCGGCGCGCAGGAGGCGGTCGCGTATGCGCGCGCGCTGCACCGGCTGGTGACGTGGATCGGTATTTGCGACGGCAACATGCAGGAAGGCTCGTTCCGCTGTGACGCGAACGTATCGGTCCGAAGGAAGGGTGACAGCACGCTCGGCACTCGCTGCGAGATCAAGAACCTGAACTCGTTCCGCTTCATGGAGCAGGCGATCGAGTTCGAGGCGCGGCGGCAGATCGAGATCCTCGAAAGCGGCGGCAAGGTCGAGCAGGAGACGCGCCTTTACGATCCGGAGCGCAACGAGACGCGGTCGATGCGCACCAAGGAAGACGCGCAGGACTACCGCTACTTCCCGGACCCGGATCTGCTGCCGCTGGTGATCGAGCAGCATCAGATCGACGAGATTGGCAGGACCCTGCCTGAGCTCCCCGACGCAAGGCGCGAGCGCTATGTCCGGGAGCTCCAACTGACGCCATACGACGCGGCGCTCCTGGTGGAATCGAGAAAAAAGGCGGACTACTTCGAGGGTTCATTGTCCGCCGCCAGCGCGATTCAATCGGTGAAGATCCCGGCCAAGTCGCTAGTGAACTGGATCAATGGCGAACTCTCGGCCGCAGTGAATGCCGAGAATCTCGATTTCGAGTCCATACCAATCAAGGAAAACCGGTTCGTCGCACTGCTCGCGCGCGTCCACGATGGAACGATCTCCCAGAAATCCGCTAAAGACGTCATCGCGGATATGTGGAAGGCAGATGAAGCACCTGACCAAATCATCGAGAAGAAAGGCCTGAGGCAAGTCTCGGATGTCGGCGCGCTCGAGAAGCTGGTCGACGAGGTGCTGGCGAAGAACCCGAAGCAGGTCGAGGACTACCGCGCCGGCAAGGACAAGGCCTTCAATTCGCTGGTCGGGCAGGTCATGAAGGGGACGCAGGGCAAGGCGAACCCCGCCCAGGTCAACGAGATTTTGCGGAAGAAGCTGGGCCGCTAGCGGTTGCGCGCTTGCCGGTCGCTTCCTGGTACCGGCGCCGGTCCTCGTCGTAGCGCGCGTTGATCGCGACCGTCTCCTTCTTCTTGGCCTCGAACAGACCCTCCTGGGCCTTGAGGTCGATCTCGGCGTTGGTGATCTCTTCCTTGAGGCGCGCCGGCGGCTCGCCTTTGCCGGCCTCTTTGTAGACCTCGAGGTCTTTCTCGAAGCGTGCCTGGCGCTTCTTGATGTCGTCGATGCGCTTCTCGACCTCCTGCAGCTGCTTCTGGTGGTCGCTCAGCGCGCGCTTGCGCGCCTCCTCGATGTCTCTCTCGCTCGTATAGGTGGCAAGCAGGGCCTGGTTGCGGCGCATCGAGTCGCGTTGCGCCGCCTCCATCTCGCGCTTCTTCTCGGCGTCGGCTTCCTTCGCGAGGCGCGCTTTCTCTTCGCCTTCCGGGTCGATGCGCTTCACGACCAGGCCTTGCCGGTTGATCAGCTCGAGCGGGCGGCCAAAGCAGGCTTGGGGAATGGTATGGCCGTAGTACTTTTTGCCGTCGCTGCCGGTGCAGCGGTAGGTGTACTGATCCTTTGCCGCCGGCGTTTGCGCGTGCGCGGCGAGCGGCGCGAGCACCAACGTCGCTGCTGCGAGCATTGCTGTTCTTGGAGTCATCGCAAATCCCCCCAATGCGCGAGTCGGCGCCATTCTACCCTGCTAGAATCCGCGCCGCCCATGCACTTCGCCGACAAGGCCTTCGTTGCCGAGACTACGGCCAAGATGCTGCTCGAGGTCAAGGCTGTGCTGTTTTTCTCAGATAAGCCGTTCATCTTCACCTCCGGCTGGGCGAGCCCGGTGTACATCGATTGCCGCAAGCTCATCTTCTATCCACGCATCCGCACGCAATTGGTTGACTTCGCCGCCGCCATGCTCGCGCGCGATGTCGGCTTCGAGCAGTTCGACGTGGTCGCGGGCGGCGAGACCGCGGGCATTCCCTACGCCGCCTGGATCGCCGAGCGCCTTAATCTGCCGATGCAATACGTGCGCAAAAAGCCCAAGGGCTTCGGCCGCAACGCGCAGATCGAGGGCGACGTGCGCGAGGGCGCGCGCACCCTGCTGGTAGAGGATCTCACCACCGACGGGCGCTCGAAGATCAATTTTTGTCAGGCGCTGCGCTCGGCCGGCGCTATCGTCGAGCACGTGTTCGTGAACTTTTACTACGACATCTTCCCCGAGTCGAAGAAGATCCTCGGCGAGCTCAACGTGAAGCTCCACTACCTCGCCACCTGGTGGGACATCCTCGCGGTGGTGAAAAAGGGGGGCTACCTCAGCGCGCAGCAGATCGCCGAGGTGGAGAGCTTCCTGCACTCACCCGCGCAGTGGTCCGCCGCCCACGGCGGGGTTTCAGCTTTTCCCGCGTCCTCCTGATTCGTCTTGCGGGTCATCACCCTTAACGTCAACGGCGTCCGGTCGGCGGCGAACAAGGGCTTGTTCCGCTGGCTTGCCGGGCAGCGCGCCGACGTGGTGTGCCTGCAGGAAATGAAGTGCCAGGAGATCGACCTCGACGACAAGCTGCACGGGCTCAAGGTTTTCCAGACCTGCCACGCGTTCGCGAAGAAAAAAGGCTACAGCGGCGTCTCTCTGTACAGCCGCAAGACCCCCGACGAAGTGGGCCGCGGCTTCGCGAGCCGCGAGTTCGACGCCGAGGGACGCTACGTCGAGGCGCGCTTCGGCAAGCTGTGGGTGGTCTCGATGTACATGCCGTCGGGCTCGGCGGGGCCGCACCGCCAGGCTTCCAAGTTTCGTTTCCTGAAGGCATTCCTTGTCCACCTGAAGAAGATCCGCGACCGCGGCCAGGACATCATTCTCTGCGGCGACTGGAACATCGCGCACAAGGAGATCGACCTCAGGAACTGGCGCTCGAACCAGAAGAACCCGGGCTTCCTGCCCGAGGAGCGCGCCTGGCTTACGCGCGTATTCGACGAGCTCGGCTTCGTCGACGTGTTCCGGCGCCTGAACGACAAGCCCGACCAGTACACCTGGTGGTCGAACCGCGGCCAGGCGTGGAAGAAGAACGTGGGCTGGCGCATCGACTACCAGATCGCGACGCCACGCATCGCCGAAGCCGCGCGCAGGGAATCGATCTACAAGGCGAAGCGCTTCTCCGACCACGCGCCGCTCATCATCGACTACGACTATGAGCTTTAGGCTGCCGAGCGGCGTGCGGCCCTATCTCGAGTCCGCGCCGCTCGCCGCCCTGTTTCTCGGCATCTCCTCGGGCTTCGCGTTCGCGATGATCGGCGCGACGCTGACCACGCGTCTCGCGCAGCACGGCATCGACAAGCGCGCGGTCACCGCCTTCGCGCTGACCTTTCTCGCCTACAACCTCAAGTTCCTTTGGGCGCCGATCGTCGATCATGTCCGGCTGCCGCTGATCGGGCGCTTCGGTCAGCGGCGCAGCTGGCTGTGGTTGACCGGCGCGCTGGTGATGCTTGCGGTGGGCTTCCTCGGCCTCGCCGATCCGCAGCAGGCGCTCTTCGTCGTGGCGCTCGCCGCCATCACCGTCGGCGTGGCCGGCGCGACTTTCGACATCATCATCGACGCCTACCGTATCGAGCTGCTCGAGCCGCGCCAGCTCGGCGCGGGCTCCGGCATGTCGCAGTACGGCTGGCGCATCGGGTCGGCCGCGGCCGGAGCGCTCGCCCTGGTGCTCGCGATGCGCGTCGGCTGGGCCGCTGCCTACATGGTGTGTGCCGCCTTCGCGCTACCGGCGATGCTGGTCGGCGTGGTGATGGGGGAGCCGAAGCGGCACCGCGAGCCCGCCAAGCCGCACGGGGTGGTCGAAGCGGTCGTCGCGTATTTCAGCCCGCTGGTCGAGTTTGTGCGCCGACAGGGGGCGTTGGTGGTGCTGCTCTTCGTGCTGATCCACAAGATCGGCGACACGCTCGCCAATCTGACCCTGCGGCTGCTGTTCCAGGACCTCGGCTTCACCAACGACGAGATCGCGTTCTACGACATCGGCGTCGGCTTCGTCGCGCTGCTGGTCGGGGTGTTCGTCGGCGGGATTCTCTACGAGCGGCTGGGGATGAAGCGTGCGGTGCTGGTGAGCCTGATCCTGATGGCGGTGTCGAACTTCAGCTTCGCGGCGCTCGCCGCGGTCGGCCACACCAACCTCGGCATGGCCGCCGCGATCGGGTTCGAGAACTTCGCGAGCGGCATCGGCGGCGTGACCGTGGTGGCCTACCTCTCTGCGCTCTGCAACCTGCGCTTCACCGCCACCCAGTATGCGCTGCTCTCCGCGCTCGCGAGCATCGCCGGCCGCTTCCTCACCGGCGCCAGCGCCGGCGCGCTCATCCATGCCATGGGCTACGTCAACTTCTATCTGCTGACCACGGCAATCGCGTTGCCGGGCGTGATCCTCTTCTGGTTCATGATCCGCTCCGGCCTCGCCGACGTGTCGATCGGCAGCGCGGGGCGCGAGGAGAAGCCGGCCGGTTAGCGCGGGAGCTCGACGGCGCGCGCCGGACTATTGCGCGTTTCGTCGATCAGCGACTGCTGGATGTCGATCCGGCTGCCGCCGGCGGCGAAATCGGTTGCGTAGGCGAAGCAGTTGACGACGTTGTGGCGGTCGGGACGCTTCAGCTGCTCGTCGATGTACGCGGCCTGCCAGCTCCGGGCCGCCTTCCTTGCCTGGTCTATCTTCGCGCGATCGTAGTCGTACGCCCGCGCCAGGCGGGACCCGCAAGCCTTGCGCAGCTCGGCGAGCTTGCCCGCGTTTCGCGTCTCCCAGGTGCGCCTAGCGGCGGCCACCTTGTCCTTCATTTCGGGGTCGACGAGGGCGCAGACGCGCGGATTGTGATCGATCTCGTAGCCCACCAGGCAGTTGAGCGTGAGGAGATCGACGGGCTCCTGAGCGCTCGCGCTGGCCGCGAGCAGGCCAGCTGCCGCAAGACCGATTCGGATCACCGCGCTGGCGACCCCGCTCCGACGGCCGTTGCCGGCGGCCCCATCTTGATGACCGTGGGCCTTGGGTTTACGGCCATGGGCAGCGCCGGCGAGGGTGGCGCCGCCTGCGCTGCCGGGGACGGGGACCGGCGGCTCGTGCCGGCAACTTGTTCCTTCGCCTTGGCAAGCTCGTCGCGCAGCCGGGCGCCGACTGCCTTCTCCGCCTCGAGAAAACTCCGCGCGCTGGTCAGGTCCGCCTGCATCTGCTCCGTGGCGAGCTTTGCCGCCGATGCGTCCCTGCGCAGCTCCGCGAGTTCGCCCTGCACCGCTTTGGCATCGGCGCGGGATTTGTCAATTTGTCCCCTGGCGCTCGCAAGCTGGGCGCGCGCGTCGGCGAGCTCCTGGGCCAGGTGCCAGGCGAAGGCCACGGCGACCACCGCGGCCAGGCTAAGGACGAAGAGCGATTGTTCTCATGCGCCGAAGGTAACGCGGCACTTGGGCAGGTGCAACAAAGCGTGGCCGACCATTGTGGAATTTCTCCGCGTATCGCTGTGGCTAACCTCTTCGCTTGAAAAACTGCACGGCGCGCTCGTGCTCCTCCGCGGCGGCGCGAGTCTTGAATGTCCCGAGGTTGCGACGCCTTCCGGTCTTCGGATTGACTTTGCGGGAATAGAGCCGATAGCCCCCGGCGCTGAGCTTCCTGATCATCCGGTTTCGACCCTCATGAGATGTAGAGCACCAATCCAATCTAGCGATTCGCAGCATCTGCAACAAACGTCAACAACCCGCTGTTAGGCGCCACGGCAAATGCCACGCTCTGACCGAATTGCAACTCACCCCGCGAGTGGTAGTTGCCTTTCGTTCGATCAATCAGACTCTGCAACGTGTACGAGCGCAATGAGACTCGCGCCCTCTTTGGCTGTTGAGACATCCACGATACGTCGAAACCATAACCATGCTCCTCCGGCGTAGTGCAGGCATCCGTTACGGTTCCATCGGGACCGACGAGGCGAAAATATAGAGCTTCGTGTTGCTTTGGCTGCTGCATCAACTCTCGTATCACCTGCTCGGGTGGCCCAAACGGGCCCGCAGGTTTGGGCGCTTCATCGGGATACAGCTGCTCGATTGTTTGTCCCGGCCTTGAGCTGACACCTTCTTCTAGGAATCGCACTGAAACGATGGCCCCGGCCACCAGCGGCGCACGTCCTGCCAGATTAGGTAAGTAGAAGGCTGGCCATCGGGATACGCGCCACCGCTCACGCGAAGGCTCGCAAGCTCAGGTCCTATGCAATCCCCACTTACATGCACATCGAGGATATCGATTCCATCTGTGGCAACCGTAACGACTGGCTCATCGTTTAGCGCGACAGCGAGTGCGGCCATGTGGGCGCCTAACGGTTGAGCTGAGCGCCGCGACCGCGGCGATTTGGCCTCGGCACTTTATCCGAACCACCGCGCGTGCATGCTCGCCAAGAACTCATGTGTGATCGGGTATCCGGATTCTGAGCCAATGACTGCATCGATGCCACATCGTGGACAGAGGGCAGTTTCACCAGTGACGCCACGAATGACGTTGCGATCTTGTATCCATTCTGTGATGGCGGAAGGCGGATACGTTTCCTGGCAGTAGAAGCAGCCGCAAAGCGAGGAACGTTCGATCTCATCGCGGTGGAGCGCGCAGTGCGAATGTGCAGCCTCTACGTCCGCGTGTCGGGCGATTCGCGAGTCGGTCATGGCCGCCTAACGTTCGCGATGACGCGCACCATGCGGAGCGCGTAGCGGCGAGCGGACGACGTCGCTGTCGATCGCGTTGTTAGGGCGGGACATTCGCATCGCTACGGACACGGCTTGACCGCGTCGCGACGAGGGTCCATCGGCGCGGCCGCGGCGACCGTCATGCCATTCGCAGCGTCTTCTACCCACATGCGCACCGATGCGCTTGTGACTTCGCTTCCCGTGACTTGCTTTCTCACCCTGTACTCGCCGCCAGCCTCGACGTCCAACGTAACTGTAGCCCACCAAGCTTTTTTCCCGCGGGGGATACTGTAGACAACGGCGAGGTAATGACGCCCCGGGGTGACAGTTAGCCTGTTTGGCCAGCGCGCGTTGTTGGCATAGGCTCCAAAACTGCGTTCAAGCGAAACACCGTCCATGCAAGGAATGTAGACGCCCCCTTTATGAAATTCGTGCGGGCTTTCTGTTCGTTGCGGCTCTTCGCCAGCGAGCAGTGCTATGGATTGCGGCGGGAGTTCCGGTCCGTCATAGGTCTTTAACGGCTGCGGGATGTCGGCGCAACCGGCATCGATCGAGATTGATGCGACAACTAAGGCGCGAAAAAGAATCAGCACCCCGAACCTTCTGACAGCGGCAGTACGGGCACACCGCATTTCTGAAGAGCCCTAACGCGAATTAGGTGACAAATTAGTTGACAAAATAGGTGACAGCATTTGGCCGCACCTTACGCTGCCACCTTCCAGTTCGGCAAATCCACGATGCGGGCGGAATTTATCTCGCGGTACAGCGATAGACGGCGAGACTACCCAGCAGATTCGGCATGATCGTGATCGGCTTGCCGTCGTGCAGCACTAGCCGCTCGCGGATGCGGATGCCGAGGCGGCGGCAGAGGTCTTCGAAATCGGTGATGGTGCAGTGGTGGACGTTGGGGGTCTCGTACCACTGGTAGGGAAGAGTTTCGGACACCGGCATGTTGCCGAGCAGGATCTGCAGGCGCGCGTTCCAGTGGCCGAAGTTGGGGAAGCTGACGATGCCTTCGTGTCCGACGCGCAGCATTTCGCGCAGCAGGAACTCGGTGCGGTGGATGGTCTGGAGGGTCTCGGAGAGGATGACGCAGTCGAACGAGCCGTCGGCGAAAAGCGAGAGGCCGCTTTCGAGGTCGACCTGGAGCACGTTCACGTCGTTCGCCACGCAGGCGAGCACCGCTTCGTCCTCGATCTCGACGCCGTAGCCCGGCGCTTCGCGCTCCTGCCACAAGGAGCGCAGCAGCGCGCCGTCGCCGCAGCCGAGGTCGAGCACCCGCGCACCTTTCGACACCCACTGCACGATCGCCTGCTGATCGGGTCTCATAGGTCGATGTTTGCGAAGTAGGACCGCAGCGCGGCGTGGTAGCGCGGGTCCTCAAGCAGGAAAGCGTCGTGGCCGCCGGGCGCGTCCAGCTCCAGATAGGAGACGATGCGCCGGTTGTCGAGCAGCGCGCGCACCATCTCGCGCGAACGCGCAGGCGTGAAGCGCCAGTCGGACTTGAAGGACACCACCAGGAACGCCGCCTTGGCGCGCGCGAGCGCCCGGGTCAGGTCGCCGCCGAAGTCCGCCGCTGGATCGAAGTAGTCGAGCGCCTTGGTGATGCGCAGATAGGTGTTGGCGTCGAAGTAGGTCGAGAACTTGTCGCCCTGGTAGCGCAGGTAGGACTCGACCTCGAAGTCGATGTCGAAGTCGAACCCGGGCGTGCCGCGGCGCAGCACCCGGCCGAACTTCTCGGCCATCGCCTCGCCGGAGATGTAGGTGATGTGCCCG
>DASRIR010000110.1:0-7277 GCA_035649875.1 Burkholderiales bacterium | reverse complement strand
TTGCCCTTCAGGCCATACACCTTGATCTTGTTGTTCGCCGCCGCGGAAGTCGCCATGTCGAGCAGGAAGGGCGCGTTGCGCTTCGCGGGCGCGGCGAACGCGATCGGGTTGGTGCCGAGCACGGGAACCTTGGCGCGCGTCGGCACCACCGCCACGGTACGCGTCGCGCTCGTCACCATGCCGACCATGCCGCGGCGGGATGCCATCGCCGCGTAGTAGCCGGCGGCGCCGAAGTGGTGCGAGTTGAACACGGTGACGACGCCGACCTGCATCGCGCTTGCTTTCTCCAGCGCCAGGTTCATCCCCATCACCGCGGCCGGGTGGCCGAGGCCCGCGTCGGCGTCGATCAGCGCGGTCACCGGCCCTTCGCGCACGACCTTCGGCCTCGCCTTCAGGTTGAGCTTTCCGCGGCGGCGATAGTCGTCGTAGTCCATGAGCATCGACACGCCGTGCGAATCGACGCCCGCGAGGTCAGTCTCGACCATGACCTCGGCCGCGGTGCGCGCGAGCTCGGGGTCCATGCCCCAGGCGCCGAAGATCGACAGGATCTGCTCGCGGACGCGCGAGGCCGCGCATCTCTTCACTCGGTTCATTCCGCCTTGATGTTGGCCGACTTGATGACCTCCGCCCACTGCGCCGACTCCGCGCGCATCGCCGCGCCGAATTCCTCGGGCGAGTTGCCGACCACGTCGGCGCCCATCTCGGCGATCTTCTTCTGGACTTCCGGCTCGCGCAGGACTTTGGTGACGTTCGCATGCACGCTGGCGATGACTTCTTTCGGCGCGGCGGCGGGCGCAAGCAGGCCGAACCAGTTGGTCAGCGTGTAGCCGGCGACGCCCGCTTCCGCCATGGTCGGCACCTCCGGCAGCAGCGCGGAGCGCCTGGGGCCGAGCACCGCGAGCGCCTTCAGCTTGCCCGCCTTGATCTGCGGCAGCCCCTGCAGCAGGCTGTCCATGGTCATCATGACGCGGCCGCCGAGCAGGTCCGTCATCCCGGGGCCGCTGCCTTTGTAGGGCACGTGGGTGAGGTCGATGCCCGCCTGGCGCTTGAAGAGCTCCATCGCGAGGTGCGGCGCGCCGCCCGGGCCCGACGAGCTGTAGTGCAGCTCGCCGGGGCGCTTCTTCGCGAGCTCCACGAGCGCCTTGACGTTGTCGGCGGGCAGCGCGGGATTGGCCATGAAGACGAAATGCACGTCCACGACCTTGGTGATCGGCGCGAACGCGCGCAGCGGATCGAGCGCCATCTTCGGATAGAGGTGCGGGTTGGCGGTCATGTTGCCCATGGTCGCCATGAAAAGCGTGTGGCCGTCCGCGTCGGCGCGCGCCGCGATCTCGGTGCCGATCGTGCCGCTCGCGCCCGCCCGGTTCTCGACCACCACCGCCTGGCCCCACAGGTCGGTGAGGCGCGGCGCGAGCAGCCGTGCCACGATGTCCGTGCCGCCGCCGGGTGGAAACGCGACGATGATCCGGACCGGCTTGGTGGGAAACGCGTAGGCCAGGGAGACGCCCCCGGCGAGAATCAATACCAGCAGTGTTTTCATTGGTGTGAAAACAACGTTCGTCCGGGAGTCGGCACTTTCGCACGCAGGATGCAGCCGCTGCCGGAGTCCGTGATATAGAGCTCGTTGCCCTGGTAGGCGACGTTGGTCACCGCGTCGCTCCCGCAGCTGTTCACGCGGCAGAGCGTCTCGCCGCGATGGCTGAAGATCCAGACCGCGCCCATGTCGATGTGCGCCACCGCGAGGCCGCCCTTCTCGTCGATCGCCATGCCGTCCGGGCCGCGGCCGCCGGAGAGGTGCAGGAAGACCCCGAGGCGGACTACCTTGCCGTCGGGCGTGAGCGGCAGGCGCCACACTGCGTTGGCGCGCGTCACAGCCACATAGATCATGTTTTGGTGAAACACCAGACCATTCGGGCTGGGCAGGCAGTTCGCGAGCTGCTCGAGCTTGCCGTCCGCGGTGTAGCGATACACGCAGCCGGTCGGATCGGCGAGATCCGTCACGCCCTGGTCGGTGAAGTATAGATTTCCGTCAGCATCAAACGTCAGGTCGTTCACGCCCTTGAAGCGCTGCTGGTGGTAGCGCGAAGCCACGGGGACCGTGTCGCCGTTCTTGAGATAGAGGATGCCGTGCTTGTGGTCGGCGACGAAGACGCGCCCGTCCTTATGGATCGCGATCCCGTTGGGCTCGCCGTCATACTCGATAACCAGCTCAAATTCGCCCTTCGGGCTGACCTTGAAGATGCGGCCCCAGGCGAGATCGGTGACGTAAAGATTCCCCGTGCGGTCGAACGAAGGGCCCTCGAGGAACGAGCCCATCGCGACCGCGGTCTTGCCCGCAGCGAGGCGCTCCGGCGGCGTGCCGCTCTTGCGCAGGCGCGCGGGGAGCTCGGCGAACACTTCGGTCTGGATGACCTCGGGAGTCATTCGACCTTGATCCCCGCTTCGCGCACCAGCCTGGCGAACGACTCGGCCTCCGACTTCACGTAGGCGCTGAAGTCCTCCGGCGAGCGGCTCGCGACGAGCTCGATCCCGCGCTCCACATATTTTTTCGTGAACGATTCATTGCCCATGGCTTTCGCCACCGCGCCGTGCAGCCGCGAGAGTACCTCGCGCGGCGTGCCCGCCGGCGCGACCAGGCCGTTCCACGTCACGTCCTCGAAATCGGTGAGCCCCTGCTCGTGCAGCGTCGGCACCTCGGGCAGCACCGCCGAGCGCGCCTTGGTGCTGACGCCGAGCGCGCGCAGCTTGCCGCCCTTAACGTGCGCGGCCGAGGTGCTCACCTGGTCGAACATCATCGCGATCTGACCGCCCATCACGTCGACGATCGCCTGCGCGTTGCCCTTGTACGTGACGTGCATGAGCCTGGTCCCGGTCATGCGCATGAACATCTCGGCCGCGACATGGCCGGTCGAGCCGTTGCCCGAGCTGCCGAACGAAACCTCGCCCGGCTTCGCTTTCGCGAGCGCGACCAGCTCCTGGAGGTTCTTCGCGGGATGGTTCGCGTTCAGCACCAGGACCTGCGGAATGCGGCACACGAGGCTCACGCCCGCGAAGTCCGCCGCCGGGTCGTAGCCCGCGGCCTTCACCACCGCCGGCACGCGCGCGAAAGTCACCGCGACTGAGAGCAGCGTGTAGCCGTCCGCGGGCGCGGCCTTCACGAACTGCGTGCCGACGATCGCGCTCTGCCCCGGCCGGTTCTCCACGATCACCTGCTGGCCGAGACCTTTCGACAGCTCCTCGGCCACGGCGCGCGCCACGATGTCCTGGTTGCCGCCCGGCACGAGCGGCACGACGATCCGGACCGGCTTGGTGGGATACGCCTGGCCGAATGCAGTTGCGGACCAAAGAATGGCCGCGACGAAAAATCCTGTCCTCATGACCTCCTCCTGCTAGAAATCGTAAAGCTTCAAAGCTTGAGGCTGCGGACCTGTTTCGCGCGCTCGGTGCACGCGGCGAGGAGGAATCCAAGGTCGGTGCCGGTGGAAACGTAACGCGCGCCCATGGCGACGAACTGCTGCACCAGGTCCGGGCGCGAGCTCAGGCCGCCGACACCCACGTGCTTGCCGCGCTTGCGGCACGCGGCGACGGTGCGCTCGTAGGCCTCGCGCACCTTGGGATGGTCGTATTCGCCGGGGCGGCCGAGGTCGGCGAGGAAGTCGTTGGTGCCGATGAGCACCATGTCGACGCCGTCGACCGCGGCAATCTCCTCGATCGCGGCGAGCCCTGCGGCGGATTCGAGCTGCACGATGACCATCGTCGCTTCGTTCATCGAAGGTAGCGCCTCGGCCGCCGGCACGTTGCGGAAGCCGAGGTGCGCAAGTCCGGTCGAGAGTCCTCGGCTGCCGAGCGGCGGATACTTCGCCGCGGCCACGACCTCCCGTGCTTCCGCCGCCGAGCCCACGCCCGGCGCGATCACGCCGAGCGCGCCGCCGTCCAGCACGCGCGACACGTACTCGGGGGTGCGCGCCGGCACACGCACCAGCGCCGGGATGCCGGCTTCGAGCGCCATCACCGAGAGCTGGCAGGTGGTCTCGAGCGAGAAGGCGGAATGCTCGAGGTCGATGTAGATCGCGTCGAAGCCCGCGGTCTTGGCGATGCGCACGATCTCGACGCTCGATACCAGGCGCACCGTCATCGAGGCGACCAACGCGCCGCGCGCGAGCTTGTCTTTTAGCGAGTTCAGGACAGAGGCATTATAGTTGCCCATAGAGGTAGGAATGGCTGCGCAAGACAAGCGGGTCTACGTGCTGACTGCCAAAGGGAACGCCGAGCTCACCTCGGCGAAGACTTCCCTGGGCGAGGCGGAGCTCAAGCTCCTGGTGATGATCGACGGCAGGGCGACGGTCGAGCAGATCGCCAAGCGCATGCAGGGAGCCGATGTCGCGGCGGTGGCGAAGATGCTCCAGGCGCTGGCGCGGGCCGGTCACATCGCGGACCCCGACGGTACCGCCGCGCTCGACATCAAGGCTTTCTTGAAGGAAGTCGACAGCAGCGTCTCGTCGCTGCAGGCGAACGGCTTTTTCGTGCGCATCGCGCGGCGCGCTTCCGAACGACCGAAGCCCGGGCAGAAGATCACGGTGATGGTGGTCGAGGACGATCCCCAGCTCGCCAAGCTGCTGCGTACTTACCTGCAGATGGAGGAATTCGCTGTGCGCGTGGCCGCGACGCGCGAGGAGATCACCAAGGCGCTGGGCGAGGCGCCGAGGCCGGACCTCGTGCTGCTCGATGTCCTGCTGCCCGACGCCGACGGTTTCGAGATCCTCGAAAAGGTGCGCGCCCACCCCCAGGTAAAGAACGTGCCCATCATCATGGCGACCGCCAAGGCCTCGCGCGAGGGGGTGCTCAACGGCTTGCGCCGCGGCGCGGACGGCTACGTCACCAAGCCTTACGACATGCAAATCCTGATGACCGCGATCAAGACGGTGCTCGACCTGAAATGAACCCGCCCCGCGAGGAGCTCGACGCGCTCCTCGCGGAGTACCGCAGCTCCCTGCCGGAAAAACTTGCTCGCTTCGACGCCCTGCTCGCCGCCGGCCGCACCGCCGAGCTCGTGCAGGAGCTGCATACCCTAGGCGGCTCGGCCGGGACCTTCGGCCTGCCGCGGGTCGGCGCCGCCGCGCGCGCCGCGGAGGAACACCTGGTGGCCTGCGGCAGGGACCTCGATCCCGCCCGGCGCGCCGAGCTCGAGCGGCTTCTCGGCATTCTCAGGCACGAGGCTTGCGAGGTCTGAGCGATGGCTCGCTTTCTGTTTTTGCTGCTGTGCGGCGTCGCCGCGGTGGTGATCTCGCTCAACGCCGGGTCGGCGAACGCCGACGACGACGGCTTCATCTGGATCGACGCCAACACCCGAATCAAGGTGAAGGCCGTGAGCGCCGGCGGCGGCGCAACCAAGGCCCCGGAAGCGCCCAGGAAAGAAGAGAAGAAGCCCGAGAAGCCCAAGAAGTAGGCTAGCATCGCGGCGGCATGAAGGTCACCGCCATCGATAGCTGCGTCCTGACCGTCCCGACCCCGAAGCCGATGGCGCTGCAGTACCCGCAGCACAAGCTCGTCGTAGCGCAAATCAGCACCGACCAGGGAATACAAGGTCTCGGCTACAGCCTGGTGTTCGGCGGCGGTGGCGCCGAAGCCGTGTTTTCGTATCTGGAGAGATTGAAAAACGCGCTCATTGGCGAAGACCCGACCTACGTCGAGTACTTGTGGGAGAAGATGTTCCGGGTCGACATGGGGATGAAGAAGCAGGGCGTGGCGGCCTACGCGCTCTCGGCGCTCGACATCGGCCTGTGGGACCTGACCGGCAAGGCGCTCGGCAAGCCGCTCTACAAGCTGTGGGGTGCTATGCGCCACCGCATCGGCTGCTACGGCAGCGGCGGCTGGGCCAAGTACAGCCTCGACGACCTGGTGCGCGAAGCGGAGAAGTACGCCGCGTTCGGCTGCAAGTACTACAAGATGAAGATCCACGACCCCGATCCGAAAGTGAACCGCGCGCGCGTCGAGGCGGTGAAGCGCGCGGTGGGGCCGGGCGTGCGCCTCATGGTCGACGTCAACCAGCGCCTCGACGTGCTGAGCAACCAGCGACAGGCTGCGCTTCTGGAAGAATTCGACCTCGTCTGGTACGAGGAGCCGGTGCTTGCGGATGACTTCCAATCACTGGAGGAAGTCGCGAAGAGCATCCGCATCCCCGTCGCCACGGGCGAGAACAACTACACGCGCTACGAGTTCCGCGACTTGATCGAGCGCAAGGCGGCGCGCTACCTCATGCCCGACGTGTGCCGCGCGAACGGCTTCAGCGAAACCTTGAAGATCGGCCATCTCGCGGCGGCGCACGGCGTGCAGGTCTCGCCGCACGTAGTGCACGAGATCTCTTTGCACGTGGTGGGCGCGCTCGCCAACGGCTTCCTGGTGGAATTCATGGACTGGGCGCCGCCCGATCTCTTCGAGGAGCAGCCCGAGTGCAAGGGCGGGCGCTTCCGCATTCCCGACCGGCCCGGGCACGGCATGTCCCTCGCCCGCGGCGCGATCGAAAAATACCGGACCCGCTAGACCTACTTGCCGCCGGCCGCGGAGCGGGCCGCCTTGCCCTCGTTCGAGCTGCCGCCGGCGGCGGATTGCGCCGCGCTGCCTTCGTTCGCGCTACCACTGCTGCGTTGCGGGACGCCGCTGTCGCAGGCTGCGAGTACCGTCAGGAGCATCAATAGCCAAAGTTTCATGGCATGACCTTTGCAGCAATTTTGAGGCCATGCGCTTCCTCCTCGTCGCGATCTGTCTGCCATTCTTTCTGACCTCGTTTGCACAAGAGCGCCCTGCCCCGGTGCAGCCGAGCGACGTCGATCCCAACACGAAGATCGAAGGCGGCGCGGACCTGCGCGGCAGCGGCGCTGCCGCCGGCGCGGGCGCCGGGCCGGACAAAAAGATTGAGAATCCCCAGGACAAGCGCGACCTCGAGAAGGAAAAACCGACAAGCGAGCGCAAGCCGCAGGAGCGCGAGCGCGAAGAAGCCGACAAGGCCGAGCGCGTTCCGCAGCGGTAATCATTTCTGATGACGTACGCGCTTTATTACGCGGGCTCGCCCGCGCCGAAGCGGGTGGATCGTGAAGCGCTGCAGCGCCTAGATCGAAGAGAAATGCCGACCCACCCTCGAGCTGTTCAAGCAGGCTAAGAAATAAAGCGCGTCGCCGCGGCGATCGCCAGGCCGGCGAGGCCGCCGACCAGCGTGCCGTTGATGCGGATGTACTGCAGGTCGGAGCCGATGTGGCGCTCGAGCTCCTCCACCAGCTTCT
>DASRIR010000109.1:0-2570 GCA_035649875.1 Burkholderiales bacterium | reverse complement strand
CGAATTCCAGGCCCGGCGCCTGCGCAAGACCTACGCCGACGTGTTCGCCGCGCGCGAGGCGGCCTCGCACGTCGACATGGTGCGCACCCTGCTGCGCGACGCGCGCGCCCAGCTACGAGCAAAGTAGCCAAGGAGCTGCTGACGGTCGCAGGGCGCGAGGTGGCGATCTCGAACCCGGGCAAGGTGCTGTTCCCGAAGCCGAAGCACACCAAGCTCGACCTCGCGCGCTACTACGTCTCGCTCGCCGAGGGCGCGCTGCGCGGCGCCGGCGGCCGGCCGAACGTGCTGGTGCGCTATCCCGACGGCATCGGCGGCGAGTTCTTCTACCAGAAGCGCGCGCCCAGCTCGCGGCCCGAATGGATCGAAGTCGCGACCATCCGCTTCCCCTCCGGCCGCGAAGCCGAAGAGGTCGTGCCGCGCGACGCCGCGGCGCTGGTATGGCTCGCCAACCTCGCGTGCCTGGAGCTGCACCCGCACCCGGTGCGCGCCGAGGATCTCGACCATCCCGACGAGCTGAGGGTCGACCTGGATCCCGTCCCCGGTGTGAACTGGAGCCAGGTCCTGGACGTCGCCCAGGTGGCGCACGCCGTGCTCGATGAATTCAAGCTGACCGGATGGCCCAAGACCTCGGGCAAGCGAGGCCTGCACATCTGCGTGCGCATCGAGCCGCGCTGGGGCTTCGACGACGTACGGCGCGCCGCGCTGGCATTGGCGCGCGAGGTCGAGCGTCGCGTGCCGAAGCTCGCCACCAGCAAGTGGTGGAAGGAGGAGCGCCACGGCGTGTTCGTCGACTACAACCAGAACGCCAAGGACCGCACCGTGGCGGCGGCCTACTCGGTGCGACCGACTCCGGACGCGCGCGTCTCGGCTCCGCTCGCGTGGAATGAAGTGCCCGACTGCGATCCCGCGGACTTCACCCTCGTCACCATGCCGGCGCGTTTCAAGAAACTGGGCGACCGCCACGCCGGCATCGAGCAGGCGGCTGGTTCCATCGAGCCGCTGCTGGAACTGTTCGAGCGCCAGGGCCTGGGCGACGCGCCGTGGCCGCCGCAGTACCGGAAGCAGTCCGGCGAGCCGCCACGGGTTCAGCCCTCGCGGCGGAAGATGCGCCCGAGCTCGTAAGGCTCGGTCACCTCGAGCTGGTCGTAGCGGCAGTCCTGGGGCTGCTTGTCGGGCCGCCAGCGCAGGAAGATGGCGGCGTGGCGGAAGCGGTCGCCCTGCATGTGGTCGTACTTCACTTCGCACACGCGCTCGATGCGCAGCGGCTCCCACGACAGGTCCTTGCCCGCGCTCCAGCGGCTCTGAGCGCCGGGCATGCGGCTCGATTCGGTCGCGGCGCCGGCCCAGTCGCGCCAGGGATGCTCGTCCATAGCGTTCTTGCGCAGCGGTTCCAGCTCCTGGGCGAGCTGCCGGCGCGTCGCCATGGTGAACGAAGAAGTCACGCCCACATGCTGCAGCACGCCCTGGTCGTCGTAGAGCCCGAGGAGCAGAGAGCCGACGACATCCTTGCCGCTCTTGTGCCAGCGGAAGCCGGCGACGACACAGTCCGCGGTACGCGCATGCTTCACCTTGATCATGGCGCGCTTGCCGGGGAGGTAGGGGCTCGATTCGGGCTTCGCGATCACGCCGTCGAGCCCCGCGCCTTCGAAGCGCGTGAGCCAGTCCTGCGCCACGGCGCGATCGCGCGTGACCGGCGTCAGGTAGACCGGCGGTTTCACGCTGCCGAGGAGCCGCTCGAGCAGGCCGCGGCGTTCCGCCTGTGGCGTGGAAAGCAGGTCGCGCTTGCCGGCCGCGAGCAGGTCGAAGGCCACGAACGACGCGGGCGTGTCCTGCGCGAGCTTCGCCACGCGCGACTCGGCCGGGTGCAGCCGCAACTGCAGCGCGTCGAAGTCCAGTCCCTGTGGCGTGGCGATCACGATTTCGCCGTCGACTACGCAGTTCCTGGGCAGGCGCTCGAGCAGCGCGTCGTGCAGCTCGGGAAAATAGCGGTCGAGCGGCCGCGAGTCCCGGCTCTGGATGTACACGTCGCCCGCGCCGCGGAACACGATGGCGCGGAAGCCGTCCCACTTCGGTTCAAAAAGATAAATTCCGGCCGGCGGCAGCTCGTCCGCGAGTTTCGCCAGCATCGGCTCGATGGGCGGGGCAATCATTAATCTATGATATGGCCATGCAGCGCGAAGACGAGCGCATGATCCAGCAGGTCGTCGAGCGATGGCGCGAGGCCTGGAACGAGCACGACATGGCGCGCATGGCCGAGCTGGTGTCGGACGACGCCGATTTCGTCAACGTCTGGGGCATGCACTGGCACGGCCGCGAACGGATCGAGCGCGAGCACGCCGAGCGCCATCGCACGCAATTCAAGGACAGCGTCTGGACCACGCGCGAGGTCAAGCTCCAGTTCCTGCGGCCGGACGTGGCGCTCGTGCATATGCACTGGCAAATGACCCCGCCGCGCGAGGGCCTTTTCACCTGGGTGCTGGTCAAGGAGCCGGCGGGCTGGCGCATCCGCGCGGCGCACAACACCAATGTAGGATCGCCCAAACCGTCCTGATTCGGGAGCTCCGCATGTG
>DASRIR010000108.1:0-13399 GCA_035649875.1 Burkholderiales bacterium | reverse complement strand
CAAAGGCGAACTTTGGCTCGACCGCTCCACCACGGGAAAGCTGTTCGTCGAGCTATCTAAGCAGAACAACGCTTCGCTGTCCGGTCGGGCCGATGTGGGGCTGCAGTCGCTCACTTCGCGAGAGCAGGACGTGGTGCGCTCCCTTGTGAGCCAGCCGGAAGCAGACAATAAGACGCTCGCGTCGACCCTCCACATCGGCGAGCATACGTTGCGCAATCATCTGAGCCGGATCTACGACAAGCTCGGCGTGCCCAATCGCGTCGCGCTTTATGTCCTGGCCGAGCGCCACGGTGTCACCGCGCGGGAGGGGCGCTGATGAAGCCGGGCGGGCTCTAGAAAAAGAAAAGCCCCGCAGAGCAGGGTCTCATGCGGGGCTAAGGTCGAGCGGGTCCAATCGCCCGAAACCGTCCTGGCGCAAGAATCGGGCCACGTCGAAGATTCATAGCCTTGCGTCGCGGCGGCACGGCCAGCGTAAACGCAGGCGACAGCGCTCCTAACCGCAAAGTCATGAGCGGCCGCTAGGGTGCGGAAGCAGGGCGGGTGTGCGTGACCGCTGTCCGCCCCGCGCTCGTGCCCCCTGACGCAGCAGGGGTCGCGGCAGAAGCTGGGGCAGGCGTGGCGGCAGGGGCCGCCGCGTCTTGCATCGGTGTTGCCACGAACTGCGGGATGGGCTTCAGCGCAGGCTGGGGCGCAACATTCGACGCAGCAGCGACCGGCTGGCGATATGCGAATTGGTAGGCGAAGGCGATGACGGCTACGACGGTGAACACGCAAGCCGTGATCACTGCCGTGCGCGCACGAGGCAGACGCCAAGGAATGCCGGACGCTTTCGCCGATACGGACGGTAATGCGAACTGGGTGCCGCACTGATAGCACCCCTGCGCGTTGATCTCGTTGATCGCCTCGCAGTGCTTGCAAAGCTTGAGATTGAGCCTCGAGCCGCACTCCTGACAGAACTTTGCGCCGCGTGGGTTCTCGTGCTCGCACGAGAGGCAGTGCAGGGCGGACATATTCGATAGATCTCTCTGCGCCGATTATAGGGAGACGCCCGCTATGGGGTCCGGGCTAGCTACTAGGTACCCATGACAACCCTCCCATGACAACAGTATCGGTGTCACGGTTAAGTACCGTGACAAATGCACTGATCAAAACGGTACTGGTTGCTCGCTCGCGACGGCCGTAGCTGATTCAGTATCGCGGCCATAGCGCGAGGGGCAATCCGGGCCTTCACGGCCGCACGTAGAGAGGAGCGTTTCGCAACCGAGCTCCCGATGCGGTTGATGAAGGTGGTGGGACCGGCGTGGTCCGCAACGTCAGCGCGAGTGGCGTGTACTTCGTGACTGACGTGGCGCTAAAAGAGGGGGCAGGCGGTGGGTTCACGGTTGAATTTCGTGAATTCCCAAAGCGCCCCATTACCGTGAACTGCGTCGCACTGATCGTGCGACTGGAGGAGCAGGTGCCGGTGGCGTGGGGGCTTCGATCAGCAGCTTCGAATTCCGCCGTCTCGACGCGTCGGTCAAAAGCTCCATACAACAAGGGTCCAAACCATGAATACGGTCCAAGTAAAGCTTCCGCGTTGGCTGGGTATCTATAGTCCCGAGACGACGAGCTGGCCCGCTCGGGCTAAGGCGTCGGCGGACGTCCCGCTCAAGGGCTTTCAGTTCAGTTCCGAAGACGCTGCGCGCTTCATGCGCATCGTCTCGGAGTGCGGTCGCATCCGCACGCACTACGACATCTACCGCTGGCTGAGCGGCGAGATGCAGCACTTCCTGCCGCACCACATCCTGTTTTCGGCGTGGGGCGATTTTGCAGCCTGGGATCTCAAACTCGACCTTGCTTCGAGCGTGCCGGGCGTACGCACCGAGCAGCTCGCCCACTGCCGCGTGGATAGGCTCGTGCGCCAGGCGTACGAGCGCTGGATCGAAGCCGGCCGCAGCCCGGTGCTCGTCAAGCCGGCCGATGTGGACGTCGCGCAGCCGTGCTACTGCGCGATTCACGCGGCGCTGGGCGACATGCGCGCCGTGCTCGTGCACGGCGTGCACGACAAGCGCTCCGGGCGCGACAGCCTTTTTATCGCCTTCGGCACGGAGCCCTTTGCGAAGGCCCGCAACCAGCAGCGCTTCCTATCCTCCATGGATCCGCTGTTTGCGCAGATCGACGCGGCTTTCCGCAAGGTCCCCGCGTACTCGATCTCCACCGCGCACGATGGCCTGAACGTGCTCGAGCTTAGCGCGCGCGAACGGGACGTGCTCGAGGCGATCACCAAAGGCAAGACCAACCTCGACATCGCCACCGCGCTCGACATCAGCCCGTTTACGGTCAAGAACCACGTGCAGCGCATCTTCCGCAAGATCGGCGTCACCAACCGCACGCAGGCCGCGGCGCGCTACGCCGAAGCCGTGCGCAAGTTAGCGCAGGGCGCCGCGGCCAACGTCGAGCCGGCTGCGGAGGCGGGATTGATGCGGGTTCCCTTCGCGGAACCGTCGGTAGCGTACGCGTCCTCGGCCGCCTGATCCTCGGCTCGGCGGAGGAATTGGCTCTTTCGGGCTAAGGAGTTAGCTCGCTCCGCTTGGCATAATTTCCGGGCAGATCCAGGGGGATTCATGCCGTCTCTCCAGGCGCGGCCATTCAGGCGAGAAGACACGATGCGCTGGGAGCGTTTTGTCGACAGCTCGCCCGTGTCGACATTTTTCCACCGTATCGGCTGGCGCGAGGTCATCGAGCGCTCGTTTGGCCACCGCACGCATTACTTCCTCGCAGAGCGCGACGGCGAGATCGTCGGGGTGATGCCGCTCGCGGAAGTGAAGAGCCTTCTGTTCGGGCACGCGCTCGTCTCGCTGCCTTTTTGCGCGGTTGCCGGCGTCGCAGCTTCTGATGAGGAAGCGACCTGGGCGCTCTACCGCGCGGCTCAGGCGCTCGCGGAGCGGCTCGGCGTCCAGCACCTGGAGCTGCGGAATTCCGCGCCACGCACATCCGACTGGCCGCGGCAGGAGCTCTACGCCGGTTTTCGCAAGCGGCTGCTGTCCGAGCCGCAAGCGAACATGCTGGCGATCCCGCGCAAGCAGCGCGCGATGGTGAGGAAGGGAATCAAGAACGGACTGACGAGCGAAATCGATGGCGGGGTCGATCGTTTCTTCGCGCTCTACGCCGAAAACGTCCACCGCCACGGCACGCCGCCGCTACCGAAACGCTACTTCGAGATGCTGCGCAACACCCTCGGAGCGGAAGTGCTCACGGTGGTGGATGCGCGCGGCAAGGCCGTGTCGAGCGTGCTCAGCTTCTATTTCAAGGATGAGGTTCTGCCTTACTACGCCGGCGACTGCGTGGAAGCGCGCGATCTCGCCGCGAATGACTTCAAGTACTGGGAGCTCATGCGGCGTGCCTGCGAGCGCGGGGTGCGCGTATTCGATTTCGGACGCAGCAAGCAGGGCACGGGGCCGTACGACTTCAAGCGCAACTGGGGCTTCGAGCCGCAGCCGCTCGCCTACGAGTATCGGCTCTACAAGCGCGAGACGATTCCTCAGAATAACCCGCTCAATCCGAAGTACCGCGCACTGATCGCGCTGTGGAAGCGCCTGCCGCGACCGGTCGCGAACGCCATCGGTCCTCACGTCGTGAAGAACCTCGGCTGATGAAGGTCGATCCGGAGCAAGTGCTGCGGAATCAAGGGCCGTTGGTCGCGCAAAGCGCGTGGCTTCGGGCTTCCGCGCTGATCGCCGCAGCGATCGCCGGCATTGTCCTCATTTACCACGAAACCGCTGGTTCCATCGTGCGGTTATGGAGCAGTTCCGAAACCTTCACGCACGGCTATGCCATCGTGCCGATCGTTCTTTACCTCATCTGGCGAAAACGGCATGAGCTTGCGCTTATTGGACCGCGGTACGATTACGCCGGATTCCTTCTGCTGGCACTTGCCGGCTTCGGTTGGCTGGTCGCCGCGGCGGCGCAGGTGCAGGTATTGCAGCAGTACGCCGTGACGGCAATGATTCCGGCCGCCGTCGTCGCGCTCGCCGGACGGCGAGCGGCCATGACGATTGCCTTTCCTCTCGCTTTTCTCTTTCTCGGCGTACCGTTCGGCGAAGAATTTCTGCCCCGGCTCATGGACTGGACGGCCGAGTTCACGGTTGGCGCGCTGCGCCTCACCGGAATTCCCGTTTACCGCGAAGGCAACTTTTTCACGATCCCTTCTGGCCAATGGTCGGTGGTCGAGGCCTGTAGCGGCCTGCGTTACCTGATCGCTTCGCTCACTGTTGGGGCGCTGTTCGCTTACCTTAACTATCAGCGCATATGGAAGCGCGTAGTGTTCGTCGCGCTTTCCATCGTCGTGCCGATCCTGGCGAATTTCGTGCGCGCCTACATGATCGTAATGATCGGCCACCTGAGCAACATGAAGCTCGCCGTCGGAGTGGATCATTTCCTGTACGGCTGGGTTTTCTTCGGGATCGTCATCGGCCTGCTTTTCTGGCTAGGCTCTTTCTGGCGCGACCCCGCGCCGAGCATCGAGCAGGAATCTATTGGCCACCTGCATGGCCGCCCCGTCAGCCCGGCCGTGAGCGTTGCCGTCGGCGTCGGGTTTTTAACCGCGGTCGGCGTATGGCCTCTCTATGCTGCGCATCTGGACAGTGTGGCCGGCGGGCGCGGTCCGCTGGTGCTTGCCAGCCCGCAACCCGCTTCCGGGTGGATGATCGACCCGGTCACGACGCTCGACTGGCGGCCGCGTTATACCGGCGCCACCGCGAGCACCTTCGAGATCTACCGCAAGGACGGACGCGCAGTCGCGCTGTACATCGGCTATTACCGAAATCAGCGCGCCGGAGCCGAGCTTGTGAATTCCACGAACCGGGTCGACCCGCCTTCGTGGCGCAACATCGGCGCGGGCACGCGAACGGAATATTTCGGCGATGCACTGGAGTTGCGAGAGACGCACTTGCGCGCTGGCGGCACGCGCTTGCTGGTCTGGGAGTGGTATCGCATCGGCCAGACAGAGCTCATTAACCCGTACATCGCCAAAGCGGTACTCGCGCGCGACCGGCTTCTGGGACGCAGCGATGATTCGGCAGCCATCATCGTCGCCGCACAATATGATGAAAGGCCCGAACTCGCGGCCGAGACGCTGCGCGAGTTCGGTCGACAGATGCGGCCTGCGCTTCTGGCCGCGCTCGCCGCCGCCACGCTCGGAAACTCGCGATGACAGCGCCGCCGCTCATCGTTCACGTCGTCTACAGCTTCAGCGTCGGCGGCCTGGAAAATGGCATCGTTAACCTGGTGAACCGGATGCCGCGCGAGCGCTGGCGGCACATCGTTGTGTCGCTCACGCAGGTGTCCGGCGCGTTCGCCGACCGTGTCGAGCGCGATGATGTGCGCTACATCGAGCTCGGTAAACGCCCTGGACACTTGGTGCGGGATTACCCGCGGCTCTATGCGCTTTTCCGGAAGCTCCAACCCGCCGTCGTGCATACGCGCAATCTCGCCGCCCTGGAGGCGGTTGTGCCGGCCTGGGCGGCCGGGGTGCCGGCCCGCATTCATGGAGAACATGGCTGGAGTGCCGAGGACCCGGAGGGGCGTAGGCGCCGCTACCAATATGTGAGGCGGCTTTACCGCCCGTTCGTGCAGCACTACGTTGCATTGTCCCGCCATCTCGCTGCTTACCTCGAGCGCGATGTGGGGGTGCCGCGCGACCGCATATCGCATCTCTACAATGGCGTGGACACGGAGCGGTTTTGCCCGGCACCGGCCCGGGCGAAGATTCCGGGCTGCCCATTCGGTGGTCCGGACGAGTGGCTCGTCGGCTGGGTGGGCCGGATGGACGCGGTAAAGGACCCGCTCAATCTTGTCCGCGCATTTCTCCGCGCGCGGGAGATTTCGCCTGCTGCGGCCAAGCACCTGCGGCTCGTCCTGGTTGGTCACGGCGCACTGCGCGAGGCGCTGGAGACAGCGCTCAATCATGAGGGCGCGCGCGACCATGTGTGGTTCGCCGGGGAACGCTCCGACGTCGCGGACATCATGCGCGGCCTGGATTGCTTCGTGCTCCCCTCGCGTGGAGAAGGCATTTCCAACTCCATTCTCGAAGCTATGGCTTCCAGCCTTCCCGTCATAGCTACCCGAGTTGGAGGGAACGCGGAATTGATCGAGTCGGGCATGACCGGACTTCTTGTACCAGCCGGCAGTCCAAACGCCTTGACGACAGCCATGCTGGACTACTTTGTCGAGCGCTCGATAGCACGTCGCCACGGTCGGGCAGCGCGCCAGGTGGCGCAAAGCCGCTTCAGCCTGAAGCGCATGGTCTTCGAGTATTCCCAGCTCTACGAACGCTCGCTCGCTGCGGCCGGCATCCTCCGGACGCAGGCGATCGCGCCGCGCTGAATCGCGCATGTGCGGTATCACAGGCATCGTCGATCTCAAAAGCAAACGCGAAATTCAGCGCGCGCTCCTGTCGCGCATGAACGAGACGCAGCTTCACCGGGGTCCCGATTCTGGCGGGTTGCACATCGAGCCCGGCGTCGGCCTGGGCCACCGGCGCTTGTCGATTATCGATCTTGCGACCGGTCAGCAGCCGCTTTTCAACGAGGACGGCAGCGTCGTCGTGGTATTCAACGGCGAGATTTACAACTACCAGTCGCTGATCGCCGAGCTTGCGCAGCTCGGTCACGTCTTTCGCACAAAGAGCGACACCGAAGTCATCGTGCATGCGTGGGAGGAGTGGGGAGAAGCCTGCGTACAGCGTTTTCGCGGCATGTTCGCCTTTGCGCTATGGGATCGCAATCGCGGTACGCTCTTTCTCGCGCGCGACCGGCTCGGCGTGAAGCCGCTCTATTACTCGCTGCTGGCCGATGGCCATCTTATCTTCGGCTCTGAGCTGAAATCGCTCGCGGCGCACCCCGGACTGCAACGCGAGCTTGATCCGCTCGCAATCGAGGATTACTTCGCTCTGGGCTACGTGCCCGAGCCGCGCGCGATCTACAAGGCGGCGCGCAAGCTGCCGCCCGGGCACACGCTGACCCTCAGGCGCGGCGAGCCGCCCAGCGAGCCGCGCGCTTACTGGGACGTACGCTTTACGCTCGACGACCGTGCAAGCGAAGAGGATGCGCAGGGTGAGCTCGTCGAGCGCCTGAAGGAATCGGTGCGGCTGCGACTGATCTCCGAGGTTCCCCTCGGCGCTTTCCTTTCCGGCGGCGTCGATTCGAGTGCGGTCGTCGCGATGATGGCCGGTATGAGCGCGCAGCCGGTAAACACGTGCTCGATTTCTTTCAGTGATGCTGCTTTCGACGAATCGCGCTATGCGAGGCAAGTCGCCGAGCGGTACCGCACCCGCCACTTCGTCCACAACGTCGACAGCGACGACTTCGCCCTGATCGATGTGTTGGCGCGTACGTACGACGAGCCGTTCGCCGATAGCTCGGCGATCCCGACTTATCGAGTCTGCCAGCTGGCGCGCAGGCACGTCACCGTTGCGCTCTCCGGCGACGGCGGCGACGAGAGCTTCGCAGGTTACCGGCGCTACCAGCTTCATCTGATGGAAGAGCGCCTGCGCAGCGCGCTACCCCTCGCGGTGCGGCGGCCCGCGTTTGGGCTCCTCGGCAGCTTTTATCCCAAGGCAGATTGGGCCCCGCGGATATTCCGTGCCAAGACGACCTTTCAGGCACTCGCGCGAACCTCCGTCGAGGCCTATTTCCACGAAGTGTCGCACCTCAAGGACAACATGCGCAGCCGCCTGTATAGCAACGCCTTCAAGGCCGAGCTCGGCGGGTACAACGCCGTGGAAGTATTCAACCGGCACGCTGCGCGCGCCGGCACCGACGATCCTCTCGCGCTCGCCCAGTACATCGACCTGAAGACCTATCTTGTCGGCGACATCAACACCAAGGTCGACCGCGCCAGCATGGCGAATTCACTGGAGGTGCGCGAGCCGCTCATGGACCACGTGCTCGTGGAGTGGCTAGCGAGCCTGCCGTCGTCGTTCAAGATGCGCGGGCACGAAGGCAAGCTCCTGCTGAAGAAGGCGATGGAGCCGCACTTGCCCACCGATGTGCTCTACCGTCCGAAGATGGGGTTTGCCGTGCCGCTCGCACGCTGGTTTCGCGGCGCGCTGCGCGAACGGTTGTCGGAAGCGGTCCTCGGCAAGAGGCTCGCCGAAACAGGCTTTTTCCGCAGGGACTATCTTGAGCGGCTCATCAACGATCACCTTGCCGAAGCACGCGACTACAGCGCCCCTCTTTGGACGCTTCTCATGTTCGACGCCTTTCTCGCTGGAATGGAGCAAGGGGAGGCGTCGCCTCGCCGCACAAGGGCGGCCGGATGAGCTTGCGTGGACTGAGACTGGTTCTGGTCGGACCGTTGCCTCCGCCGGAAGGCGGGATGGCTAACCAGACTCGTCAGCTCGCGGAGCAGCTGGAAACCGAAGGCGCCGTCGTGACGCTCGTCCGCACCAATCCGCCTTGTCGCCCATCGTGGGTCGAGAGGTTGCGGTTTTTTCGCGCTGCTGTGCGTTTGTTGCCGTATGTGGTGCGGCTCTGGCGCGCCACCGCGAACGCCGAGGTAGTGCACGTCATGGCGAATTCCGGATGGGCATGGTACCTCTGTGCGACACCCGCGATTCTCGTCGCATGCATGCGAGGCGTCCCGAGCGTGGTCAACTACCACGGTGGCGAGGCGCAATGGTTTCTGGAGCGCTCTGGCCGCATTGTCCTTGCCATCTTGGGTTGGGCGAGTGCCTTGGCCGTGCCTTCCGCTTTTCTTCAGCAGGTCTTTCGGCGCAGTGGCGTCGGAAGCGACGTTGTGCCGAACATCGTCGACCCGGAACGCTTTTCCCCGGCGGCTGAGCTCGTGTCCCGGCCGCACATTGTGGTGCCGAGAAACCTCGAGCCGATCTACGACGTGCCGACGGCACTGCGCGCCTTCGCGCGGGTTCGCGCGCAGCTGCCGGCAGCGCGGCTCACGGTCGCCGGTAGCGGCCCGGAGCGGCTTGCGTTGCAGCGCCAGGCGGCGAACCTGGGCATCGCCGAGGCCGTAGACTTTTGCGGCCGGCTATCCCGTGAACAGATGGCCGCGCTCTACCGCTCGGCCCGCGTCGTGTTGAATCCGAGCCGCGTGGACAACATGCCAATCTCCCTGCTCGAAGGCATGGCGAGCGGCGTTCCCGTTGTCAGCACCAACGTCGGCGGCGTGCCGTTCATCGTGCGCGACGGTGTCAATGCGCTGCTCGTCGCGCCCGGTGATGACGCGGGTATGGCGGCCGCGGCCTTGCGCGTGCTCGAAGAGCCGGCGGTCGCTCAACGACTGCGCAATGCGGCGTTAAAGGAAGTCGAGAAATACACCTGGCCACAGGTGAAGCATCGTTGGGCGAGTGTCTATGCGTCGGTGCGCACGGGCACGCGAGTGAGCATCAGGCCAGCATGAACCTGTACACCAAGCTCATCGCGGGCGTGGTCTTCCCCGCCCAGGAAAGATTGAAGAGGCACAACACGGTCACCGTTCGGCGGGTGCTCGAGAAGACGCAATGGTGGGATGCCGGCAAGCTTCGAGATTTGCAGCTTGCCCGGCTTCGGAACCTCTTGCAGCGCGCGGCCAAGGACGTGCCGTACTACCGGGCGCTCTTTGCTCGGCTGGATTTCCTTCCCGGCGAGGTCCGCGAGTTGAGCGATCTTGCCCGCCTTCCGTTACTCACCAAGGAGGATATCCGCGCGAACCTCACGGCGATGAAGTCGCGCAAGGCGCACGGGCTCACCCGCTACAACACTGGCGGCTCGAGCGGCGAGCCGCTGATTTTCTTCCTGGGAAAAGAGCGCATCAGCCACGATGTGGCGGCGAAATGGCGTGCCACGCGCTGGTGGGGCGTGGATATCGGCGATCCGGAAGTCGTCGTGTGGGGCTCGCCGATAGAACTCGGCGCGCAGGATAGGCTGCGCGAATGGCGCGATGCGCTTATGCGCACCGAGCTCATCCCGGCCTTCGAGATGTCCGAGGAAAAGCTCGACGGCTTCGTCGAGCGCATCGCTGAACGACGGCCGAAGATGCTTTTTGGCTATCCCTCCGCGCTTGCGCATATCGCGCGCCATGCAGAGCGTCGCGGCGTGGTGCTCGACCGCCTCGGCATCCGGGTGGCCTTCGTCACGTCCGAGAGGCTCTACGAGGAGCAGAGGCGGGATATCGAACGCATTTTCGGCTGCCGTGTCGCGAACGGCTACGGCGGCCGCGACGCCGGATTCATCGCGCACGAGTGCCCGGCCGGGGGTATGCACATTACGGCGGAGGACATCATCGTCGAGACAGTCGATGAGAGCGGCCGACCGGTGGACTCGGGGACGTCGGGGGAGATCGTGGTCACACATTTGGCGACAGGCGACTTCCCCTTCATCCGGTACCGGACCGGCGATGTGGGCGTTCTCGGCGACGAAACATGCCCGTGCGGGCGCGGTCTGCCGCTCCTTAAGGAGATTCAAGGCCGTTCGACCGATTTCGTCGTCGCGCAGGACGGCACCGTAATGCACGGCCTCGCCCTGATCTATGCAGTGCGTGACATCCCGGGCGTACGCCAGTTCAAGGTGATTCAAGAAAGCCTTGAGCGCACGCGGATTTTGCTTTGCACGGATGCAGCGTTCAGCGAGTCGGACGTCGAGACCATCCGCAAAGGCATTGCTGATCGGCTCGGCTCGTCAGTGGAGGTATGCGTGGAACGGGTGCGCGAAGTCCCGCGCGAAGCTTCCGGGAAGTACTGCTACGTCAGGAGCCATGTTCGCGCGCGCTCGATGCAGAACATGCGCCGGTGAACTGGTCCGTCCAAGTGCTGCTGCGTGCCTTGCCGAACGCTTCGCTGAGCGTCTTGGCGTATCACCGGGTGCTGCCTGCGCCGGATCCAATGCGCGAGGGCGTGCCGAGCGTAGAGGAGTTCGAGCGACGCATGCGGTGGGTGGCGTCCAATTTCGAGGTCATGCCGCTAGGGGAAGCGGTCCGCGCGCTTCGCGCCAAGCGCCTTCCAAAGCGCGCCTTGTCTATCACGTTCGATGACGGTTACGCCGACAACCACGATTTGGCACTCCCGGTGTTGCGCCAGGTCGGGCTGCCGGCCACGTTCTTCATCGCCACGGGGTTTCTCGATGGCGGTTATATGTTCAATGATGTGGTGATCGAAGCGCTGCGCCACGCGCAGGGTCCGCATTTCGATCTGTCGGACTTAGGCTACGGCCGCCTGCCGGTCACGACGCAGAACGAGCGCCGGCAGGCCGCCGACGCGATCCTGAAGCAGCTCAAGTATGAGATGCCGCGGCTGCGGCACACCGTGGCGATCGAAATTGCGAACCGTGCCAAGGCGGTCGTGCCGTCGCGGTTGATGATGACCAACAAGGACGTAAAGGCGCTGTACGACGCCGGAATGGAGATTGGCGCGCACACTGTCACGCACCCGATCTTGGCGCGCATGTCGTTGGATCGGGTGCGCCAGGAGCTCACGGATTGCCGCCACCAGCTCGAGCAGATCACCGGCGCGCCGGTTCGCTTGTTCGCATATCCCAATGGCCGCCCGGGCCGCGATTACCGGCGGGAGCACGCGGCGCTGGCAAGAGAGCTTGGCTTCGAGGCCGCCGTCACCACCGCCCCTGGTGCGGCTCGTCCGGGCGACGATTTCTACCAGATACCGCGCTTTACGCCTTGGGATCGTCCAAACTGGCGTTTCGGCCTGCGCCTCGTCCGGAACTGCCTTCGGAAGCCCGCTCTTGCATGAGCCAGGCGCTAGTCCGGCTTAGTACCTGTTCTCGCCAATCGTGGCGGGAAAACGTGTGGTTCGCTTCCACCATTTCGAAGCGCGTCACCCGCGGCTCGCGTAACAGGCCTTGCCAGCCGGGCGAGCCCGCCGCAAGGCTATTGAACTCCTGCGCAGTCAAGTCTTTGCCGCTGAGGATAAGCAGCACGCGCCCCTTGAAGCGTCGCAAACCGGCCTCCATGCGCTCCGGGAGGGGCTGGCCGATATGATCGCGACTTCGGCGGATCGAGCGCAAAAGCGATTCACCGAAGCTTCGAGCGGCTCGCGCTGGCTTGAATTCACCTTGTACAAGCTTTTGCCAAAAGCTCACCTGCAGCAGCCGCGCGCCGTAGTAGTGACGCAACTGCGCGCGTGCCAAGCCCGCCTCGGTTCTTACCCATGGATTGACCAGTATCAATCCACTCACGCGTGGATCGGCTTGCGCATACATAAGCGCGGCCGACGCCGCGTCGCAAAGCCCCCAGATCACAACCTCGCGCGGCGCCGGCAAACGCTCCACCAGGCGATCCACGGCGGCACGGATGTCCTCCGAGGCGGCTTCGAATGTGCGGGCGGCGCCGCTGCTGTCTCCCATTCCGCGGTAGTCGAAGCGCAGGGAAGCGATGCCGCGCTGCGCGAGATACCGCGAGAGCAGGGTGAACTGGCGGTGACTGCCCGCCCGATATTGCGGTCCGCCCACTACGATGAGGACGCCACGCGGCCCGGCTTGCTCGGGAAGCGCAAAGACGCCCACCAGCTCGTCGTCGCCACACGGAAAGACAACCGCCTCTTCGCGCCAATTCAAACCGGCCTCTGCATGGCCGCGGCTGTGAGCTCAAGCAGCTCATTGCACTCGGCAATCTCGAGCGTCGACCAGAATGGCTCACCGAGCGCCTGCTGCGCGTTCACCTCGATGCCGGCGCCCCGCCACACGTCCAATACGCGTTTGGCTGCCGGACGCACGGACAGCGTGCGATCGGCGAGTACTTCCAGCCAATCCACCCGCTTCACGGCAGGCCTCAACGCCTCCAGTTTTAGAGACTCGACGTGGGCGGCGAGGTCCGCATGCAGCTCGTAGCCCGCGACCTCGAGCATGCCGCCGCGGCGCAGCTCCTCGGTAAGCTCGCGCAGCGCCGTGGTGGCCGCACCGCTGGCGAGCATTTCGCTGGCGAGACGCAAGCGAAGAAACTGCGAAACGAACTGGCCGCCGTTGGTGACGGGCTGCCAAAGAACCAGATGCTCAATGCCGAGGCTCGCATCCTGTGCCACGTCGGCCGCCAGCATCGCGCCAAGACGCAGTCCCCACAAGGTGACGGGCACGGGGTAGCGGCCGGAAATCCAGCGAACGGCGGTCCGCGCGTCGCGCGTCCAGGCCTGCCAGCGCGCCTCGGAGAACTCGCCGCTGCTATCGCCGCAACCAAGAAGATCGATCTGCAGCACAACGCAGCCCTCGGCCGCGAGCCGGCGCGCCTGCAGCGCTGCCATGCGCCGCGCCTTGTTCATCTCTTCGGCGAAGGGGTGGAGGTAGACCACGGCCCGACGCGCCGCGCCGGCCGGGGTGCTCAGGATGCAGAAACGCTGGCCCGGATCGACCGGCAGGAAGAACGCTTCCACGACGCGTACCGCGGAAGGTCAGCCGGAAAGCTTGCCTTCGACAAAGCGGGT
>DASRIR010000107.1:0-2191 GCA_035649875.1 Burkholderiales bacterium | reverse complement strand
CATACCAGCGTGACTTTCCACCGATGCGGCGGTGCCGCAATTCTGCTATAAGTGTTTGATGCTTTATAGCCTTTACGAAGCGCAGCATTTGGCGCTGGCGCCGTTCCGGTTCTGGGCGGAGTTCTCGCGCGGCTGGTTCGGACACCCCTTCAGCCCGTTCATCTACTGGCCGCATGCCAAGCGCGTCGCGGCGTCGAGCGACCTCTTCCTGCGCGTCACCGAGCGTTACGAAAAGCCGAAATGGGACATCGCCGAGGCGCAGCCCGAGGTGGTGCTGGAAAAACCGTTCTGCAACCTGGTGCGCTTCAAGAGCAGGAAAGCGAACGCCCGCAAAGTGCTGGTGGTGGCGCCGCTTTCCGGACATCACGCGACACTGCTGCGCGATACCGTGCGCGCGCTGCTCGCGGAGCACGACGTGTGGATCAGCGACTGGGTCAACGCGCGTCTGGTGCCGCTCACCGCGGGCCCGTTCCACCTCGCCGACTATGTCGACTATGTGCGCGACTGGATCCGCATGCTGTCACCCGACGTCCACGTGATCTCGGTTTGCCAGCCCACCGTGCCGGTGCTGGCGGCGGTCTCGCTCATGGCGGCGAAAGGCGACGCACAACCGCGCACCATGACCATGATGGGCGGGCCGATCGACGCCAGACGCAGCCCTACGGCGGTCAACAACCTCGCGCGGCGCAAGCCGTATTCGTGGTTCGAGCAGCACGTGATCGAGCGCGTACCGGCGAAATATCCCGGCTACATGCGGCGCGTGTATCCCGGCTTCCTGCAGCATCTCGGGTTCGTGGCGATGAACCCGGATCGCCACCTGAACGCGCACGTCGACTACTACCACAAGCTGATCGCGGGGGACGGCGAATCCGCCGCCGCGCACCGCCGCTTCTACGATGAGTACAACGCTGTGCTCGACATGCCGGCTGAGTACTACCTCGACACCGTAAAGATGGTGTTCCAGGACTACGCGTTGCCCAAAGGCCGCATGTACCTGCGCGAAGAATTGGTGCGCCCGCAGGCGATCCGCGAGCCGGCGCTGCTCACCATCGAGGGAGAGCTCGACGACATTTCGGGTAACGGCCAGACCGAGGCCGCGCACCAGCTCTGTCTCAACATCCCGCGCGAGCGGCGCATGCACTACGTCGCGCCCGGCGTGGGTCACTACGGGATTTTTTCCGGTCGGCGTTGGCGCGAGATGATCTTCCCGCGCGTGCGCGACTTTATCTACAACTCGTAGCGCGAGCCTTCCTGTCCCTTCACCGCGCGCTCCACCGTGGCCGCGGGCAGGTGCGGTGCGAACATGCCGATGAAGTCGTAGGCATAGCGCCGTAGATACGCGCCGCGCTTGATGCCGAGGCGCGTAGTGCTCGACTCGAACAGGTGGCTTGCATCGATGGCGCGCAGCATGACGTCGCGCTTCGCGTCGAACGCCATTTTTGCCAAGATGCCGACGCCGAGCCCGAGCTCGACGTAGGTCTTGATGACGTCGGAATCCTGCGCGCTCAGGACCACCTGAGGCTTGAGGCCGCGGGCCTCGAACGCCTTCTGGACCAGCGAGCGGTTGGCGAACGCGAAGTCATAGGTCACGATCGGATGCTCGGCGAGCTTTTCCAGCGTGAGCGGCGTCTCCTTCAGCAGCGCATGCTTCGCCGGCACCACCACGCAGCGATTCCACTGGTAGACCGGCAGCGAGATCAGGTCCGGGTACTCGGAAATCATCTCCGTCGCGACCCCGAGGTCGGCTTCGCCAGTGAGTACCTGCTCACAGATCTGGGTCGGATTTCCCTGGTGAATCCGCAACTCCACCTTCGGGTAGCGCTGCTTGAATGACGCCACCGCCTTGGGCAGCGCGTAGCGCGCCTGGGTATGGGTGGCGGCTATGGTCAGCGTGCCGAGCTGGTCGTTCGCGAACTCTTCTCCGGCGCGCCGCATGTTCTGCGCCTCGGCCAGCATGCGCTCGGCGATCGCCACCACCGCCTTGCCGGGCTCGGTCACCGATACCAGGCGCTTGCCGTGGCGCACGAATACCTGCACGCCGAGCTCGTCCTCCAAGGCGCGGATCTGCTTGGACACTCCCGGCTGGGAGGTATGCAGGGCCTCGGCCGCCTCGGAGACGTTGAGCCCGCGGCGGGCAACCTCGGTCAGGCAGCGGAGCTGTTGCAGCTTCATATGCTTTTAGGTGCTAACG